>NZ_JAQYZY010000019.1:0-359756 GCF_028640825.1 Pseudomonas sp. LA5
GACCTCTTGCATGCCATGCAAGCGCTCTCCCAGCTGAGCTATAGCCCCGTGTACAACATTCGCCACGTCTGGGATACGTGACTGATATGGCGTCCCCTAGGGGACTCGAACCCCTGTTACCGCCGTGAAAGGGCGGTGTCCTAGGCCACTAGACGAAGGGGACGAAACCTTCTACCGATTTCCCCCAAGGGCGAAACCGAAATTTGGTGGAGCTAGACGGGATCGAACCGTCGACCTCTTGCATGCCATGCAAGCGCTCTCCCAGCTGAGCTATAGCCCCGTCGGTCAGGACGGGGCGCATGTTAAGAGGCCCGGCCTCCCCTGTCAACACCAATAAGAAAAAAACCTGCTAGTAACAGACACTTAAGCCGGAAAACGGCTAGATCGCCCGCGCCAGGGCAGCACGCTGGGCGCGGGCCGCCAGCAGGTAGGTGAACTTGCCGTCGCTGGCAGAGAGCTTGCGCAGGACCTTCTTGTCCAAAGCGCGATAGCCACCCATCTCCAGCGCCGTACGCCCCGAGCTGCCGATCAGCATGCCGGGATTGGCCACCATCAGACGGGCGGCTTGCTCCACAGCCTTGGCGTAGCTCTTGCGATCATCGAGATCGTAGCCCTGCAGGGGTAGCAGCATGCGCAGCCACTCGGCCCAGTAGAACTCGAGGAATTCCGACGGCAGCACCCGACCGTCCGGGGTACGCGGCTTGTCGTAGCCGATCTGGCGGGTGAAATACACCAGCGCGCGGTAGGGATCGTCGGCCATGGCGGTGAGGCCCAGCGTTTCCGGGAGCTGCTCGGGGAGGATTGGGCGGCCCTGGGGGTCCTTGAGCCAGGCCTTGCGCTCGTCGAGCAGGCGAATCCAGAACTCGGCCATGCTCGCCGCGCCACTGAAGTCATCGGTGACCCTGACCCACACCGAGGTCTCGGGGCCACCGCCGGGGTGCTCCCAGAAGGCGGAAAAGGTGTGGTGACCATCGGTGAGGTAGAGCTGCTGTCCCGGGCCGATGACCACGGTCTTCATTTCGTCTGGATAGGTGCCGGGCGGCTTGACGCCCAAGGCGTCGCCGGCCGAGCGGAGACTTGTGCTCGGCTGGACGCCGCCACTCAGGTGCTGGCCGTTGGCTTCGCAGTAGTCGTCGAACAGCTTGCGCCGGTCGCAGGCGTACTTGCCAAGCTTGTACAGCACCTGGTCATGGCCGATCGCGGGCTGGGTGGGGCACAGCTGGCGCAATTGCACCCGGAGCAGGCTTCCTGGCGACACGGGGTCTTCCTTTCTCGAGAGGTCTTCCCAGGTCCGACAACGGTCCTCCCGGGAAGACTCCTGCCGTCGATCAGACCTTGCGCAGCACCACGCTGCCGATGGAGTAACCGGCGCCGAAGGAGCTGAGCACGCCCAGGCTGCCACTGGCCAGATCCTCGTGGTGCAGATGCAGGGCAATGACCGAGCCGGCCGAGCTGGTGTTGCCGTAGGTATCGAGGATGACCGGCGCCTCGCCAGGCTCGGGTTCGCGCCCCAGCAGGCGCTTGACGATGAGGTGGTTCATCGCCAGGTTGGCCTGGTGCAGCCAGAAGCGCGAGACCCGCTCGACAGGAATATCCAGCTCGGCGAGGTGATTGGCGATCAGCTCGGCCACCAGCGGGCAGACCTCCTTGAACACCTTGCGCCCTTCCTGGACGAACAGCTTGTCCGGGTGGGTCATGCCCTCCTCCGCCGCGCGGTTGAGAAAGCCGAAGTTGTTGCGGATGTTATTGGAGAACTGGGTGAACAGCCGGGTCCCGAGGATCTCGAAGCGATGCCCCGAGGTCGCCTGGTCGGCGCGTTCCACCACCAGGGCAGTGGCCGCATCGCCAAAGATGAAATGGCTGTCGCGGTCGCGGAAATTCAAATGGCCGGTGCAGATCTCCGGATCTATCACCAGTACCGCCCGCGCCTGGCCCAGTTGCACGGCGTTGGCCGCGGTCTGCAGACCGAAGGTCGCCGAGGAGCAGGCGACGTTCATGTCGAACCCGTAGCCCTGGATACCCAGTGCGGCCTGGATCTCGATGGCTACCGCCGGATAGGGGCGCTGCAGGTTGGAACAGGCCACGATGACGCCGTCGATGTCGGCGGCCGTCCGCCCGGCCCGTTCCAGGGCCTCGCGCGCCGCGGCGACCCCCATCTCGCAGAGGATCGACGGCTCGTCGTTGGAACGCTCGGGAATGCGCGGCACCATGCGCGCCGGATCGAGGATACCGGCCTTGTCGACCACATGGCGGCTGCGGATGCCGGAGGCCTTCTCGATGAAGGCGGCGCTGGATTCCGGCTGGGGCGCCAGGCTGCCCTGGGCGATGGCGTCGGCATGCTCGGCATTCCACTGGCCAGCCCACTGATTGAAGGACGCAACCAGCTCGTCGTTGGAAATGCTTTCGGGCGGCGTATAGAGCCCACTACCGCTGATGACCGCGTGCTGCACGGCTATTCCTCTTGTTGTCAGGATGACGCCGTGCCAGTTTGCCGCAAATCCGGGGTGGACGCCCGTGCAATCTCAGCGCCGATTGGCGGCCTCGGCGGCGCGCAGGACGTCGCTGCCCACTTCGCTTTCATACCGCTTGATCAGGGGCGCCACCGCCGCGCGCCAGGCATCGCGCTCGGCAGCCGTCGGCACCAGGATCTTGCTGGTATTGGCCGCCACCACCCGCTCGCGCGCCTTGGCGTTGATGGCTTCGGCATCGCGATTCACCCCTTGGGACACCTCTTCGAGGATGGCCTCCAGCTCGCTGCGGATCTCGAAGGGCAGGCCGTTCCAGAACGTGGTGTTGGTGATGAGCATATAGGTGAGGAAGCTGTGGTTGTCCTCGACGATATAGGGCTGCACGGTATTGATCTTCTGCCCCAGGAGATTCGACCAGGGATTCTCCGCGCCCTGCACCTTGCCGGTGCGCAGGGCGTCGTAGACCTGGGCGAAGGGCAGCTTGACCGCCTGGGCGCCCAGTTGCTGGTAGTAGGCCGCCAGCACATCGGAGGATTCGACGCGGAAGGTCAGGCCCTTGAGGTCGGCGGGGATGTGGATTTCCCGCGTGGCCGAGAGCTGCCTGCCACCGTTGTTCCAGTAGGCCAGCCCGGTGATGCCGTGGGGGACCAGGCTGCCCAGCAGTTCGCGGCTCTTGTCGCGGCGCTGGAAACGCTTGACCGCCTCGATGTTGTCGAACAGAAAGGGCAGATCGTAGACCCTGAGCGGCTTGGCCAGGGCGTTGAGCTTGGACACCGAGGGCGCCAGCAGCTGGACCCGATTGCTGCGCAGGGCCTCCAGCTCGTCGGCATCGCCTACCAGGCTGGAGTTGGGATAGACCTCGATCCGGACCTTGCCGGCCAGCCGCTCCTGCACCAACTTCTGCACCTGCAGGGCTCCGCGGCCCTTGGGCGTATCGTCCGTCACCACATGGGCGAACTTGATGACGATGGGCTCGGCCACGGCAAGGGGCATGGCCAAGGCAAAGAGTGAGCCGGCCACGGTGGCGAAGAAGGTCTTGATCATGGGATTCCCTGCGTTGAACGATCCATCGGATCGCCCGTGCGACCCCGGTCGCGGTGCGTGCGCGACGCCATTACCTTAGCAGTCGCGGCGGGAAAGGCTGGTCAACGGCGGAAAACGGCACGACGAGTGTGCAAGAAAGGCGGATCAGGGGTAGGGTCAGCGCCGCCGAAGCGGCGCCAGGAAACCATCAGGGCGAAATGGGATCACTTGCGGGGAAGGTTTCCTCGACGGATTCGTCGAGCTGTTCCTCGCTCACCTCGTCTTCATCGTCGGCGACGGGCGGATCGTTGGGCTGCTGTTGGGCATGGACGGCATTCATGGTAAGTCTCCGGACAGGGAAGGGTCTGCAGGGCTGAATGCTTCCAGCCCTGTAGCTTTAGTCATGACTGTGCAGACGGACGTTCAGCTCGTCGACGATCGGTGCCCAGTCGGCGTCGCCCATGATCTCGTCCTTGAGGAAGGCCTTCTGCGCCGGCGACCAGAAGTCGGCTTCGGATACCTTGACCGCGTCGGGCAGCGGGGAGTGGCTGGCGATGAAGTCATCGATGGCAGCCGGATCGGAGTCCAGGCCCAGTTGCTCGAAGAGGGTCGTCAGATCGTGAACGGGAAGTTCCATGGGGGTCTCCAGGCGGTTATCGGTCGTTACGCTCAGGTATCTAGAAAGACGCCAGCCTTGAGGGGTTCCCCTGCCTTAATAAATCCTTCAGCGACGAGCCTTAAGGTACGCCCACGTTCCGCCAACCAGGGCCTCTGCCATGTCGCTTCCCGTCTCTTCCATTCAATTCACCGCCGCGCCGCGCCGCATCCTCGTTACCGGTGCCACCGGCTTTCTCGGCGGTGCCGTCACCCTGCGTCTGCTGGAGCTGGGCCATGTCGAAGGGCTGAGCTTCCTGGTCCGTGCCGCCACCCCGGCGGAAGGCCTGGAGCGCCTGCTGCAGAATCTGCGCGTCCATGACATCGACGAGCGCCTGGCAGCCCTGCTCAAGCCCGAACAGATTCTCTGTGGCGACCTGCTCGACACCCACTGGATCGACGCCGCCAAGCCGCTCCTGCAGACCCTGGACGAGGTCATCAACTGCGCGGCGGTGGCCTCCTTCTCGCGCAATCCGAAAATCTGGCCGGTCAACGTCGAAGGCACCTTCGCCCTGGCCGAGGCGTGCGCCCAGTCGCGGCGCCTGAAGCGCTTCCTGCACGTCAGCACCGCCATGGCCTGCGGCCCGCAGCGCCAATCGCCGGTCGCCGAAACCTGGGATTTCCCCGAACCGGACCAGCAACTGGTGGACTACACCGCCTCCAAGGCCGCCATCGAACTCAAGCTGCGCAACGAGTTGCCGCTGCTGCCGCTGGTGGTGGCGCGCCCCTCCATCGTGGTAGGTCATCGCCGTTCGGGTTGCAAGGCGTCGGGCAGCATCTTCTGGGTGTTCCGCATGGGCTTCGCCCTGGAACGCTTCACCTGCGGCCTCGATGAGCAGATCGATGTCATCCCGGTGGACTACTGCGCCGAAGCCCTGGTGGAACTGGCGCTCAAGCCCAAGCTGAACTACAGCCTGTACCACATCTCCGCGGGCAACGCCGGCGCCTGCACCTTCGGCGAAATCGACGAGGCCTATGCCGGCGCCATGGGCGACGCCCCGGTCGGCGAGCGCTATCGCCAGGTGGACAGCGCCGACCTCAAGGAGCTGGCCGCCGACTTCAACGAGCGCATCGGCCCGGCCAATCCGCGCCTGGTGCTGCGGGCGCTCAAGCTGTACGGCGGCTTCGCCGATCTGAACTACCTGTTCGACAACCAGCGTCTGCTCGACGAAGGCATCGCCGCTCCGCCGCGCTTCACCGACTACCTGGATGTCTGCGTGCATTCCTCGCGGGACATCAGCATCCCGGCGCAGATGCAGTGGGATTTCAAATGAAGCGCGTGCCCGGCGCTGGCGACCGCCAGACACCGGGCCCTGCTCAGACGGAATCCCGCTCCGGTGAAGTCAGTCGCGAATCCCGGACGATGTCGCTGACCGAGGCGTAGCCCCCGCGCGCATCGCGCAACATGGTCCGCAGATTGCCTTCGATGGTGTTGCAGATGGTGCCCATGGTGATCTGGTGCCGACTGCGCTGGAAGGGATTCTGGAGATCGGTACCGACCTTCTCCATCGCCAGGAAGATGAAGCCCACCACGGTGGAGGCCAGCGGTGTGTACCACTGCAGGCTTTCCACCAGACCGATGGGCATGAGCACGCAGAACAGGAAGATGAACAGCCGCGGGAAGTTCACGTAGGGATAGGGCAAGGGCGTATTGGCGATGCGCTCCATGCCACCCTGCCAGTTGGACATGTCGACGAAGGTGGCTTCGAGTCGCTCCAGGCGGATGCTGTCCAGGCGGCCGGCGCGGTATTCCAGGGCGATCAGGCTGGAGGAGCCACTGAGGATGGCATTGGCGAAGTTGTTGGTCTCCTTGCGCATCGACCACTCCTCCTTGCCCAGGTAGGTACGCACCTCCTTGGGTAGGGGATCGCCGCTGAGCTGGCAGGCCAGGCAGCGCACATAGGCGAGATGGCGCTCGATGAGCACCGTCTTGATCGCATTGAAATGCTCGTCACCGTCGTCGATGAGCGTCAGCACCTGGCGAGTGAAGCTGCGCGAGCTGTTGACCATGCCACCCCAGAGGGTGCGCGCCTCCCACCAGCGCTGGTAGGCGCTGGTATTGCGGAAACTGGTCAGCACGATCAGCGCCGAGCCGATCAGCGTCAGGGGGATATTGGGCAGCTCCGCCCGTTTCTCCACCAGCAGCATATAGTCAGCGGTAACGGCGATGTCCCACAGCAGCAGCCAGAAAACCGACCAGCCGACGTAGGTGAAGGTTTGCCGAAGGAATGTCAGGATGCGGTGGAAATAGCCCACGGTGATAGTCCTTAGCGCGTGAAAGAAGGGGTGCCGCCATAGGAACCTGGGGTCGGAAACAGGTTCAAGGCAAGCGTCTGGAGCGCGGATCGCCGCCCACTTCACGCAATTGACCGGTGGCAATTCCATTTCCAGATATGAAGAGCTGTCCGGTCGCAGGCTGCGGCTCTTCGCGACCACAGGAGCTGACCGGGTACCAGATTGCCCAGGGATATCGGCAGCTTTACCGAACATCTGCGCCCAGGTGCGGTCCGACGGACACCATGCCCTTCCGGAGCACTGCCATGACCGCCACCCCGCGCGTTCGTCTGGATGTCTGGAGCGATTACGTCTGCCCCTTCTGCTATCTGGAGCTGCCCCAGCTGGCGCGTCTGCAGGAGGAATTCGGCGACCAGCTGGCCATCGAGTGGCATGCCTTCGAATTGCGTCCCGAGCCCACCCCTACCCTCGATCCTGCCGGCGATTACCTGCGCCGGACCTGGGATCGCGCCGTCTATCCCATGGCGGCGGAGTACGGCATGGTGCTGCGCCTACCGCCGGTACAACCGCGCAGTCGCCTGGCGCTAGAGGCGGCGGAATTCGCCCGCGAGCACGATCGCTTCGACGCCTTCCATCTGGCGGTTTTCCAGGCCTTCTTCGAAGAGGGTCGGGATATCGGTGAGCTGGACGTGCTGCTGGAGCTGGCGCGGCGCACGGGTCTGGACAGCGAGGCGCTGAAAGCCAGTCTCGCCCGTGGCGATCACACCGATCTGGTGCTGCATGCCGAGGATCGCGCCGAAGCCCTGGGCATCACCGCCGTGCCGACGCTGCTGCTGCGCTCCGCCGGGGCGCCCGTCGAAGCGGCTCGGGCACTGGATGGCGCGGTGCCCTTCGCCCAGTTGGCGGCGGCCGTCAGGGCGCAGCTGGAGACGGCCGGCGCCTAGCGCTGGGCGTCCGGCGTCAGCTCGGGGAACAGCACCTCGGTAAAGCCGAAACGGGCGAAATCCTGGATCCGCGAAGGATAGAGGCGGCCGATGAGGTGATCGTATTCGTGCAGGACCACCCGTGCGTGAAAACCCTCGGCTTCCTGGTCGACGGCGCGGCCATCGCCATCCACGCCGCGGTAGCGGATCCGCCGTGGCCGCGGCACCTCGCCGCGCAGTCCGGGGATCGACAGACAGCCTTCCCAGCCGAGTTCTTCGTGGGCGTCCAGCACCTCGATCCGCGGATTGATCAGCACCTGCAGCGGCACCGGCGCCGCCTCGGGATAGCGGGCATTGCGCTCGAAGCCAAAGACCATCAGCTGCAGATCTTCGCCGATCTGGGGCGCCGCGAGGCCCACGCCACCGGCGGTGGCCATGGTGTCGAACATATCCTGGATAAGGCCGTGCAGCTCGGCCGAGCCGAAGCGCTCTGCCGCTACCGGCGGCGCCACCCGCAGCAGGCGCGGATCGCCCATCTTCAAAATGTCACGAATCATGCGAGGATTCCTCCCTTTGGCCGGTCCAGCCGCCGGCGTTTCGCCAGGAGCTTAAACCAGATGTCTTCCCTACTGCTCGCCAGCGCACTCGGCCTCGGCCTGAGTACAAACCTCGCCCAGGCCGAGGACGCCACCCTCGCCGCCCGCCTGGATCCGATCCTGGAACGCGCCGTCGCCCAGCAGCGCATCGTTGGCACGGTGGTCATGGTCGCCCGCCAAGGCCGGGTTGTGTACCAGCGCGCGGCCGGTTTCGCCGATCGCGAAGTCCAGCGGCCGATGCGCGAAGATCAGCTGTTTCGCTTCGCCTCCCTGACCAAGCCGCTGGTAGCCGTGGCGGCCTTGCGTCTGGCGGACCAGGGTCGCCTGGATCTGCAGGCCCCGGTCAGTCGCTACCTGCCCTACTTCACCCCGCAGCTGGCCGACGGCACCCTGGCCGTACCCACCCTGGCGCAGCTTCTCAGTCATACCGCCGGCCTGCACTACGGCTTCGGCGAAGATTCGAACGGACCCTATCATCGCGCCGGGGTATCCGACGGCCTGGATGGGGCTCCGCTGACCCTGGAAGAGAATCTGCGGCGCCTGGCGGGTGTGCCGCTGGACTTCAAGCCGGGCACCCAGTGGCGCTACTCCCTCGGGCTGGACGTGATGGGCGGCGTGCTGGCGGCCGCGACCGGGCAGCCCCTGCCCGAGGTCGTCCAGCAGCAGGTGGCCGCACCGCTGGGCCTGCACGACCTGAGCTTCCACGTCAGCGACGCCGAGCGCCTGGCCACCGCCTATCGCGACGGCTATCCGCGCCCCGAACCCATGAGCGAGCCCTATCTGCTGCCGATGCCCAAGGGCGGCATCCTCTATTCGCCGGCGCGCGCCCTTTCGACGCAGGCCTTCGCCTCGGGCGGCGGTGGCATGCAGGGCAGCGCGGGCGACTATCTCGCCTTTCTGGAGGCACTCCGCCAGGGCAGGCTGCTCACGCCGGCCAGCCAGCGCCTGATCATGGAAGACCAGATCCCGGGGCTGCAACGCGACGATGCGCCGGGCTGGGGTTTCAGCCTGGGCGCGGCGGTACTGCGCGATGCCCGGCTGGCCAGGACCCCGCAGGCGCCCGGCACCCTGCAGTGGGGCGGCGTCTACGGCAATGCCTGGTTCATCGATCCGGCGCGGGAGCTCAGCGTGGTGATCCTGACCAACACCGCGATCGCCGGCATGAGCGGGCCCTTCCCGGAGGCCATCCTCGCCGCCCTCTACCGCGACTGAGCGGACTCCAGGCGGGCCTGGAGCGCCTGCAACTGCTCCTGCAGCGCGGCATGCTCGTGCTGCAGGGCCTGGTAGCTGTCGGTCACGGCATCGGTATCGATGAACACCTGCTCGATGAATTCCTTTTCCACCAGGGTCCGCGACAGCTTCGCCCGTTCTGCTTCGAGGCTTTCGCGCAGGGTCTCCAGCTCCTCCTGCAGGTGCCCATCCAGTTCCGGCGAGGCCGCAACGGCCGGGGTCGTCGGCTGCTGTCGCAGCCGCAGCAGGTCTTCGCCGAGTCGCTGGACCGTCGCCTTGAGCTGATCGCGCTCGCGACGCATTTCCAGCAGGGTGCCCTGGACCCGGTCATGCTCGAGACTCAGGCGCTGCAGCTTCGCCTCGGCGCCGCGCATCTCGCGATTCTGCACGTGCAGATTGGTGATTAACTTGTGCGCCCGGTCCAGTTTGGACTTGAGATCGTCCAGCTTGAATTCGAGATTCTCGCGGTGGGCCAGCAGGTCGTCGATATAGGGCTGGTTGGTCTTTTTCCAGTCCGGATAGTCGTCGCCCTCGACCCCGTCGAGACGGCCCACCAGGTCCAGGCTGTCGCTCATGGCCTGACCCAGGGGCTCGACATCCGCCTGCCGCGCCGCGTCGATCAGGCCGGCCGCGGTCTCGGCCTGGCTGGTGAGCGACTGCGGCTCACCGGGCTCGGGAGTCTCGCTTTTCTCGCCAGCCGCTTCAGGGCGCGGAAAGAGCCGCTGCCAGAGCAGCGTCAGGACCAGGGCGATGAGCAGCACGTTGGACAGGGTGACCAGCAGGAAACCCCATTCGACGAAGCGCGAGTCGTTCATTCCCTAGCTCAACAGGAAGGCGATGAAACCGTCGCCGAGCCCGGGAAAGGACAGGCTGAAGTCGGCGCGCCCATTGTTCTGCCGCCAGAGGCTGTAGAGCTTTTCGAAGGGCTTCTGCACCAGGTGACTGGTGCTCAGCACCAGCGGCGCCCCGCCCTTGCCGGTGGAGATCATGCCGCTGAGGTCGGCGAGGAAGGCGGTGGCGTTCTCGTAGATCTCGCGGCTCAGGGTCGCACTGGCGATGGCCGCATGGATGGCGGCGGGCGAGAGCCCGGCCAGAGCGCCACCGAGAATGCAGGCCGCATTGAGGTCCAGCAGGCAGACGGCCTCCAGCGCCTTGCTCTGCGGATGGCCATAGATGCCGATGACATAGGGCAAGGCCAGACGATCGACCGGGATCGGCGCCATGGGCTCGATCTGGCAGACGATGGAGGACAGACCGAGCAACTGGCGAATACGCTGTGGATCGGGATTGAAGCGGGTCGGGATCGGCAGGCTCTCGCGACCGGAGGATTCGATGGCCTGTTCGGCACTGGCGCCGTCCTGCAGCACGGTGAGCACCGCCTGCTGCAGGGTCTCCTGGACGAAGGGCTTGGTCACGACGAAGGCCGCGCCGTTGCGGTAGGCCGCCTCGATGTTGCGCGCCGAGGACTCGGTGGTGACAAAGCCCACATGGATATCGGCGCCCACCCGCTGGCGGATCGCCTGGAGCAATTCCAGACCGGTCATCCCGGGCATGTGCCAGTCGGTGAGCACCAGGTTGGGGGTCCAGCTCTCCAGCAGCGCCACGGCTTCCTCGCCGGTGGACGCCACGCGCAATTCGATATCCCTGTAGCCGGTATTCGCCAGAATCCGCTTGATGATGGTCTGGACCGCTCGACTGTCGTCTACCACGAGGAACTTCATGTTCCATCCCTGAATTATGAACGCCGCGTTATCCCTCGGCGATGACTCGCCTCGGGCGCCAGTATGGATCACACATCAGATATCACATGGCCAGTATCAGCTGAACGGCGACCTTTTTGCGACAGTTTGTCATCGGTAACTGAAAGGTATTCGTCCAACGCAGGATACGGCAATTCGAGGACCGTACAATATAACCTTAGCAGCTCTAGCTCGGAGGTTTGGACGCGCTCGTCCGCCTTGACCAGGCACAGCAGGCCCTCCAGCACCAGGGTGCGCGCCGCCATGCTCAGCAGGCCAAGTCGCGCCAGGGCGCCGTCCAGCGCCGGACGCCAGGGGTGCGGGGGCTCATAGGCACAATGCAGGCCGGGAAAGGTGCTGGCGACGGCCAGTAGAAAGGCCCGCCGAGCGGCCTGGACGTCCCGGTGATTCTGTTCGGCGGCCACCGCATAGAGGGTGAGCACCGCGACCCGGGCCTGGGCCAGCGTTCTCCGCCCCGACAGTCGCTGACGCCCGGGCGCCAGACTACCGATCAGCTGGCGCTGGATGATGCGCGCCAGACAGTAGCGTGAGAGATCCAGCTCAGGCGTAGCGGCGAAGCCTGTCTTGAGGTCGACGAGCAGCTGGCGTAGGACCGGCCGCGGCAGTTGGCGGATGGCCGGAAAGGTCAGCTGGGCAACCGGCAGGCGCAGCGACGGATGCAGGCTGTCGGCCCAGCGCTGCCCTGCCCCGCCGTCGGCTACCGACGGGCTGGCGGCCAGCGCCAGCAGCAGCTCCGCCGCCTGCCGGGGTTGCCGCACGAAAGCCTGCAGGGTCTCGGGAATGTCCCGCCAGGGCGCGGGGGTAGCTACCGCCGCGAGCGGGGGCGCGGCGGACACCGGCGGCGGCGCAGCGAATGCCGGATTGCCCGCGACATGGGCAACGCCCATGGGCAGCAGGGCCTCGGCCCGGAGTCGCTCGAGCTGCCACTCGTCAAAGTCCGGTTCCAGCTGCTGGATACGCTCCAGCACCGGGGGATGGGTGGCGAACCAAGAGGCGCCCGAATCGCCCAGCACCATGTGGGCGACGCTACGTGCCCGGCGGTGATAGAGCCGCCCCTGCAGCGGATGGGCGGCGATCTTCTTCAGGGCATTGGCCAGTCCCTGGGGCTGGCGGGTGAACTGCACGGCGGAGGCATCCGCCAGGCGCTCGCGCGAGCGCGCCGCCGCGGCCTGGATCAGATTGGCGAAGAACAGTCCGCAGCCGCCGATCACCAGCAGCAGGGTGCCCAGCAACCCGCCCAGCAGGGGGCTGCCACTGCCCCGGCCGGTGGTCGAGCTGCGATCGAAGAACAGTTCCCGCCCCAGGTCGGCGATCAGGCTGATGCCATGCAGCCAGCCCAGCAGACGCAGATTCAGGCGCATGTCGCCATTGAGCAGATGACTGAATTCGTGGGCGACCACCCCCTGCAATTCATCGCGGGTCAGCTGGTGAAGGGCGCCGCGAGTCAGGCACAGGGTCGCATCGGCCGGTCCGTAGCCGCTGATGAAGGCATTGATGGCCGGTTCGTCCGGCAGCAGGTAGAGGCGCGGCACCGGGATGCCGGCGGCCAGGGCCATCTGCCACCACGTTGTGCAACTGGCGCGTCGTGGGGTCGGCCTGATCGTCCAGGGGCAGCGCGCCCAGCCGCCTGACCACGGCCTGTCCACCCAGGCGGGCGAGTTGCCGGACCTTCCAGCAGGAGGCCGCGGCGATGACGCCGGTGAACGTCAGGCCGGTCTTCACCAGCGTCGCCTCGCGCCCGCCCAGATAGTCGATCACCTTCCGCGGCAGGAACACCAGGGCCAGGCCGGCGCTGGCCAGCGCCATGACCAGCACCACCAGGGCCAGCAAGACGAGACAAAGCCGGGTGCGCCGGCGCGCCGCGGCCTGGTCCTCGAGGAAACGCACGCGCTCAGCTCAGGCTGATCCGCGGTGCCTGACGCGCGTCTGCGTCCGGCAGGGCCAGCGGCTGCGCCAGGCGGAAGCCGAAGCGCCTGGCGACCAGCGAGCCGGGAAAGGTCTCGCAGCGATTGTTGTAGTCCATCACCGCGTCGTTATGGGCCTGGCGCGCATAGGCCAGGCGATTCTCCGTGGAGCTCAGCTCTTCCATCAGCTGCAGGACTGTCTCGTTGGCCTTGAGCTCAGGATAGGCTTCGCTGACGGCGAACAGCCGTCCGAGGGCGCTGCCGAGGCGCTGCTCGCCCTGCTCCAAGGCGGCCCGCGCGACGGGATCCTCCGGTCGGGTCTTGGCCTGGTGCAGACCGGATTGCGCCTGCTGCCGCGCCGCCATCACCGCCTGCAGTGTCTCGCGCTCGTGCTGCAGATAGCCCTTCACCGCTTCCACCAGATTGGGGATGAGGTCGTATCGGCGATTGAGCTGGACATCGATCTGGGCGAAGGCGTTGCGATAGGCGTTGCGCGCCGTGATCAGGGCGTTGTAGAGGCTGATCGCGAACAGGCCGAGGGCGACCAGGGCAGCCAGCAGGAGCAGCAGTTTCATAGAATCGTCCTTGAAGGTGCTGAGAAGCCCCAGTCTAGGGGCACGCCACGCCAACGGTTGCGCAGCGCGACGGATGCGACGGTTGAGGGGATGGCTGGCGAATCAGGCGCCGCACACCACCGTTCAGGACGAGGAAGGCGCGCCCGTGTCGGTCGGATGCCGGGACGCCGAGTCCGCCTTGCGACCGGGCTGTAGCTCGGCCAGCAGGGCGTCACGCTCCTGGCGCAGCTGGGCAAGGCTGGTCTGGGTGCGAGTCAGCTCTTCCTGCAGGCGCTGGGCGTGGGCCTCCGAAGCGCGCAGTTCGCGATTCTGCGCGCGCAGGCCGGTCACCACCTTGTGCGCCCGGGTCAGCCGCATGACCATGTTGTCCACCTTAAGCTCCAGGGCTTCGCGGTGCGACAGCAATTCCTCGACGTAGGGGTCGTCGCTCTTCTTCCACTCGGGATAGTTGGCGTCGTACACCTCTTCCGGGCCCTCGTCGAAGAGATCGACGTTACGGTTCACCGCCGGGCCGCTGCTGGCGGGGAGCGGCGGCGGCGGGGTATCGGCAGGCGGGCTCTCGAGCACTTCGGGAACCGGCAACGGCTGCTCCTCGCTGGCACCCTCGGCCTTGGCCGACGCGTCGCTGGCGACATAGCGCTGCCACAGGAGAAACACCACCAGGGCGATCAGCAGGATGTTGCACAGGGTTATCAGGACGAATCCCCAATCCATCAGCTGTGCATGACTCATCTGCCGCTCCGCTCTCTTCCGGTGATTAGGGCCTGGGTGCCGTTCGAAACACCCTGCCCACCCTGTCGGCGGCGGTGCCTCGTTCTGCAGCTGATTTGAATACAGCTGCCAGCCTAAAGCATTTCTATCAGCCCAGCGGCGCCAGAGCGGAGACGAGTTGCCGGGCACGGGCATGCGCTGCCGGTCCGCGGGCTGAGCCAGAAGCCTTGGCTGCGGAGAAAAGCTGGGCGAAAAAAAGCCTGACGCTGGGCGTCAGGCTTTGCAGAGGCGGGCGAGGTCGGGCTTCGCGGAGCTCAACCCAACCTGTGGATGGCCCTACGCCAGGCTCTTGCTCACCACCTCGTAGACGTCGCTGGACAGCTCGCCGCTGGCCAGAATCCGCTCCAGCTCGGCACGCATGAGGGCCTGGCGCGCGGGACCGTACTTCTTCCAGCGGGTCAGGGGCGTGAGCAGGCGCGAGGCGATCTGCGGATTAAGGCGGTTGAGGGTGATGATCTGGTCGGCCAGGAAGCGATAGCCGCTGCCGTCCTCGGCGTGGAAGTTGACCAGGTTGGCGTTGGCGAAGGCACCGATCAGCGCCCGCACCTTGTTGGGGTTCTTCAGGATGAAGACCGGGTTCTGCATGAGTGCCTGGACGCGCGCCAGGCCGCCCGGCAAGGGACTGGAGGCCTGGACGCTGAGCCAGGTGTCCATCACCAGCGGATCGGCCTTGAATTCCTCGAAGAAGCGCGCCAGCACCTCGGCCTTTTCCTGCTCGAAGCCGGAATTGACCAAGGCGCTCAGTGCGGCCAGGCGCTCGGTCATGTTGTCGGCGTGCTCGAATTGCTCCAGGGCGGCATCGCGCGCCTCCGGCTCTTCCAGCAGCATCAGGTAGCCGAGGGCGGCGTTCTGCAGGCTGCGGCGGGCGATATGGTCGGCGCTGGCCTGGTAGGGCGTGGCGCGCGAGGCTTCACGGGCACTGCGGTAACGCTGCCAGAGCACGTCGCGCAGGGACTCGGCGATGGCCCGGCGCGCCTGGCGACGAGCACCATGGATGGCACCCGGATCGGCCTGCTCGGCCAGCTCCACCAGATAGGCCTCGGACGGCAGCGACAGCATCTCGGCGACCATGGCCGGATCGAGGGAATCATCCGCGGCCACGCTACGCAGGGCCTCCACAAGTCGGGTGTCCAGCGGCTCGCCAGCGATCATGCCCTGCAGCACCTGCACGGCCAGCTGCTGGCCGGCGTCCCAGCGGTTGAAGCCGTCGCTGTCGTGCTGCATGAGGAAGGTCAGCTGCTCGCGACTGTAGGGGAAGCTGAGCTTGACCGGGGCGGAGAAGCCCCGCAGCAGCGAAGGCAGCGGTTGCTCGGGTACGTCGACGAAGGTGAAGGTCTGCTCGGCCTGGGTGACCGACAGCACCCGGTCGCTGCCCTGGGCCGCGCTCTCGCCTTCCAGGCGCAGCGGCAGGTCGCGGCCCTGGCCGTCCAGCAGCCCCAGCTGGACCGGGATGACGAAGGGTTCCTTGGTCGGTTGACCCGGGGTGGGCGGGCAGCTCTGGCGGAAGGTCAGGCGATAGGTCCTGGCCGCCGCATCGTACTGCTCGCTGACCGCCAGGCGTGGCGTGCCGGACTGGCTGTACCAGCGCTTGAACTGGCTGAAATCGGCGCCGTTGGCGTCTTCCAGGGCCCTGATGAAGTCGTCGCAAGTCACGGCCTGGCCATCGTGGCGCTCGAAGTAGAGATCGGTGCCCTTGCGGAAGCCCTCCGGCCCCAGCAGGGTGTGCAGCATCCGCACCACCTCGGCGCCCTTCTCGTACACCGTCAGGGTGTAGAAGTTGGAGATCTCGATGAAGTGATCCGGGCGCACCGGGTGGGCCATGGGGCCGGCGTCCTCGGCGAACTGGTTGGTGCGCAGGAAGGCTACGTCCTCGATGCGCTTGACCGTGGGCGAATTCATGTCGGAGCTGAAGCCGGCGTCGCGGAACACGGTGAAGCCTTCCTTGAGCGACAGCTGGAACCAGTCGCGGCAGGTCACGCGGTTGCCCGACCAGTTGTGGAAGTACTCGTGGGCGACGATGGCCTCGACGCGCTGGTGAGCGGCGTCGGTGGCGGTGCGCGGACTGGCCAGCACGGCGCTGGAGTTGAAGATGTTGAGCCCCTTGTTCTCCATGGCGCCCATGTTGAAGTCGTTCACCGCCACGATCATGAAGATGTCCAGATCGTATTCGCGGCCGTAGACCTCCTCGTCCCAGCGCATGGACTTCTTCAGGCTGTCCATGGCGTGCTGCAGCTTGCCGATGTTTTCCGGTTCGACGTAGATGCGCAGGGTCACGTCGCGACCGCTGCCGGTGCGATAGCTGTCTTCCACGGACCGGAGGTCACCGGCCACCAGGGCGAACAGATAGGCCGGCTTGGGGAAGGGATCTTCCCAGGTGGCCCAGTGACGTCCGCCCTCGGCATCGCCACTGGCCACGGGATTGCCGTTGGAGAGCAGGATCGGGTACTTGCCCCTGTCGGCCTCCACCGTGGTGGTGAAGACGCTCATCACGTCCGGCCGGTCCAGGTAGTAGGTGATCTTGCGGAAGCCCTCGGCCTCGCACTGGGTGCAGAACATGGTGCCGGAGACGTACAGTCCTTCGAGGGCGGTATTGCTTTCCGGATGGATGCGTACCGAGGTCTTGAGCGCGAAGGCCTCGCCCTGCGGCTGCAGGGTCAGGCTGCCCGCCTCGACCTGGTAGTCGCCAGCCGCCAGGGTCTGGTCGTCCAGCGCCACCGCCAGCAGTTCCAGTTCCTCCCCGTGCAACACCAGCGGCGGCAAGCCCGCGCCACGCGTCGGGTTGCGCTGCAGGCGCAGCTCGGCATGCACCAGGGTCTGGTCGTCATGCAGCTCGAAGCGGAGGCGGGTTTCCTCGATGAGGTACTCGGGCGCCTGGTAGTCCTTCAGGTAGATGGTCTGGGGCTGGTCGGTGCGCATGGCTTACGTCCTTACATCTCTGCTGCGGAGGCGGACACGGCCAGCTGATAGGCCGTGTACTTGCGAATGTTGATCACGCCGGTGTCGAACATCAGGTATTGACCCTTGATGCCCAGCAGCGTGCCTTCCACCACGGGGGTCTTTTCCAGGTCGTGGCTGACCACCTTGGTGGGATAGACCGTGACCGGATAATGGATCTCGATGGGCGCCATGTCGACCACCGGCTGGATCGCCTGCAGGCCGAAGCGACCCTGGAGATCGTCCAGGCCCTGGGCGCAGGCATCGAAGATCCGCTCGCGCACCGCGACCAGGTCTTCCGGCGCGGCCACGCCCTTGAGCATGGCCCGCCAGTTGGTGCGATCCCCTACCTGGCTGCGCAGCACATCTTCCACCAGACCGGATTGCTGGCGGGTGGCCACCCTCAGGATCGGCAGCGCCTGGTAGGCGCCCTGGTCGATCCAGCGGGTGGGCAGCTGGGTGGCGCGGGTGATGCCGACCTTGAGGCCCGAGGAATTGGCCAGGTAGACGATGTGGGGCACCATGCAATGGGCCTCGCCCCACTCCGGCTGGCGGCAGGTGCCGTGCTCGTAGTGGCACTTCTCTGGGCTGACGATGCAGCTGTCGCACTGGGCCAGGGCGGTGAAGCAGGGATAGCAGTAGCCCTGGCTGAAGCTCTTGCGGGTCTTGCGTCCGCAATGGGTGCAATGGATGGCACCCAGGTATTCGAGCCGCACGCGACGGCCGATCAGCGGATTGACCGGCACCTCGCGCTCATCGAGGCGAAAGGCATAGTTGACGGGGTCGGCCAGGGTCACGGCCATCTTGCGCAGGGCGCCACGGCCCAGTTCGGTCATCACGGTAGAAATTTCTCGATCTCTAAAAGACGCGAGGTGCCTCTTCGTCGCCGAAGGGCACCTCGTCGGGGTAAGGCGCGGACAGTCAGTGAATGGCGTCGGACTTGAACAGGATGTTCTCGATGGGCACCGACTTGGAGGCACACTCCTGGGGACCCATGTAGCCGGTCCGCTGGTCTTCGGGCAGGTGCTTGGCCTCGTAGGCGATCACTGCCTGAAGACAGAGCTCGACCTGGTCGCGACTGAGCTTGCGGCCGTCCGGCCACTTGCCGATCTCCACGGCCAGCTTCAGGCCCTCGTAGATATCGGGGGTGATGTTTTCCAGCATCTGGGCGAAGGATGTCGACATGGGTCGCTCCGGACTCTAGTGAACCGTCAGTTTACCGGGCTGCCGGCGACGGCGCACCTGGCCTGGCTCAATGGTGGCCATAGGTTGTGTTTGGCTCGAAGCCCAGAGTTGGCGATGCCGGATTGGGCTGTTGGGCTTCGCTGCGCTCAACCCAACCTACGCGGGTGCGTATCCCGCAGCGTGGAAAACGGCCTGGCCTTTTCCACTGAAGAATTCGGGTCAGGGTCGCCCTCACCCGAACCTTCTCACCCAGGGAGCGGGCGCTAGCCAACAGGCCTACCCTGCAACAGGGCTGAACCCTGACACCTGCCCGCCATCAGAGCAGGAAGCGCTTTCCGGAGACCCCATGCCTGCCTATCACTCCCTTATCCTCGCCGATGTCGAACTCTGGCTGCTCGCGGAAAAGGCCATCTATTGGCCGGCACGCCGGGCGTTGCTGGTGGCGGACATCCATTTCGGCAAGGCGGCGGCCTTCCGGGCCCTGGGCCAACCGGTACCCCACGGCACCACTGCGGGCAACATCGCCCGGCTGGACAGCCTGCTGGCGCGCTACGACTGCCAGGAGATCATCTTTCTCGGTGACTTCCTGCACGCCCCGGAATCCCGCGCGCCCCTGACCCTGGACACCCTGGAGCGCTGGCGGGAACACCAGGCCCATCTGCGCCTGCTGTTGATCCGCGGTAACCACGATCGTCGCGCGGGAGATCCGCCCACCGCCCTAGGCATCGACGTGGTGGGCGAACCGCTGGAGCTGGATGGCCTGTCGTTGCAGCACGAACCCGATCCGCACCCGCGACTGCCGGTGTTGGCCGGGCATATCCATCCGGCCTTTCGGCTGCACGGCCGTGGGCGCCAGGCGCTGCGCCTGCCCTGCTTCTGCCTGGAAAATGACGAGGTGCTGATCCTGCCGGCCTTCGGCGATTTCACTGGCGGGCACCTGCTGGCACCCGATCCGGCGCGGCGGATCTTCGTGGTGGGGGATGGCGGTATCTGGCCCCTGCGCTAGAGCCAGATACCCAGGAGATCAGCCTTCTTCGGTGATCCCGGTGATGGTGATGCCGTGGCGCTCCAGCAGGGCCACCGTGGGTTCGTCGTAGTCCCGTGGCACCTCACTGTCGTCGTACTCTTCCAGGGCATCGTCACGGACGATCTGGGCGACCCGCTCCATGTCCGGCTTTTGGTCAGCGTCGGTGGTGACCACCGAGGTATTGCCGTCAACGTTGCTATAAGCAATTTTCCACTTCGACATCTCAGGACTCCTCGCACGGAAACAGGGTTATCGAGAGATTAGAGGGCCGAATGCCCAGTAATTCGCCCTAACGCGGACGAAAGACGATATCCAGCAGGGCGGCCAGGGCGCCCTCAGCGCAATCGGCCTGGGCCAGAGCCTCGCGGGCCTGCCTGAGGTGACTTTGTAACTGGCGTTGAGCATGGTCGCGGCCGAGCAGGCTGACCAGCGTGGACTTGTCGCCATCCTTGCCGGCGTCCTTGCCCAGGCCCTTGCCGTCGTCGAGATCGTCAAGCAACTGGAAGGCCAGGCCGAGCTGGCAGGCGAACACCTGGAAGGCTTCGCGCTGCGTGGCGGTGGTGACCAGGGTGACACTGGCCATGCCCATGGCCGCGGAAAACAGCGCACCGGTCTTGAGCTGGTTGGTCAGGGCGATGGCATCGGCCGGACGCGTCTGGCGACCACCGTGCAGGTCATGGTACTGGCCGCAGACCAGACCGGCGGTGCCGACCGCATCGGCCAGTTGGCAGACCATCTGGGTACGGGTTTCCGCCAGTACGCCGGAGAGGCCCGCGACCAGGCGCAGGGCATGGCTGAGCAGGGCCACCGCGGCCAGCATGGCGACGTCTTCGCCGAATTCGACGTGCAGTGTCGGCCGACCGCGACGCAGACGGGCATCGTCCATGCAGGGCATGTCATCGAGGAACAACGAGGCGGCATGGACCATTTCCACGGCGCAACCCAGATCGAGGACGGCTTCGTCGGACTGACCCAGGTCTTCGGCGGCCAGCACCATCAGCAGCGGACGCAGCCGCTTGCCCGGTGCCATGACCCCACAGCGAATCGCTGCGGCGACCGGATCGCCTCCGGCTGGTAACAGTGCTGCCAGACGCTCGTCGATACGGGTACGCTGCCACTGCAGCGAAGCGGCAAAATTGTCTGTCGCGTTCGGCACTAATACGGTCGCCATGAGTCGAGATACTCCATATGTGGAACCGACGAACGGTCGCACCTCGGTGGATTAGGTCTTCGCAAAGCGAACCCGTCGTCCCCTACCAGACCACAACGACCGACGAAAGGTCATTCAGGGCGGACTCTAGAAGACATGGTGGATTGGGAACTGGCAAGCCGCAAGAACGATCATCTGGACATCGTGCTGGATCCCCACAAGGCCCGTAGCGCCGTCACCACGGGCTTCGACGCCTATCGCTTCACGCACTGCGCCCTGCCCGAGCTCAATCTCGACGAGATCGACCTGGGTACCCGCCTGTTCGGTCGTCCCCTGGCCGCGCCGCTGCTGATCAGCTCCATGACCGGCGGGCCAGAGCGGGCCGCGCTGATCAATCGCCACCTCGCCGAGGCGGCCCAGACCCTGGGCATCGCCCTGGCAGTCGGCTCCCAGCGCATCGCCCTGCAGCAGGGTGGCGATCAGGGCCTGACCGGCGAATTGCGCCGCCTGGCGCCGGACGTGCCGCTGCTGGCCAATTTCGGCGCCGCGCAGCTGGTGGCCGGCTACGGCCTCGACGAGGCCCGGCGCGCGGTGGAGATGATCGAGGCAGACGCCCTGATCGTGCATCTCAATCCCTTGCAGGAAGCCGTGCAGGCCGGTGGCGATCGCCGCTGGCGCGGCATTCTGGCAGCCCTGGAAAATCTGGTTACACAACTGTCCGTGCCGGTGGTCGTCAAGGAAGTCGGCGCCGGCCTGTCGGGCCGGGTCGCCACGCAACTGCTGGAGGCTGGCGTGGCGGTGCTGGATGTCGCCGGAACCGGTGGCACCAGTTGGGCGGCGGTGGAAGCCGAACGCGCCCGTGACGAGCAGCAGCGCGCCATCGCCCGCGCCTTCACCGACTGGGGCATCCCCACCGCCGAGAGCCTGCGCCAGGTGCGCGCCGCCTGCCCCCGGGCGACGGTGATCGCCTCGGGCGGCATCCGCGACGGTATCGACGTGGCCAAGGCCATCCGCCTTGGTGCGGACCTGGCCGGCCAGGCCGCTGCGGCCCTGCCTGGCGCCACTGAATCCACCGAGGCGGTGATCGCGCATTTCCAGGTGGTGATCGAACAGCTGCGCATCGCCTGCTTCTGTACCGGCTCGGCGGATCTGGCCGGCTTGCGCCAGGCCGAGCTGCTGGACGCCGCGCCGCGGCGGTGCCCATAGTGGCCGACACCCGACCGGACGCCGCCATGCATGTCGCCCTGATCTCGCCGCCGCTGCCGAGCCACCTGTCCACCCATCTGGTGCTGGGCGAGGCGCTGGTCGCGCTCGGCCACCGGGTCACCCTGCTGCACCAGGTGGAAGTGGGCGATCGGGCGCTGCCAGCAGGCATCCAGTTCCAGGCCCTGGGCGCGACCAGCCATCCACGTGGCAGCCTGGCGCCCCTGCTGGCGCGGACCGCCAGCAACAAGCCCTGGTCGGTATTCGGCGTGATCGCCGACATGGCGCGCAATACCGAACTGTTCTGCCGCGAAGGCCCGGCCGCCTTGCGTGACCTCAGGGTCGACTGCCTGATCGCCGACCAGATGGAACCGGCCGGCGGACTGCTCGGCGACCACCTGGGCCTGCCCTATGCATCACTGGCCTGCGCCGTGCCGATGAATCGCGAGCCCCACCTGCCGCTGCCCACCCTGCCCTTCGCCTATCCTGGCACCGAGCGGGAGCGGCAGATTGTCCAGGGCGCCACCCAGGTGTTCGACCTGATGATGCGCGGCCAGGGCAAGGTCATCCAGCGCCAGGCCCAGGCCTTCGGCCTCGGCGAGCGACGGACCCTCGACGACTGCTTCTCGCCGTATCTGCAGTTGAGCCAATGCCTGCCGGGCTTCGACTTTCCGCGTCATGCCCCGCCGCCGCACTTTCACGAGGTCGGGCCGCTGCGTTCGCCGGCAGTGCGTGAGCAACGGCTGGAACTGGAGATCGATCCGCGCCAGCCCTTCGTCTTCGCCTCCTTCGGCACCCTGCAGGGTGGCCGGCTACCGCTGTTCCGCCGCATCGCCCAGGCCTGTCGCCAACTCGGCGTCCAGGTGCTGATCGCCCACTGCGGACGTCTGGAGGCCAGTGCCGAACGCCGTCTGCTGGACGACGGCGCCACCTGGGTCACCGACTTCGCGCCCCAGGAGGCGGCCATTGCCCGCGCCGACGCAGTCATCACCCACGGCGGTTTCAATACCGTGCTGGACGCCCTGGCGGCTGGCAAACCCATGCTCGCCCTGCCCATGGTGTTCGACCAGCCAGGCATCGCCCGCCGCCTGGAAAGGGTCGGCGCCGGCATCTGCCTGGCACCGCGCCTGGCCAGCAAGGCCCGCCTGACCCAGGCCCTGGGCGCCGTGCTGGCCGACCCGGCCTATCGCCGGGCGGCCGAACGCTTCGTGCCCATTACCCAGGCGGCCGGCGGTGTCGCGGCTGCCGCCCGCCTGGTGGATGGCCTGGCCCGGCGAGGACTCGAACGTGCGTCCTGACCTGCTGATCGTCGGCGGCGGCCTGGCCGGCGGCCTGCTCGCCCTGCGCCTGGCGGAAACCCGCCCGGAGCTGGACTGGCGCCTGGTGGAAGCCGGTCCGCGGCTGGGCGGCAACCACACCTGGTCCTTTCACGAGCCGGACCTCACCGCGCCGCAGCATGCCTGGATCGAGCCCCTGGTCGCCCACCGTTGGCCGGGCTACGAGGTGCGCTTCCCCAAGCGCCAGCGGCACCTCGGCAGCGGCTATGCCAGCATCAGCGCCGAACGCTTCCATGAGGTATTGAGCGCCCGGCTGCCGGCCGAGCGCCTACTGCTGGGCCGCGAGGTGCTGCGCCTGCAGGACGATGGCGTGGTGTTCGCCGATGGCTACACCCTGGCCGCCGGCGCCGTGATCGACGCGCGGGGGCCGCGACCCGATCCGGCGCTCTGGCTCGGCTATCAGAAATTCCTCGGCCAGGAGGTGCGCCTGGTTCGCCCCCATGGCCTGGCCGAACCCATCGTGATGGACGCCACCGTCGATCAGCTGGACGGCTATCGCTTCGTCTACAGCCTGCCGCTGGCGCCCGACCGGCTGCTAATCGAAGACACCTACTATGCGGACGGCGAAAGCCTCCCCGCGGAACGCCTGCGCCAGCACCTGGCCGACTATGCCCGACAGCAGGGCTGGGAAATCGCCGAGGTACTGCGCGAAGAACAGGGCGTGCTGCCCATCATCCTGGGCGGCGATCTCGACCGCTATTGGGACAACGTCACCGCCGGCGCGCCCATTGGCCTGGCCGCGGGGCTGTTCCACCCCACCACCGGTTACTCGCTGCCGGAGGCGGTGCGCCTGGCGGAGCACCTGGCCGCGCAACCCTTGACCTCCAGCGCCAGGCTGCGCGACTCCCTGCGGCAGTACGCCCAGGGGCGCTGGCAGCAACAGGGCTTCTTTCGCCTGCTCAATCGCATGCTGTTTCTCGCTGGCCGTCCCGAGCACCGGGTGCGCGTCATGCAAAGGTTCTACGGCCTCGGCGAACCGCTAATCCAGCGTTTCTACGCCGGCCGCCTCACCGCCTTCGATCGGCTGCGCATCCTCTCCGGCAAACCGCCGGTGCCGCTGAAACCAGCCCTGGATGCCGCGCTGGCTCGTCCCCCTCAGTCCAAGGAAGCACCATGACCCAAGGTAACGGGCCCAAGCGGGCCATCGTCATCGGCGCCGGCTTCGGCGGTATCGCCCTGGCGATCCGCCTGCAGTCGGCCGGCATCGCCACCACCCTCATCGAGGGCCGCGACAAGCCCGGCGGCCGTGCCTACGTCTATGAGGAGGCGGGCTTCACCTTCGACGCCGGCCCCACCGTCCTCACCGATCCCTCGGCGCTGGAAGAGCTGTTCGCCCTGAGCGGCCGGCAGATGAGCGACTATGTGGAGCTCTTGCCGGTCAGCCCCTTCTACCAGCTGTGCTGGGAAGACGGCACCCGCTTCGACTACGTCAACGACCAGGCCCGGCTGGACGAGCAGATCCGTGCCCTGGAGCCAGACGACGTGGCCGGCTACCAGCGCTTCCTGGCCTATTCCCAGGCGGTGTTCGAAGAAGGCTACATCCGTCTCGGCGCCAAGCCCTTCCTCAAGGTCGGCGACATGCTCGCCGCGGGTCCCAAGCTGGCCAAGCTCACGGCCTGGCGCAGCGTCTACACCCAGGTGTCGCGCTTCGTGAAGAGCGAGAAGCTGCGCCAGACGCTGTCCTTCCACACCCTGCTGGTGGGCGGCAATCCCTTCGCCACCTCCTCGATCTATGCGCTGATCCATGCGCTGGAACGCAAGTGGGGCGTCTGGTTCGCCAAGGGTGGCACCCATCAGCTGGTCCTGGGCCTACTGAAGCTCTTTACCGACCTCGGCGGCGAAGTGCGCCTGAACACGCCGGTGGAGCGCATCCTCACCGAAGGCAATAGGGCCACCGGCGTCTGCCTGGCCGATGGCAGCCAGCTCGAGGCGGACCTGGTGGCCTCCAACGCCGACGTGGTGCATACCTATCGCAAGCTGCTCGGTCATCACACCCATGGCGTGGTCGAGAGCAACCGCCTCAAGCGCAAGCGACACAGCATGTCGCTGTTCGTCATCCACTTCGGCCTGAGCCAGCCGCCGGTGGGGCTCGAACACCACATGGTCTGCTTCGGCCAGCGCTATCGCGGCCTGATCGACGAACTGTTCAAGGGCCCGGGCGTACCGGACGACTTCTCGCTCTACCTGCACTCGCCCTGCGTCACCGATCCGTCGCTGGCACCGCCCGGGCACAGTTCTCACTACGTGCTGGCGCCGGTGCCGCACCTGGGCAATGCCGACGTCGACTGGAGCGTGGAAGGTCCGCGCCTGCGCGACAAGATCCTCGCCTACCTGGAAGAGCGCTACATGCCCGGCCTGCGCGAGCATCTGGTCACCTCGCGCATCTTCACCCCGGCCGATTTCCGCCAGGAGCTCAATGCCCACCTTGGCTCGGCCTTCTCCCTGGAGCCCATCCTCACCCAGAGCGCCTGGTTCCGGCCGCACAATCGCGATAGTGTCATCCCCAACCTCTACCTGGTCGGCGCGGGCACCCATCCCGGGGCCGGCGTCCCGGGCGTGGTCGGCTCAGCCAAGGCCACCGCCAGCGTCATCCTCGAGGAGCACGGTTAGCCATGCCAGCCACCCATGACGTCGTCGACCACGCCGAGCAGAGCATCGCCGTCGGTTCCAAGAGCTTTGCCGCAGCCGCCAAGCTGTTCGCTCCCGAGACCCGCGAGAGCGCCGTGCTGCTCTATGCCTGGTGCCGCCATTGCGACGACGTCATCGATGGCCAGGAACTGGGCCATGGCCAGGTCGAGGGCGATCGCCGCGCCGGGCGCGAACGCCTGGCCGAACTGGAACGCCTGACCCGCGCCGCCTACGGCGATGAGCCGCTGCAGGATCCGGCCTTCGCCGCCTTCCAGCGGGTGGTCAGGCGCCATGGCATTCCCCTGGCGCTGCCGCTGGATCACCTCGCCGGCTTTCGCATGGATGTCGAGGAACGCATCTATGTGGAACTCGAAGACACCCTGGAGTACTGCTACCACGTCGCCGGGGTGGTCGGGGTGATGATGGCGCGCATCATGGGCGCCGAAGACGAGGAAACCCTGGATCGCGCCTGCGACCTGGGCATGGCCTTCCAGCTCACCAACATCGCCCGCGACATCGTCGAGGACGCCCGTATCGGGCGCATCTACCTGCCACGCCTGTGGCTCGACGAAGTCGGCGTGCCGGCGGGTGAACTAGCGGAGCCGCGCCATCGCGAAGCGGTCGCCCAACTGGCCGAGCGGCTGGTGCGCCTGGCCGAGCCCTACTATGACTCGGCACGCCAGGGCATCGCCGCCCTGCCCCTGCGCTCGGCCTGGGCCATCGCCACCGCCCGTGGCGTCTACCGCGAGATCGGCGTCCAGGTGCTGCAACTGGGCAGCCATGCCTGGGACCAGCGCGTCAGCACCAGCACCGCCGACAAGCTGCGCCTGGTCTGCCGCGGCGCCGCGCGCGCCATGCTCTCCCGTCACCAGCGCGACGAGCCACGCCCGACCGAGCTCTGGACCCGACCGCGGCGCTGACGCCAGTGATCGCGCCCCGGTCACATTTGCGTGCATCTCGGGGATGCCCAACAGCAAACTTTTATGCGATAAACGGGTCGGATTAAAGCGACCCCTCGCGGGCCGCGGATGGATGGATGCCTGAGCCAGAGCGCTGCATCCGGTAGTCAGCCTACGAGTATGGGATTTGCACATGCACAAGACGGAAACGGCTGTTTCAAACGATCGCTTCGCTGCCTCCTCGTCACTACTTGCCCTTGGCCTTTCCGCTAACGCGCAGTCCGGTTACAAGCCCGAATTCTTCAACGCCATCCAGTGGCGTACCCTGGTCGCCCTCTGCGCGCACCTGCAGGCCGATAGCGAACAGGCCGATACCCGCCTGCCCGAATTCATCGATCGCCACATGCTGACCCCCTACGCCCACGGCGACCGTTCCAACATCGTCGATCCCTTCGACGAGCAGGCCCAGGTCCAGCAGGGTGCCAATCTGCGCGATCTGCTGCGTGACGGCCTGGCCGTGGTGAACAGCTACTGCACCGAGCGGCTAGGTGCCGGTTTCGCCGAACTGGCGGCTGGTGAACAGGCCCAGGTGGTCACCGCCGCCGAAGCGGGCACCCTGAACCCGCCGGCCAAGGAGTTCATCGATCTGCTGCGCAACGAGAGCGAGCGCAGCCAGTACGCTCATTCACTGTTCGCTGCCTACGACGACACTCCCGCTATCGCCTGATCCCGTCTAGCGCCTCCCTGGAGGCGCTTCCGCTCCCGCCTAGTCCACTTCTTCCTGCGCCTGATCCCGGGCCTTGCGTTCGCGTGAGGAATCCAGGGCGCCGCCGTGTATCTCGCGCAACTGCTGCTTGAGCTGCTGGGTGGTCGGTGCCAACAGGAAACCGAAGGACACGCAGCCGTCCTTGCCGTCCACCGCATGGTGCATGCGATGCGCCTGATAGAGCCGTTTCAGATAGCCGGTGCGCGGGATGTAGCGGAAGGGCCAGCGCTGATGCACCAGGCCATCGTGGGCGATGAAGTACAGCAGACCGTAGAGGGTCATGCCGGCTCCTATCCACTGCAGGCGCCAGTAGCCGGCATTGCCCAGGGCGATCAGCAGGATGGCCAGGCCGGCGAAGACGACCGCATAGAGATCGTTCTTCTCGAACCAGCCCGTCCGGGCGCGGTGGTGAGACTCATGCCAGCCCCATCCCCAGCCGTGCATGATGTACTTGTGCGACCACCAGGCGAAGGCTTCCATGCCCGCCACGGTGGCCAGCACGATTCCCGCATTGATCAGTATTTCCAACGTAACCTCCGCAGCCACCTGATCAGAAGCTGCTCACGATCTGCTGCGCGTCGGCCAAACTGCGTTGAAAAGGCCCTGGAGGGCCAGCCCCATCGGAATGCTCATTTACAACTCGTAAACTCCGCTTCCTCAGGCCTTTTCGCCTTGTTTGACTCTAGCTCGCGAGATCGTGAACACCTTCTTAGGACGTCGCCGCCGGTTCGGCCAGGGAGCCGGCGGTCGCGCCCAGCAGGGGCGAATCCACCGGTAGACAGACCTGCAGGATACCCGGACGTACCTCGAATCTCACCCGGTCTCGCTTGACCGGTTCACCGTCGAGGTTCATGTCCAGACCTTCGGCGGCTTCCAGCTCCACCCAGGGCAGGCGCGCGCGGATAAACATCTCTTCGGTGCTGAAGCCCTTGCTGAGGAATTCGCCCAGGGTGCCGAGCACGTCCTGGGACGCCGGCAGGATGCCCACGTCGAGCAGGCCATCGTTGACCACGGCGGTGGGACAGAGCACATGGCCACCGCCGGCCTGGCGACCGTTGCCGATGCCCAGGGCGAGGAATTCACCCTCCCACTCGAAGCCGGGACCACGGAAGCGGCCATGGGCCGAATGCACCTCGGCGAAGCGGGTCAGGCCGGTGAGGAAGTAGGCCGCGCCACCCAGCAGGCGCTTGAGTTCGCCGGGGGTATTGGCCGTGACCTGGGAGCCGAAGCCGCCGGTGGCCATATTGAGGAACAGCTGGCCTTCCGCCTCGATCAGGTCGATGGCACTGGTCGGCCCATCCAGCAGCGCCAGGGCCGCCGCAGGCTCCACCGGCACACCCGCCGCCCGGGCGAAGTCGTTGGCGGTGCCCAAGGGCAGCAGGCCGAGGCGGGCCTGGCTGTTATTCTGCGCCATGGCTTCGGCCACGGCGCGCAGGGTGCCGTCGCCACCGGCCGCCACCAGGGTGCCATAGCCTTCACGGGTCGCCTGCTCAACGAAGCGCGCGGCATCGTCTTCTTCCCAGGTCACCCGCACATCGATGCGATGACCGGCGGCACGCCGTTCGAGAATGGCCTCCCGAACGTCCTCGTTACCGGTTTCCTTGCCATTGAGAATGACCAGGGCTGCGTCAGCCAGGGTGCCTGTCGTCGTCATGTCTGTCGTCCAAGGTTGGCTCTGCGCGGCGAGATGCCGCGTCAGGTACCGGGCAGCGCCCGGCGAGCGAATCTGGAGACTAGGACTGTGGCCCAACGGCCACGTTCAGTCCTGACTGCCGGTTGGCTAGGCCTTGAGCAATTCGGCCAACGGGATGAAGCGCACCGGATCACCGGCGGCGAAGGTACGATCCTCACGGATCTCCACCAGGCCATGGGCCCAGGCCGCCGTCTGCAGCACATTGGAGCCCTGGTTGCGATGGGGTACCGCCCGGCCATCTTCCAGCCGCGCCCGCTGGTATTCGCGGCGCGCACCGGCACGCGGCCAGTCGAACCCCGCCGGCACCTCGACGCTCAGCGGTGCCACGTCGATCTTGCCGGCCCGGCGCAGCAGATAGGGCCGTGCCAGCAGGCCGAAGGTCACCAGGGTGGACGCCGGATTGCCCGGCAGGCCGATCAGCGGAATGCCACGAAAGCGTCCGCAGGTGAGCGGCTTGCCCGGCTTGAGCGCCAGCTTCCACAGGGTCAGCTCGCCTTCTTCGCGCAGGGCCTGGCCCAGATAGTCGGCCTCACCCACGGAGACACCGCCCGTGGAAAGGATCAGATCGGCCTGCAGCGCGCCCAGCCGCCTGCGCGTCTCGGCGAGATCATCCGGCAGGATGCCCTGGTCCGACACCTCGCAACCCAGCCGCCGCAGCCAGCTGATGAGCAGGACGCGATTGCTGTTGTAGATCTGCCCCGGACCGAGCGGCTGTCCGGGCGCCACGAGTTCATCGCCGGTGGACAGCACCGCGACCTTGAGGCGGCGAAAGACGTTCAGCTGGGCACGCCCGAGGGCCGCGGCGACCCCCAGCTCCGCCGGACCCAGGGCAGTGCCGGCCGATAGCACCTCGTCACCCACCCGGACTTCGTTGCCACGGCGACGGATGTTGCGCCCTGGCCGCAGCTGCTCGACGAAGCGTACCCGACCGTCGTCCAGCACCTCGGTGTTCTCCTGCATCTCCACGCAGTCGGCACCCGCCGGGACGGGCGCGCCGGTGAAGATGCGTGCACAGGTGCCCGGCTCCAGGGGCGCCGGTGCCTGGCCAGCGAAGATGCGCTGGGAGACCCGCAGCGGCTCGCCCTGCCAGTCGTCCAGGCGCAGGGCATAGCCGTCCATGGCACTGTTGTCCCACGGCGGGAGATCCAGGTCGGCTACCAGGGGCGCGGCCAGGATACGCCCGTCGGCGTTTTCCAGGGCCACCTGCTCATGGGGCAAGGGACCGTCTTCGGCCGCCAGGGCCAGCAGCCGGGCCAGGGCCTCTTCCAGCGCCAGCAGGCTCATCCGCGTGGCCCGCAGGGCTCGGCCTGCTTGAGATGCGGCACGAAGTTGCAGGGGCGATGACGGTTGTCCAGCTGTTCGCCGAGGATGCCGTCCCAGGCGGTACGGCAGGCGTTGGTCGAACCCGGCAGGCAGCAGACCAGGGTGCCATTGGCGAGGCCGGCCAGCGCCCGGGACTGCACGGTGGAGGTGCCGATGTCGGCCACGGAGATCTGGCGGAACAGTTCGCCGAAGCCATCCACCTGCTTGTCCAGCAGGCAGGCGACGGCCTCCGGGGTGCTATCGCGCCCGGTGAAGCCGGTCCCGCCGGTGATCAGCACCACCTGCACCTGGTCTTCGGCGATCCAGTGGGCGACCTGGGCGCGGATCTTGTAGAGGTCATCCTTGAGCAGCACGCGGTCGGCGAGGAAATGGCCGGCGGCCTCCAGGCGGTCGACGAACAGCTGACCCGAGGTATCGGTCTCGAAGGTGCGGGTGTCGCTGACCGTCAGGACAGCGATGTTCAGCGGTACGAAAACCGCCTCGGCTTTGTGGCTCATCTGGTTGGACTTCCGAAGAGTGCGAAGGAAAGGGTGCAGCGGAAGACCGCTGGACGGGCAGCGGGTTTCCCGAAGGGGGTGAGCATTGGACTGGCAGCGACCGGAAGGTGGCCGCTCCGACAGTGAGGGCGGCTGTCGACCCCGATCGACGTGAAGATCCGAAAAGGCTGCATCATCACAGCCTAGAGGAAAAGCCGACGCCCCTTCAACCGAGCGGGCGCCGCTGGCGTGACCTAGCGCTGGCGTTGCTCGCCTTCGGCGTGAGTCTCCCACTTGATGGGACGCGGGTCGGCGATGTCGTTGGCATCCTGACTGAAGCGACCGTATTGCGGGGCGATGTTCGGGTCTTCCTCCCAGGTCGCCTGCTGGGTGAAGGTGCCGGCCTTGCGATCGAACGTGAGGAAATGCCGGGCCGTCTTGCCGCCCCAGTCCGCGGAGGGCAGGGAGATGAAATCCACCTGGTACTTGTCGTCGGTCAGCTTGCCGTGCACCACGTAGACGCCATAGTGCTCTTCGCCGGGCGAGATGATCTTGTAGACGCCATTGCTGTAGTAATAGAGGGTGGCGTCGGGATAGGGCTTCTTCTCGTAGAGCTTCTCGTAGAACAGCTTCTGCCGGACGGTCGGCTGGCCAAAGGTGACCTTGATCGCAGGGGGTTCACCACCGCCGGTGCCAAAGGCGGGCAAGGCAGCCAGGGCCAAAGCGGAAAGCAGCATCGTCTTCATCGTTTGCAAACTCCTTCTGGGCAGGGACTCCCCGCCACCGCGCGGCAGGGATCAAAGGTGTCTAGCACGCCCCTTTGCACGGGACGCGCTCGAGTCTAGCCCAGCCGTCCCGCCCGGATAAAGCCCGCTCTGGTCAGCCGCCAGCGGTGAAACCGGGCTAGGATGGCCACCCGTTTCCCGCGTCCGCAAGCCCGAGGCCTCCTGCATGCCACTGCTCCCCTCCTCCATCCTCATTCTGGCCGGCGGTCGCGGTCAGCGCATGGGTGGGCGCGACAAGGGCCTGGTGGAATGGCAGGGCCAGCCGCTGGTGGCCCAGGTGCAGGCTGCGGTGCGGGCACTGACCGATGATCTGGTCATCTCCTGCAACCGCAATGCGCCGCGTTATGCCCTCTGGGCCGACCAGCTGGTGGCCGATGAGCAACCGGACTTTCCCGGTCCCCTGGCCGGCATCCTCGCCGGACTCGCCGTGGCGCGGCATGACTGGGTGCTGCTGCTGCCCTGCGATGCACCGCGAATAGATGCCGCCCTCGCCCTGCAGCTGCTCGCTGCGGCCCAGGCGAGCGCGGGCCCGGTGATGGCGCGTCAGGGTGGCTACTGGCAACCGCTGTTCAGCGCCCTGCCCCGGCGCCTGTTGCCCGCCTTGCGCCAGGCTTGGGCGGACGGCGAACGCAGTCCGCGAGGCGCCCTGCTGCCACTGGGCCTGACTGCCGTGGACTTCGCCGAAGACGATGTCCGTCTGGCCAACTTCAACGATCCCGCGGCCCTGGAAAACGGGGTTTGAACCTGGCGAACCATTAGGCCAGAGGGCGTGACCCAGCGGTTCCGGGACGAACTCGGCCCCGCACCCGCGGTCCTAAGCCCGCTTGGTTGCCAAGAAAGGAGACCGTCACATGAACAAGCACCTGCTCCCCGCCGCCCTGCTGGTCGTCGCCAGCGCCCTGCTCGCCGGCTGCTCCACCCCCAGCGTCATCACCCTGAACGATGGCCGCGAGATCCAGGCCACCGACACGCCGAAGTATGATGACGACTCGGGTTTCTATACGTTCAAGCAGCTCGACGGCAAGCCGACCCGCATCAACAAGGACCAGGTTCGCACGATCAAGGAGCTCTGATTCCTGCCCGGCGCGATTTTTTTACCTAACCCCTTGTGCTTGCATGAGTTTTAGGTAGAATGCGCGCCATCCATTACGGAGCGTAGCGCAGCTTGGTAGCGCGTCTCGTTCGGGACGAGAAGGTCGCTGGTTCGAATCCAGTCGCTCCGACCAATCTGATCCGCAAGGATCACCCCAAAGCCCGCCCAGTGCGGGCCTTGTTGTTTCTGACGTTTAGCTATTTGCTCTGGCGATGCTCGCCTCTTTTCTCTCCTGCATGACTGCTCCGGCAGGCACTCGTCTTGTTCTCCGGCATGCCAAACCGAGAAGCGGACGTCTCGGCGGTGGATTGTCCGCGCCCCAAGGGGGCGACGAGATCGCCTTGTCCGCCCCTGCCTGCACAGCGACAGACCGCCTATGGGCGGCCTGGCTTTTCCACGGCTTCAAGAGTCCCCTTGCTGTCAGAGGCGCAGCACGAAGCAGCCGGAGCGCGCTGGCCAGGCTCAACGATGACCGCTGGCGTCTTACCGCCGCAGCAGGAAGGCACCGGCGGCGCTTGCATCGGAGCGGCTTGCAGCTCCTGCACTGGCACTCCCTGTCCTTCCGAAGCAATACGCCACGCGCGGTAGGCTTCACGACTGACCTGCCAGGCCGAGTGCAGGAACAGCGCGGCGATGGCCAGACCGACCAGGACGTCTGGCCAGAGGCTGCCAGTGACAGCCACCAGGATGGCAGCCAGCACCACGCTGGTATTGGCGACCAGATCGTTCCGTGAACAGATCCAAGTGGACCTCATGTTCAGATCGTCCGCGCGATGGCTGTACAGCAGATAGAAGCAGTAGGTATTGGCGAGCAGTGCGACGAGTCCGACCGTGCCCATCCAGTCGGCCTGGGGCAACTCCTGCAGGATCACCTTGCGCACGGCGTCCGTGATCACCAGCACGCCGAACAGCAGCATGAAGCCGCCTTTCACCAGGGCAGCACCAGCGCGGGCTCTATCACTTCGATGCAGCACGAACAGCGTCAGCGCATAGACCGAGGCATCGCCGAACATGTCCAGGGAATCCCCGAGCAGCGCCGTCGAGCCGGCCAGCCAACCGGCCGCGAACTCCACCAAAAACATCACCGCATTGATCGCCAGCACACTGTAGAGCACGCGACTCTGGCGACCTCGCAGCTGAGCCAGCTCGCTGGCCTTGTCTTCGCAGCAACTGTCCACGGCACTCTCTCGGCAACACTCAGGATTTGCCCTAGGCTGAAGGTTATAGTCGCTATAAGGTCAAGGCCATGAACGCTCCTACGTACACCATCGGTCAGCTGGCCAAGGCCACGGATACCAAGACCGTCACCATCCGCTACTACGAAAAGGAAGGCTTGCTGCCGTCCTCGACGCGCTCTGCGTCCGGCTACCGGCTGTACGGCCCGACCGAACGGGATCGGCTGCTCTTCGTCAGACGTGCCCGCATGCTGGGCTTCAGCCTGGATGAAGTCCGGGAGCTACTCGGCCTGGCGGATCGGCAGCAGGCGCCTTGCGCTGCCGTGGATAGCCTCGTGGCAGAACACCTGCGGCAGGTGCGGCAGCGGCTTGCCGATCTGCAAGCCCTGGAGAGCGAATTGCAGCGGCTGTTGGCGTGCTGCCACGGCGGGACCATAGCGGAATGCAGGATCATCGAGTCGTTGGCTGGTACGCCGATGCCTGGAGGTGGGCGGGACCTTGGCTAGAAGGCGCATCCACCTGCGAGCTTGCACCCCAAGGCCCGCCAAGTGCGAGCTTTGTCGTTTCCGGCGTCTGGCTTTGGCGCCCGCTCAGAAGCGCCTCTCCCCCTCTCTACCGCCGACTTAGCGCCAGCTTGGCGGCGAACAGCAGGAAGACTACCCCCGTTATCCGATCCAGCCAGCGGACCACCGCGGCCTTGCGCAGGGCCTCGCCCAGGGTGCGAGTGGCACCGATCAGTGTCAGGGACCAGAGCAGGCCCAGCGCCACATGGATGGCGACCAGGCCGAAGGTCCAGGCGATCAGGGGTTGGCCCTGGGGAATGAACTGGGGCAGGAAGGACACGTAGAAGATGCCGACCTTGGGATTGAGGATATTGCCAAGCATCCCCTTGAGAAACCAATTCGAGTCTGTGCCGCCCTCGCCTGCCGTTGGCGTGAGGGTCGTACGAGGTCGCAGCAGCAGGTTGAGGCCGAGCCAGCAGAGGTAGGCGGCGCCACAATACTTCAGCAGCGTATAGGCCAGTTCCGAGACCGCCAGCAGCGCGCCCAGGCCGAAGGCCACGGCGGCGCCCCAGAGCAGGCAGCCCGCGTTGATCCCCAGGGCCGCACGCCAGGCCTGGGCGCGTCCTTCGACGGCGGCGGTGCGCAGGATCAGCGCGGTATCGAGGCCTGGTGTGACGGTAAGCAGGGACGCGGCCAGGGTGAAGGCCAGCAGGTTATCGGCGAGGGCCATGACAGGGCTCGTTTCGGCTGGGGGCTTGGAAACGGTAGCACGGGACAGGCCGGCGATCAGCCTGCTCTCGAACCGCCATGGCCGCCCGCAGGCGGCCATGGCGAGGCTCAGCCGGCGGCGCGGAAGGCCGGTTCCTGCTCGGCGATGTAGCGCGCGGCGGCGCGGCGGGCTTCCAGTCCGAAGGCCTGGGGATTGCGATCGACGATGCGCTCCAGGGTCCCGCGGGGAATACCGTCGGCTTCGAAGTCGGTGCGGCACTGCAGGGCGCCGGCGTGGCAGACGTTGCGCTCGACCGCCTCGATCAGGCCACCGGCACGCAGGGTCTTGACGATGTTATGGGGCAGGCGCCGACTGCGGCGCAGGGCGGCCGTGGCCGTGGCCAGGACGTCGAGGATCTCGTTTTCCACCGGGGTGAAGGGGCCGTTGCCGAGCTTGCCCTTCTGCATCAGGTAGCGGCGCGAAAGCAGCCTGCCCTGGCGTTCGAGGGCTTCGCGCGCGGCCAGGTCGAGGCGACCGCGGCTTTCCAGGCTGCGCTCCAGCGCAATGAGAAATTCCCAATCGGTGATCTGAGAAATCTGGGTGATGACTGCGTCCATGAAGCGCTCCTTGCCAGTCGGGAATAGATGGCACATTGATAGCGTTCAGCGCTTTTGGTTCCCTGTAAAACAGGCATGCCGACGGACGTCATATCATTTGGCCAGTCGAAACGGGGCACTGCCGACGAGCGCGTCTATTCGGGGGACGAAAGGAGGCATGACCAGATCAGGGCGGCAGGCCGGCTCGGACAGGTTGCGCCACCCATGAAGCAGGCCCCTAGCGACGCGGCAGCAGGCTCTCGACCAGTTGGCTGAGGTCGGCCACGCTCCAGGGCTTGGGCAGGAAGGCCGCCCGGCGCGGCAGGATGGCAAGATCCTGGTCGATGTAGCCGGAGATGATGATGAAGGGGATCGTCGGCCAGCTCACAGCGGCAAGCTGGGCGAAGGCCAGGCCATCCAGCATGCCCGGCACGTTGACATCGGCGATGACCATCTTGGTATCGCTGCCGCGGGTGTCCATGTGCGCCAAGGCCTCGTCACTGGAAGCGACCGCCACGACATCCAAGCCCTGTTCGGTGAGAATTTCGGTCAGCAGCTCGCGCTGGCCCGCATCATCTTCCAGAACAAGAATTTGTCTTTGTATTTCAAGGCTTCTCGGCTTCATGGCAGGTCAGACAGCGAAGGCTGAAGAGGTTCTCCCGAAACCTACCTAACGGTCACCTGAGGCAGGTGAGCGGTACACTGGCAAATGGCCGCCAAAGCCGCGCCACGCTTGGCTTTCAGCTCCGAAAAGGGCGATGCCAGACCGCCTCGTGAGGGGTGCCGATGAAGTTTTCTCGCCGCTTGGCTGTCTGAGGGCCAAGACGCCCAATTTTGCCTGCCAAGGATTCCGCCTCCGTGAGCCAGAAGCACCCACCCCGCAAGGCGCGGGTCGACAATTCCGCGACGAGCGATGTTTCGCACGAGGGCAAGAACATCTTCTTCGCCGCCGTGGAAACCACGCGGATGCCGATGCTGATCACCGACCCCAATCAGCCGGACAACCCGATCCTGTTCGCCAACAATGCCTTTACCGACATGACCGGTTACGGGGTGGACGAACTGCTGGGACGCAATTGCCGTTTCCTGCAGGGGCCGGAGACCGATCGCTCGGTGGTCGCCCAGATCCGCGAGGCGGTGGAGCAGGAACGCGAGATCTCGGTGGAGATCATCAACTATCGCAAGGACGGCTCGACCTTCTGGAACGCGTTGTTCGTCTCGCCGGTGTACAACGATGCGGGCGAGCTGACCTATTACTTCGCGTCCCAGCTGGATGTCAGCCGGCGGCGCGACGCCGAGGATGCCCTGCGCCAGGCGCAGAAGATGGAGGCGCTCGGCCAGCTCACCGGTGGTATCGCCCACGACTTCAACAACCTGCTGCAGGTGATGATGGGCTATATCGACATCATCCAGCGCACCGCGGAAAAGCCCAGCTTCGACCAGGAGCGCATCGTCCGCAGCGCCACCCATGCCAAGTCGGCGGCGGAACGCGCCAGTACCCTCACCCAGCAGCTGCTGGCCTTTTCGCGCAAGCAGAAGCTCGAAGGCCGGGTGCTCAATCTGAACAACCTGATCCGCACCTCCCACGAGTTGGCGGAGCGGACCCTGGGCGACGTGGAAATCCGCACCCGGCTGGAACCCGAACTGTGGAATTGCCGCATCGATCCGACCCAGGCCGAAGTGGCGCTGCTCAATATCCTGATCAATGCCCGGGATGCCCTGGCTGATCGCCCGCAACCCAGCGTGGGCATCGAGACGCGCAACGTCGAGGTGCGCGAACTGGCGAACATGTCCTACGACGGCCTGATGCCCGGTCGCTATGTCAGCCTGGCGATCACCGACAACGGTCATGGCATGCCCGCCAGCATCCGCGATCGGGTGATGGACCCCTTCTTCACCACCAAGGAAGAAGGCAAGGGCTCGGGGCTGGGTCTGTCGATGGTCTATGGCTTCGCCAAGCAATCCGGCGGTACGGTACGCATTTATTCGGAAGAAGACGTCGGTACCACGCTGCGCCTGTATTTCCCGGTGGATGACAGCCTCGTCACCCATCAGCAGGCGGAGCAGCGTTCGGACCGCCGCAGTGGTACGGAGCGCATCCTGGTGGTGGAAGACCGCCCGGATGTCGCCGAACTGGCCAAGCTGGTAATGGAAGACTATGGCTACACCGCGCAGATCACCTTCAATGCCAGCGAGGCGCTCAGGGTGCTGCGCGAAAGCGAGCAGCCGTTCGACCTCCTGTTCACCGACCTGATCATGCCGGGCGGCATGAATGGCGTGATGCTGGCGCGGGAGGTGAAACGCCTGCACCCGGGGATGAAGATCCTGCTCACCACCGGCTACGCCGAAAACTCGCTGGAGCGCACCGATATCGGCGGCTCGGAGTTCGAGGTGATCTCCAAGCCCTATATCCCCAACGATCTGGCGCGCAAGATTCGCCGGGTGCTGGATGGGCCGAACGGGATCGCCTGATCGCAACGGCTTGGCGAGGCTGCACTGTGTCGGAGTGGCCGGCGGCGGGCCAGGGTATTAGACTTACTATAATTCAGTGCGGCTCTGGTCTCCGCCGTCGACTCCCGGCGTGACATCATCACTGCCCGCACCTTGCCGCCGGATTCTCGGGCCTGCCCGGAGCTCAGGCTGGGCCGCGGCCATGCTGTCCCCTTCGCTTCCGCCACCTTGAGGTCCGGTCACCCATGAATTCCCCTAGCCCGTCAATTATCGCGACAGGCAATACCGGTCTGGACCAGGTGTTGCGCGGCGGCTTACCCCGCGATCGACTCTATCTGCTGGAGGGTACACCGGGGTCGGGCAAGACCACCCTGGGCCTGCAGTTTCTCTTTGAAGGGGTACGCCGGGGCGAGTCGGTGCTCTACATCACGCTATCGGAAACCAGCGAAGAGTTGCAGAGCGTGGCCGAGTCCCATGGCTGGAGCCTGGAGGGCGTGGAGCTGTTCGAGCTATCCGCCGCCGATGCGGTGCTGGGCGGTGCTCAGGAGCAGACCATCCTGCACCCCTGGGAATCCGAACTGGGCGATACCATCGAGCTGATTCAGGCGCGGGTGGATGAACTCAAGCCGAGTCGGCTAGTGTTCGACAGCCTGTCGGAGATGCGTCTGCTGGCCCAGGATCCCCTGCGCTATCGGCGCCAGGTGCTGGCGCTCAAACAGTTCTTCGCCGGGCGCGGCATCACCGTGCTGCTGGTGGACGACCTGACCACCAGTCCAGGCGGGCGGGACAACCACCTGCACAGCCTCTGCCACGGGGTGCTGACCCTGGAGCGCCTGACCCTGGACTTCGGCGCTGCCCGCCGCCGCCTGCAGATCCAGAAGCTGCGTGGCCGAGATTTCGTCGCCGGCTATCACGACTTCACCATCCGCCGGGGCGGGCTGGAGATCTATCCGCGGATCATCGCTGCGGGGCACTACGAAGAATTCCTTGGCGCCGTCGTCCCCAGCAACATCCAGGACCTGGACGCGCTGCTGCACGGCGGGCCCTTGCGCGGTACCAGCACCCTGATCACCGGTCCGGCGGGGGCCGGCAAGACGACGCTCGCCCTGCAGTTCGTGATGGCGGCCTGCGCGCGCGGGGAAAGATGCGCCGTATACGAATTCGACGAACGTATCGGCACCCTGCTCAAGCGTGCGGAAAGCATGGGGATGCCGCTGCTGCGCTATATCGACGAAGGTCTGCTGGTGGTTCACCAGATTCATCCCGCCGAGTTGTCGCCCGGCGAATTCGCCTGGCGCGTGCGGCAGGACGTCGAGGAAAACAACTGCCGGATGCTGGTGCTGGACAGCCTCAATGGCTACCTGGCGGCCATGCCGCAGGAGCAGCAGCTGATTCTGCAGTTGCACGAATTGCTCTCCTACCTGAGCCAGTCCGGGGTGGTGACCTTCCTTATCAATCCCCAGCATGGCCTGGTCGGCTCCATGACCTCCAATCTGGATATTTCCTACATTGCCGATACGGTGGTGCTGGTGCGCTTCTTCGAAGCGCACGGCCGTCTGCGCAAGGCCATTTCCATCCTCAAGCACCGCGGCGGCGGGCATGAGGATGCGATACGGGAATTGCGCATCGATACCCAGGGCATCCGGGTGGGTCAGCCGCTGGTGGACTTCCGTGGCGTGCTGACCGGCACCCCGGAGTATTTCGGTGCCAGGCAGCCCCTGATGGAAGAGCGCGATTGACCGAGTCCAAGACGCCCGCCTGCGAACTGATCATCTGTGCCCCGCTTCGCGGTGACGCGGCCAACCTGCAGCGGCTTTTTACCCAGGGCTATCTCACCCGCTACGTCACCAGCCTCGACGAGGTCGCGGCGGCCCTGGGCGACGACACCGGCATCATCGTCTTTACCGAGGAAGCCCTGCGCCAGGACCTGAGCGCCCTGGCAGAGGCTCTGGAGCGGCAGCCCACCTGGTCGGATATCCCGCTGGTATTGCTGGCTTCCGATGCCAAGCGCTCGGGGCGTGGCAACGATCTCCTGCGCCGACAGCTGCCGGCGGCGACCACCAACCTGGTCATCCTCGAACGGCCGCTGAGTGGCGCCTCGCTGCTGAGCAGCGTCGCGGCGGCCTGGCGGTCGCGCCTGCGTCAGTTCGAGATGCGCGACCGCCTCGCCGAACTCGCCCAGGAACGCGAGCGCCTGCAGACGCTGCTGGAGAATCTGCCGGTCGGGGTGTGCTTCATGGATGCCGAGGGTCGGACCCTGGTCAGCAATCCCTTCTATGAGCAGTACGTGCCGGGTCAGCACATTCCTTCCCGGCAGCCTGGGGAGGTGTCGCGCTGGACCGCGCTCGACGACAGTGGCCGACTGTTGCCACCCGAGCGCTTTCCGGGTGCTCGGGCGCTGGCTGGCGAGCGGGTCAAGGGCCAGGATTTCTATCACACCAGTGCAACCGGCGAGGAATCCTGGCTGCGGGTGAGCGCAGTGCCGCTGCACGACGCCGGCCGGCAGATCATCGGGGCGACCACGGTGATCGCCGATGTCAGCGACGAGAAGCGCGCCGAACTGGCGCTGCGTCGCTTCAATGAAGAACTGGAACTCCAGGTCGCGGAGCGCACCCGCACCCTGGCGCTTACCCTCAGCGAATTGCAGCGGGAAACCGCCGAGCGCAATCGCGCCGAAGAGCAGTTGCGCCAGTCGCTGAAGATGGAAGCGGTCGGCCAGCTCACCGGCGGCATCGCCCATGACTTCAACAACATGCTCACCGGGGTGCTGGGCGCCCTGGATCTGATGAAAATCAAGAACAAGGGACAGCTCGCCGGCCTGGAGCGGTACATGGAGGCCGCGCAGCACTCGGCGCACCGGGCGGCCGCCCTTACCCAGCGGTTGCTGGCCTTTTCCCGCCGGCAGTCGCTGGAGTCCCGGCCGATGTCCGCCAACGAGCTGATCCTGGCGCTGCAGGAGTTGTTGCAGCGCACCGTGAGCGAACAGATCTCGGTGGAGCTGGCGCTGGGCGAGGACCTGCCCTGGATCCTGGCCGATGCCAACCAGCTGGAGAATGCGCTGCTCAACCTGGTGATCAACGCCCGCGATGCCATGCCGGATGGCGGTGTCGTGACCCTGGCGACTTCGCTGCTGACGGTCACCGAGCCGGGGACGGACGACGAGGCCCTGGCCCCGGGCGACTATGTCTGCATCGAGGTGCGGGACAGCGGTACCGGTATCCCGGAGCGGCTGCTGGACAAGGTGCTCGAACCCTTCTTCACCACCAAGCCGCAGGGCCAGGGCACCGGCCTGGGGCTGTCGATGGTCTATGGCTTCGCCCGACAGAGCAATGGCCGTCTTACCCTCGCCAGCGACGCCAGCGGGACGCAGGTCTGCGTCTTCCTGCCGACGGCCGAGCAGCGCCGAGAGTCGCAGCGGGCCGAACCGACGGAGTTCGCCCAGGGCGCCGGACAGACCATCCTCCTCGTGGAGGACGACGTCGCGGTCCGGCTGGTCAATCAGGAAGCCCTGGAAGCCCTGGGTTATCAGGTGTGGAGCGCAGCCGAAGGCAAGGCCGCGTTGCGCCTGCTGGACCAGATTCCCCAGCTGGACCTGCTGGTGACCGATGTCGGCCTGCCAGGCCTCAACGGTCGCCAGCTGGCGGAGGTCATCCAGCAACTCAGGCCGCGGCTGCCGGTGCTGTTCCTTACCGGCTACGCCGAAGGTGCGCTCAGTAGGAACACCTTCCTGGGTGGTAACATGGAGTTGATGACCAAGCCCTTCACCCTGGACCAGCTGGCCGCGCAGGTCGCCGCCATGCTGGCCGGATCCGCCAATCGGGCAGTGGTGCCCTCCTGAGGTCGGCGCCGCCCCGCGACCAGACCAAGGCACCCATGACCACCCAGATCCGCCCCGCCCGCCGCGAAGACGCCACCCGCATCCATGAACTGATCGTCGAACTGGCCGACTATGAAAAGGCCGTTCACGAGGTACTGGCCAGCCCGTCCCAGATCGAGGCCACGCTGTTCGCCGCCGATACTCCGACCTGGGCATTGGTCGCCGAGCACGACGGCGCGGTGGTGGGCTATGCCGTGTATTTCTACAGCTATTCCACCTGGCTGGGCCGCAACGGCATCTACCTGGAAGACCTCTATGTGAGCCCCAGCGCCCGCGGCACCGGCCTGGGCAAGGGGCTGCTGCGCGAACTGGCTCGGGAGGCGGTGGCCAACGACTGCGGCCGCCTGGAATGGAGCGTGTTGGACTGGAACACCCCGGCCATCGACTTCTACGAAAGCCTGGGCGCCAAGGCGCAGGGCGAATGGGTCCGCTATCGCCTGGACGGTGCGGCGCTACGGGATTTCGCGGAAAGCGGGCGGTAGGTTTTCGTAGGTTGGGTCGAGCGCCAGCGAAGGCCGACGCGATGGAACGCGACATGGGTAATGGCAGTTGCGGTCAGGACGGTCCGCTGCTGCCAGGAGCCCCTAATCGCGGCCATGGGCCGCTCCTACAGATCTTGATTCTCCTGTAGGAGCGGCCCATGGCCGCGATCAGCGCCGTAGCGTGGAAAACGGCGCAGCCTTTTCCACCGGGGACTTCGGCGTGGGGCGCGCCCTCACCCCAACCCTCTCCCAGAGGGAGAGGGCTGTCCGCGCAAGCACCAGCGTCGTAGCGTGGAAAACGGCGCAGCCTTTTCCACTGGGACTTCGGCATGGGGCGCGCCCTCACCCCAGCCCTCTCCCAGAGGGAGAGGGGGTTGTCCGAGTGAGGATCAGGTCTTTGCCAGTCCTGAAGAATCGCCAGCGACTGGCATGAGCCTGTCCGCATCGGCGGACCGCCCTGACCGTCACCCGTTACCGATCCGCCAACTCCACCTGCGCCGGGCGGCGCTGCATCAGCACCCTGCCGTTACGGATGGAATACAGCGGCAGGCCCTGGCTGCGGACCATCTCGTAGTCGCTGTCGGCGGAGAGCACCAGCAGGTTGGCTGGCCGCCCCTCCTCCAGGCCGTAGCGATCGCCCAGGCATAGGGCCTTGGCGCTATTGACCGTGACCAGGTCCAGTGCCGATTGCAGGTTGCGATAGCCGAGCATGTGGCAGATGTGCAGCCCTGCTTCCAGCACGCGCAGGATGTTGCCGTTCCCCAGTGGATACCAGGGATCGACGATGGAATCCTGGGCGAAGCAGACATTGAGGCCGGCCTCCAGCAGCTCGTTGACCCGGGTCACGCCGCGGCGCTTGGGAAAGCTGTCGAAGCGGCCCTGCAGGTGGATGCTCTCGGTCGGGCAGGAGATGAAGTTGATGCCGGCATGGGTCAGCAGGCGGAACAGCTTGGCGCAGTAGGCGTTGTCGTAGGAGCCCATGGCGGTGGTGTGGCTGGCGGTGACCCGCGAACCCATGCCGCGGCTGCGCGCCTCTTCGGCCAGCACCTCCAGGAAGCGCGAGTGGGGATCGTCGGTTTCGTCGCAATGGACGTCCACCAGGCAGCCGGTGCGCTCGGCCAGGTCCATGAGGAATTTCACCGAGCTCACCCCCTGGTCGCGGGTGTACTCGAAGTGCGGGATGCCGCCGACCACATCGGCGCCCAGGCGGATCGACTCCTCCATCAGCTCGCGCCCATTCTTGAAGGACTCGATGCCCTCCTGGGGAAAGGCGACGATCTGCAGATCGATCAGGTGCCGGGTTTCCTCGCGCACCTCCAGCATGGCCTTGAGCGCGGCCAGCGACGGATCGGTGACATCGACATGGGTGCGCACGTGCTGGATGCCGTGGGCGGCCAGGGCGCGGATGGTGCGCGTGGCGCGGGTCTTGGTGTCTTCCTGGGTGATGGTGGCCTTGCGCTCGCCCCAGCATTCGATGCCTTCGAACAGGGTGCCGCTCATGTTCCAGCGCGGCTCGCCGGCGGTCAGGGTGGCATCGAGGTGGATGTGCGGCTCGACGAAGGGCGGCACCACCAGGTTGCCGGCGGCGTCGAGGTCGTCCGGCCCTACCGCGGGCGGCATCAGTTGCTCGGCGATGGCGGCGATGCGTCCGCCTTCCAGGCGGATGTCATGGAGGCCTTCGCGGTCACGCAGGCGGGCGTTGAGGATGCGCATGGTCGATCTCCTAGAGCGAAGCGGGGGCGGCGGTACGACGACCGCGACTCAGGCCATTGAACACGCCATAGCCGAGCGCCGCCACCCCGATGCCCACCAGGGGCGCGACCCAGGGTGAATTGAAGGCCGCCAGGGTGCCCAGCCCATAGGCGGCCAGACCCGGCCAGTTGTAGTGCGGCAGGCGGGCCTCGGCGAGCAGCGGATAGCGGCCGCGGTGGCGCAGCCAGAAGTCGGCGACGATCACCCCGCCGATGGGCGGGATCACCGTGCCGAGCAGCACCAGATAGGGCACCAGCAGGTCGTACATGCCCAGCAGCGCCAGGGCGGTCCCGATCAGGGCGCCGGCCAGGGTCACCGTCTTGCGGCGGCTGGTGCGCACCAGGTTGCAGCCGGCCACGGCGAAGTTGTAGATGGTGTTGTCCTGGGTGCTCCAGATGTTGAGCAGCAACATGGCCAGGGCGGCGGTGGCGAAGCCCTGCAACATCAGCACCTCCACTACGTCCGGTTGCTGGTAGACGATGGCGCCATAGGCGCCGATCAGCACCATCAGGCCGTTGCCGAGGAAGAAGCCGATCAGGCTGGCAAGTACCGCCACCCGGGTGGAGCGGGCGAAGCGCGTCCAGTTGGTGGCCTGGGTGGCACCACTGACAAAGGTGCCGAACACCAGGGTGATGGCGGTGGACAGGTCCAGGCTGCTGCTGGGCTGGATCGCCAGCAGGCCGGCCAGGCCGCCGGCCTTGGTGGTGGTCACGCTCATGGACAGGATCAGCAGCAGCGCCATGGCCGGCACGGCGATCCAGGAGAGGATCTCCAGGCCCCGGTAGCCGATGTAGGCGGTGGCGCAGAAGCCCAGGCCGAACACCGCCATCAGCGCCAGCACCGCGCCCTGCTCCAGGCCGAAGTACTTGCCCAGCACCACCGCAGCGGTGGCCGTACCCCAGGCGTACCAGCCGATCTGGGTGAAGCCGAGGATGAGGTCGCACAGCTTGCTGCCGCGTTCGCCAAAGGCGAAGCGCCCCATCAGCACCGAGTTGAGGCCGCTGCGACAGGCGATATGGCCGAGGGCGGCGGCATAGAGACCCAGCAGCAGATTGCCGAGGGCGATGACCAGCAGCAGGTCGGCGAAACCGAAGGCCACCCCCAGCTTGCCACCGGCGAACATGGTGGCGGTGAAGAAGGTGAAGCCCAGCAGCACCATGGCCAGGGAGGCCAGACCCTTGCGGGCGTAGGGCGGCACTTCGCTCAGGGGATAGTCGTTGCCGGCGTTGCTCATAAGGGACTCCTCGGGATGGACGTGCCTGTCCTGTAGCAGTGCCCATGCCAGCCCCGGCCAAGGGGCGTGACAGAGCCCAGGGGCCGCAACGAATCCATTACCAGGGCCCGCCTTTGGTGCAAGGCGGCGCTCCGTGCCTTGGCCGGGGGCAGTCAAGTGTGAGACGGTTGCCGCGGCCGTCTCACAAGGAAAAGATCATGACCACGCCTCGCCTCGCCGTCCTGGGTTCCGGTCTCATGGGCATCGGCATCGCCGTGCATCTGGCGCGCCACGGCCATGCCGTGCGGCTGCAGGACGTCGACCCCGTCCGCCTCGCCGAGGTGGCAGCCACCGCGCGCACCCTGCTCGCCGAGCTGGAAGAAGCCGACATCGCGGTGGACACCGAGGCGGTGATCGCCCGCCTGACCACCACCACCGACCTGGCCGATCTCGCCGATTGCGACCTGCTGTTCGAAGCCGTGCCCGAGCGCCTGAAGCTCAAGCACCGGCTCTATGCCCAGCTCGAAGCCGTGCTGCGCCCCGATGCCCTGATCGCCAGCAATACCAGCGGCCTGCCACCGGACGAGCTGGCCGCGCACCTGCACCATCCCGAGCGCCTGCTGATCGCCCACTTCTGGAATCCGCCGCACTTCATCCCGCTGGTCGAGCTGGTGCCCGGCACGGCCACCCTGCCCGCCCATCTGGAATCCGTGCGCCAGCTGCTGGAGGCCGCCGACCTGGAGGTCGTGGTCTTGCAGCACGCCATTCCCGGCTTCGTCGGCAACCGCCTGCAATTCGCCCTGCTGCGCGAGGCCCTGCACATCGTGCAGAGCGGCGCGGCGGATGCCGAGACGGTGGACCGGGTGATGCGCGCCTCGCTGGGCCGGCGCTATGCCATGGTCGGTCCGCTGGAAGCGGCGGACATGGGCGGCCTGGACACCTTTCGCGACATCGCCAGCCACCTCTGGCCAACCCTGGCGCGGGACGAGGCGCCGCTGCAGCTGCTGGAAGACCAAGTGGCGGCCGGCCGTACCGGCCTGCGCAGTGGTGCGGGCTTTCACGAGTGGGACGCGGCGCGGCGCGAGCGTATCGTCCAGCGCCGGCTGCACCAGCTGCGCCATGCGCTGAAGCCATGAGTCGCCCCTCGCCCGGCCTACCGGACCTGGAGGACTACGCCGAGATCCGTCAGCGGGCGATCCGCTCGCTGTTCGAGATCATCGAGCAGACCAGCAATGGCACGGTGATCGTCGACCGCGAGGCGCGCATCGTCTGGATCAACCAGAGATACGCCCAGCACTTCGGCCTGCCGGATGCCGCCGCCGCAATCGGTCAGCCGGTGGAACAGATCATTCCCCATAGCCTGCTGCGCGAGGTGGCGCGCAATGGCCAGCCGATCCTGCTGGACATGCTGGAGACCCGCAACGGACCGCTGGTGGTGATGCGTCTGCCGATCCATACCGACGAAGGCGAGTTGATTGGCGCCATCGGCTTCGCCCTGTTCGACCAGCTGCAGCAACTGGCGCCGCTGGTGACCCGCTACCTGCGCATCCAGGAAGAGCTGGCAACCACCCGGCGCTCGCTGCAGCATGCACGCACCGCCAAGTATGGCTTCGGCCACTTCGTCGGCAGCGGACCGGCCAGCCTGGAGGTCAAGCGTCGCGCCCGGCGCGCCGCCGCCAGCGAGGCCGCGGTGCTGCTGCTGGGCGAGACCGGCACCGGCAAGGAGTTGCTGGCCCACGCCATCCACGGAGCCTCGCCACGCGCCGGGCGGCCCTTTGTCAGCATCAATGCCGCGGCCATTCCGGAAAGCCTGCTGGAAGCCGAATTCTTCGGTACCGCGCCCGGCGCCTTCACCGGCGCCGAGCGACGGGCCCGCCCGGGCAAGCTGCAGATCGCCCAGGGCGGCACCCTGTTTCTCGACGAGATCGGCGACATGCCCCTGGCCTTGCAGGCCAAGCTGCTGCGGGTACTGCAGGAAAAGGAGTACGAGCCGCTGGGCTCCAACGAGGTGCTGGCCTGTGACGTGCGCATGATCGCCGCCACCTCGCGTGACCTGGAGGCGGCCGTGGCCGAGGGGCGCTTTCGCGCCGATCTCTATTACCGGCTCAATGTCCTGCCGATCCGCATTCCACCCCTGCGAGAACGCCTCGACGACCTGGGGGGGCTGGCCGAGGCCATCCTCGCTGACCTGCGCAAGCTGAACGGACAGCCAATGCCCGAATTCACCGCCGACGGCCTGGCGCTGCTGCAGCGCCAACCCTGGCCCGGCAACGTGCGCGAGTTGCGCAACGTGCTGGAGCGCGCCGTGCTGCTGGGTGACGACAGTCAGCTGGATGCCGCGGCGCTGACGGCGGCCCTGGGCATCGCCCCCGCCCCCTCGACAACCGGCGAGTCGATCCGTTACCGGACCGGCGAAACCTACGCCGAAGCCCGCCAGCGCTTTGATCGCGAGCTGCTGCAGGACGCCCTGGCCGCCTGTGGCGGCAAGGTGGACGAAGCCGCGCGCCGCCTGGGCCTGGGGCGGTCCACGCTGTACAAGAAGCTGGTGGCGCTGGGGCTGATGTCTCAAACATGAGACATGTCCAGATATAGAGACGCAGTCCGTAGAAGCGGCCCATGGCCGCGATAGATCGTTTGTCGCGGCCATGGGCCGCTCCTACAGAGTCACGGCGTAGGCTGGTTTGAAACCGCTTTATCGTCGAAGGCCAACATTGCCGCCCGTGGACTGATGTTGGGCTTCGCTTCGCTCAGCCCAACCTACGGGGTCCAGCTTTTGAGACAATCTATCGGTAGCGGGCAGAGATCAAAATAAAATCTTATACAAAACAACAACTTACAAAGCTGGCACGGTTCTGGCTCCTGCATTCGGGCGATTCCTGCATCGCCCTTATAACAACAAGAACCGCTTCGCCCCAGGCGAAGCTCTAGGAGAAGCCATGAGTGTCCTGATTGCACTCGCCGCCCTGGCGCTGCTGATGTTCGCCGCCTACCGGGGTTTCAGTGTCATCCTCTTTGCCCCCCTCGCCGCCCTCGGCGCCGTGCTGCTTACCGATCCGTCCGCCGTGGCGCCCGCCTTCACCGGGGTGTTCATGGACAAGATGGTGGGCTTTCTCAAACTCTACTTCCCGGTTTTCATGCTGGGCGCCCTGTTCGGCAAGCTGATCGAGCTGTCGGGCTTTTCCCGCGCGATCGTCGCCGCGGCCATCCGCCTGCTCGGTCGCGAACGGGCCATCCCGGTGATCGTCGCGGTCTGCGCCCTGCTCACCTATGGCGGCGTCTCGCTGTTCGTGGTGGTCTTCGCGGTCTATCCCTTCGCCGCCGAGATGTTTCGCCAGAGCGACATCCCCAAGCGGCTGATCCCGGCGACCATCGCCCTGGGCGCCTTCTCCTTCACCATGGATGCCCTGCCCGGCACGCCGCAGATCCAGAACATCATCCCCACCAGCTTCTTCCAGACCACCGCCTGGGCCGCGCCCTGGCTGGGCCTGGCCGGTTCGCTGTTCGTCATCGCCGTTGGCCTGACCTACCTCGGCAGCGCCCGGCGCAAGGCCCGCAACAGCGGCGAAGGCTATGCCAGCGTGCCGCTGCGCAACGAACCCGAGACCGCCGCCGACCTGCCGCTGCCCAACCCCTGGCTGGCCCTGGCGCCGCTGGTGCTGGTAGGCGTGCTCAACCTGCTGCTGACCCGCTGGATTCCCGACTGGTATGGCGCTACCCATAACCTGGCCTTGCCCGGCATGGCCAAGCCGGTGACCCAGGAGGTGGCCAAGCTGACCGGTATCTGGGCGGTGGAAGGCGCGCTGCTGGCGGGCATCCTGCTGGTGCTGGCGACCGGCTTCGGCGCCATCCGCGGGCGCCTGGCGGAAGGCAGCAAGACCGCCGTCTCCGGCGCCCTGCTGGCCGGGATGAACACGGCGTCGGAATACGGCTTCGGCGCGGTGATCGCCGCCCTGCCCGGCTTCGTGCTGTTCGCCCAGGGCCTCAAGGCCATCCCCGATCCGCTGATCAACGAGGCGGTGAGCGTGACCCTGCTGGCCGGCATCACCGGTTCCGCCTCGGGCGGCATGAGCATCGCCCTGGCGGCCATGAGCGACACCTTCATCGCCGCCGCCAATGGCGCGGGCATTCCCCTGGAAGTCCTGCACCGGGTGGCGGCCATGGCCAGTGGCGGCATGGACACCCTGCCGCACAACGGCGCGGTGATCACCCTGCTGGCGGTGACCGGCCTGACCCACCGCGAAGCCTATGGCGGCGTGTTCAAGATCACCCTGATCAAGACCGTGGCGGTGTTCTTCGTCATCGCCCTCTACTACCTGACCGGCCTCGTCTAAGGAGACCACCATGGACCTCACCGGCAAGACCGCCCTGGTCACCGGCTCCACCAGCGGCATCGGCCTGGGCATCGCCCAGCGCCTGGCCGCCGCTGGCGCCACCCTCATCCTCAACGGCTTCGGCGATCCCGCTGCGGCCCAGGCCAGCCTCCCCGGTCGCTCGGGTTTCCACGGGGCCGACCTGTCCAGGCCGGAGGAGATCGAAGACCTCTTCGCCTACGCCAAACGCGACTTCGGCGGCGTGGACATCCTGGTCAACAACGCCGGCATCCAGCACGTGGCGCCGGTGGAGGACTTTCCGGTGGAGCGCTGGGACGCGGTGATCGCCCTCAATCTCTCGGCCGTGTTCCACACCACCCGTCTGGCGCTGCCGGGCATGCGCGAAGGCAACTGGGGCCGCATCGTCAACATCTCCTCGGTGCATGGCCTGGTGGCCTCCACCGGCAAGGCCGCCTATGTCGCCGCCAAGCATGGCGTGGTGGGTCTGACCAAGGTCACCGCCCTGGAAACCGCCCGCACCGGCATCACCTGCAACGCACTGTGCCCAGGTTTCGTGCTCACCCCGCTGATCCAGCAGCAACTGGACAGCCGTGGCAGCGATCCGGATCAGGCACGTCGCGACCTGCTCAGCGAAAAGCAGCCGTCGCAGGATTTCGTCACCACCGACCAGCTGGGCGAGCTGGCGCTGTTCCTGTGCAGCGACGCCGCCGCCCAGGTGCGCGGCGCCGCCTGGACCATGGACGGCGGCTGGACCGCTCAATAACGACAAGAGGATCTCCGTCATGAACAAGCTCTATCCCAACGCCGCGGCCGCCCTCGACGGGCTGGTCGGCGACGGCATCACCCTGGCCGTGGGCGGCTTCGGCCTCTGCGGCATTCCCGAGGCGCTGATCGCCGCCCTGCGCGACACCGGCGCCCGCGAACTGACCGCCATCAGCAACAACGCCGGGGTGGACGGCTTCGGCCTCGGCCAGCTGCTGGAGACCCGGCAGATCCGCAAGATGATTTCCTCCTACGTGGGCGAGAACAAGGAATTCGAGCGTCAGTATCTGGCCGGCGAACTGGAGCTGGAATTCACCCCCCAGGGCACCCTGGCCGAGAAGCTGCGCGCCGGTGGCGCGGGCATCCCGGCGTTCTACACCCGCACCGGCTACGGCACCCTGGTGGCCGAGGGCAAGGAGGTCCGCGACTTCAATGGCCAGCCGCATGTCATGGAACTGGCACTGACCGCCGACGTGGCCCTGGTCAAGGCGCAACGCGCCGACAAGGCCGGCAATCTGGTATTCAACAAGACCGCGCGCAACTTCAATCCGCTGTGCGCCATGGCCGGTCGCGTCTGCGTCGCCGAGGTGGAAGAGCTGGTGGAAGTCGGCGAGCTGGACCCCGACCAGATCCACCTGCCCGGCATCTTCGTGCAGCGCCTGGTGGTCAACGCCAATCCCGAGAAACGCATCGAGAAACGCACCCTGAGCGAGGAGAAGTAAGATGGCCTGGACCCGCGAACAGATGGCGCAACGCGCCGCCCGGGAGCTGCAGGACGGCTTCTACGTCAACCTCGGCATCGGCTTGCCGACCCTCGTCGCCAACTACATCCCCGCCGGCATGGACGTCTGGCTGCAGTCGGAGAACGGCCTGCTCGGCATCGGCCCCTTCCCCACCACCGAGACGGTCGACCCGGACCTGATCAACGCCGGCAAGCAGACCGTCACCGCCCTGCCCGGCAGCAGCTATTTCGACAGCGCCGCCAGCTTCGGCATGATCCGCGGCGGTCACGTCAACCTGGCCATCCTCGGCGCCATGCAGGTGTCGGCCCAGGGTGACCTGGCCAACTGGATGATCCCCGGCAAGATGGTCAAGGGCATGGGCGGCGCCATGGACCTGGTGGCTGGGGTGCAGCGCGTGGTGGTGCTGATGGAGCATACCGCCAAGGGCGCCCACAAGATCCTGCCGGCTTGCGACCTGCCGCTGACCGGGGTCGGCGTGGTCGACCTGATCATCACCGATCTGGCCGTGCTGGAGGTGACCGAGGGCGGTCTCCGGCTGGTGGAGCTGGCCGAAGGCGTCAGCCTCGATGAACTGCGCGCCGCCACCGGCGCCCCCATCCAGGCCTGAGGAGATCCCAGCCATGCAAGACGTCGTCATCGTCGCCGCCACCCGCACCGCGGTCGGCAGTTTCCAGGGCTCCCTGGCCAATGTGCCCGCCGTGGAGCTCGGCGCCACCGTCATCCGCGCCCTGCTGGAGCAGACCGGCGTGGCCCCGGCGCAGGTGGATGAAGTCATCCTCGGCCAGGTGCTCACCGCCGGCGCCGGCCAAAATCCGGCGCGCCAGGCAGCGGTCAAGGCCGGCCTGCCCCACGAAGTGCCGGCCCTGACCCTGAACAAGGTCTGCGGCTCCGGCCTCAAGGCGGTGCAGCTGGCGGTCCAGGCGATCCGCTGCGGCGACGCCGAGATCGTCATCGCCGGCGGCATGGAGAACATGAGCCTGGCGCCCTATGTGCTGCCCAAGGTACGCACCGGCCTGCGGCTGGGCCATGCCGAGCTGGTCGACTCCATGCTCAGCGATGGGCTGTGGGATGCCTTCAACGACTACCACATGGGCCAGACCGCGGAGAACCTGGTGCAGAAGTACCAGCTCAGCCGCGAGGCCCAGGACGCCTTTGCCGCGCGTTCCCAGCAGCGCGCCGCGGCAGCGGTGGAATCCGGCCGCTTCCGCGAGGAGATCACCCCGGTGGCCATTCCCCAGCGCAAGGGCGAGCCGCTGCTGTTCGACACCGACGAGGGCATCCGCGCCGATACCACCGCCGAGGGACTGGCGCGCCTGCGTCCGGCCTTCGCCAAGGACGGCAGCGTCACCGCCGGCAACGCCTCCAGCCTCAACGACGGCGCCGCCGCGGTGCTGGTGATGAGCGCGGCCAGGGCGGCCGCCCTGGGTCTGACACCGCTGGCGCATGTCGCCGCCTACGCCAGCGCCGGAGTGGACCCGGCGATCATGGGCATCGGCCCGGTCTCGGCCACCCGCAAGACCCTGGAAAAGGCCGGCTGGCAATTGGCCGACCTGGACCTGATCGAGGCCAACGAAGCCTTCGCCGCCCAGGCCCTGGCCGTGGGTCAGGAGCTGGGCTGGGATGACGAGAAGGTCAACGTCAACGGCGGCGCCATCGCCCTGGGCCATCCCATCGGCGCCTCGGGTTGCCGGGTGTTGGTGACCCTGCTGCACGAGTTGCGTCGGCGGGAGGGTCGGCGTGGCTTGGCGACCCTGTGCATCGGCGGTGGCCAGGGCGTGGCCCTGGCGGTGGAGCGGCGTTAAAGCCTATCGCGGCCATGGGCCGCTCCTACAGGTCCGGAGACCACCGTAGGAGCGGCCCATGGCCGCGATCAATGCATCACCGTCCCGCACTACATTCCCACAAAAAACAACAACAAAAGGATCCACCATGAGCTCAACCCCTTCCCGCGATTCGCGCAGCGCGCGTTTCGCCCTGGCCTGTTCCAATTGGGCCGAGCGCTGGTTTCCCGATTCCTGGGTGTTCGCCGTGCTCGCCGTGGCCGTGGTGGCCCTGGCCGCCCTCGGCATGGGCGCCCCCGCGGCCAAGACCGCCAAGGCCTTTGGCGACGGTTTCTGGAGTCTGATCCCCTTCACCATGCAGATGGCCTTCGTGGTCATCGGCGGCTATGTGGTGGCCAGTTCCGGTCCGGCCGGGCGCCTGATCGAGCGCCTGGCGCGGGTGCCCCGGACCGGCCGCGGCGCGGTGTGCTGGGTCGCCCTGGTGGCCATGCTCGCCTCCCTGCTCAACTGGGGCCTGAGCCTGGTGTTCGGCGGCCTGCTGGTGCGTGCCCTGGCCCGCCGCGAAGAACTCAAGATGGACTATCGCGCCGCTGGCGCCGCGGCCTACCTGGGCCTGGGCGCGGTCTGGGCGCTGGGCCTGTCGTCGTCGGCGGCCCAGCTGCAGGCCAATCCGGCCAGTCTGCCGCCATCGATCCTGGCCATCACCGGGGTGATCCCCTTCAGCCAGACACTGTTCCTCTGGCAATCCGGCGCCCTGCTGCTGGTGTTGCTGGTGGTCTCGGCGGTGATCGCCTATGTCACCGCGCCAGGACCGGACAGCGCGCGCGATGCCCGCGCCTGCGGTGTCGAAGTCACCCCGGCGCCCAAGGCCGCAGACAAGCCAACCCGTCCGGGCGAATGGCTCGAATACAGTCCGATCCTGATCGTGCTGCTGGTCTTGCTGGCCGCCGGCTGGCTGGTACAGGAATTCGCCAGCAAGCCGGCCATCGAGGCCATCTCCGGGCTGAACACCTACAACCTGCTGTTCATCAGCGTGGGGGCCTTGCTGCACTGGCGGCCGCGGCACTTCCTCGACGCCGTGGCCCGCGCCGTGCCGGCCACCACCGGGGTGCTGATCCAGTTTCCGCTGTACGGCTCCATCGCCGCGATCCTGACCAAGGTCAATGGCGCCGATGGCCAGACTCTGGCGCACCATATCGCAGCGTTCTTCACCCAGATCGCCACCCACGACACCTACGCCCTATTGATGGGCGTCTACTCGGCGCTGCTGGGGTTCTTCATCCCCTCGGGCGGGGGCAAGTGGATCATCGAGGCGCCCTATGTGATGCAGGTGGCCAACGACCTGCAATATCACCTGGGTTGGGCCGTGCAGATCTACAACGCCGCCGAGGCACTGCCGAATCTGATCAATCCCTTCTACATGCTGCCGCTACTGGGCGTGCTGGGGCTGAAGGCGCGCGACCTGGTCGGCTTTTCCTTCGTGCAGCTGCTGGTCCATGCACCCTTGGTGCTAGTGCTGCTGTGGCTGTTGGGGGGAACGTTGGCATATCTGCCGCCGGTACACCCGTAGCTCGGGTGGGGCGCAGAAAGTAAGGCGGGAGGGGTAAAGCGGGAGCCGGCTGAATCTCAGCCGGCGATGGCCAGACGGGTACTGTCGATGATGGCCTGCAGGCGGCTCGGGGTGCTGTATTCGTCGCGGTAGATCCGGCGGGTGTGCTTGGCCACGCCATGCTCGTTGACGACGATGAAGGAAAAACCTCGCTTGCTGGGGGCGTCGATGACGCAGCTCATCGGCGCGAAAGCGGCGCTGAGGGCATGCATGGCGTTCTGGGCTTGGGCTTGTATGTTCATGACTTCAGTTGTAAACCTCACGTGTGACGCTGCTATGACAAAGGTCTTGACCGATAGTGCCTAGACTTTCCAGTTATTGTTAGCAATAGGCGTGCCGGAATGTAACAAGGCCTTTTCCGACACGCCCTGCCCTTACTTGCCGGCAGCCTGCTGGCGACGCTTGGCTCGCCGCGACAGCATGTTCAGGCCCTCGATCAGCGCCGAGAAGGCCATGGCCGCGTAGATGTAGCCCTTGGGCACATGGGCGCCGAAACCCTCGGCGATCAGGGTCATGCCGATCATGATCAGGAACCCCAACGCCAGCATCACGACGGTCGGGTTGCGGTCGATGAACTTGGCCAGGGGATCGGCCGCCAGCAACATGACGGTCACCGCCACCACCACCGCGATCACCATCACCGGCAGGTGCTCGGTCATGCCGACGGCGGTGATGATGCTGTCCACCGAGAACACCAGGTCCAGCAAGAGGATCTGCACAATGGCCGAGCCGAAGGCCAGGGTCGCCGTCTCGCCGCCCTTGGTCAGGGCGCTGTCGGGCTCGGGATCGACGTTGTGGTGGATCTCCTTGGTCGCCTTCCACAGCAGGAACAGGCCACCGGCGATGAGGATCAGGTCCTTCCAGGAAAAGCTCTTGCCGAACACCTCGATGATGGGTTCGGTAAGCTGGACGATCCAGGCCACGGTGCCGAGCAGACCCAGGCGCAGGATCAGCGCCAGGCTGATGCCGATGCGACGGCCCTTCTGCTGCTGGTGAGCGGGCAGCTTGTTGGTCAGGATGGAGATGAAGATGAGGTTGTCGATGCCCAGCACCACCTCCATCACGATCAGGGTGGCCAGGGCAGCCCAGACGGTCGGGTCGGCGGCGAGTTGTAGCAGATAGTCCATTGCGGCACGGTTCCAGTGGGAAGAGAAAGGCCTGACAGGGTCAGGCCGCAGGTCTCACCATCAGAGCCTCGCGCCTGTGAAATGCTCGTGAAGGCCTCTGCCGCAATTGTTTCAAACTGTCGCAGCGGTACGCCGCTGGACGAAGCGCGCCACGTAGTCGTCGGCCGGCTGGCCGAGGATGTCCGCGGGGGTACCCACCTGCACCAGTCGACCGTCGCGCAGGATGGCGATGCGATTACCCAGGCGCAGTGCCTCGTCCAGGTCATGGGTGATGAAGACGATGGTCTTGTGCAGGCGCTGTTGCAGCTCCAGCAGTTGCTCCTGCATCTCGGCGCGGATCAACGGATCGAGGGCGGAAAAGGCCTCGTCCATCAGGATGATCTCGGTATCCGCCGCCAGGGCACGGGCCAGGCCGACCCGCTGGCGCATGCCACCGGAGAGCTGGTGCGGCCACTTGCGCTCGTAGCCGGCCAGGCCCACCACCTCGAGCCAGTGCAGCGCCCGTTCGCGACAGACCGCCTTGGGCTCGCCCCGCACCTTGAGGCCGTAGGCGACGTTGTCCAGCACCCGCCGATGGGGCAGCAGGCCAAAGCTCTGGAACACCATGCTGATGCGCTGGCGGCGCAATTCGCGCAGCGCCGGCAGCGGCAGCTGGAGGATGTCCTGGCCATCGATGAGGATGCGCCCGCTGCTCGGATCGATCAGCCGATTGAAGTGGCGCACCAGGGTCGACTTGCCGGAACCGGAGAGGCCCATGATGACGAAGATCTCGCCTTCGGCGATTTCCAGGGACAGATCGTCCACCCCCACCACGCAACCCGTGCGGGCGAGGATGTCGGCCTTGTCGTGCCCCTCGCGGAGCAGGGCCAGGGCAGCCTGCTCGCGTTTGCCGAAGATCTTGGAGACCCGCTCGACGACGATCTTCATCGCTCCACCTCGTGGCGCTGGCGGCCATAGGCCTGGGTGATGCGGTCGATGACCACGGCGAGAATGACGATGGCCAGTCCCGCCTGCAGGCCCTTGCCCACGTCCAGAGTCTGGATGCCCACCAGCACCTCTTCACCAAGACCCCGGGCGCCGATCATGGAGGCGATCACCACCATGGACAGAGCCATCATGGTGGTCTGGTTGATGCCGGCCATGATGCTCGGCAGCGCCAGCGGCAGCTGCACGCCGAACAGCTGCTGCCAGCGACTGGCGCCAAAGGCGTTGACAGCCTCCATGACCTCGCGATCGACCTGGCGGATGCCCAGGTCGGTGAGGCGGATCAGCGGCGGCGCGGCATAGATCACCGTGGCGAAGATCGCCGGCACCTTGCCCAGGCCGAACAGCATCAGCACCGGGATCAGGTACACGAAGCTGGGCATGGTCTGCATGATGTCCAGTAGTGGCATCAGCACCAGACGAAGACGGGCGCTACGAGCGCAGAGAATGCCCAGGGGGATGCCGATGATCACCGCGATGGCGGTGGCCACCAGCACCAGGGCCAGGGTCTGCATCAGCTTGTCCCACAGCCCCAGGGCGCCGACCAGGAACAGCAGTCCGGTGATCAGCAGGGTCGGCAACACTCGCCGGGTGGCATGGGCGGCCAGGGCCGCGACGATCAGCAGCAGCGCCCACCAGGGGGTGCCGCGCAGCAGGCCTTCAAGCCAGACGATGGCCTGCAGCAGGGTGTCGGAGATGGTCCGGAAGACGTCGCCGTAGCGGGTCACCAGCCAGTCGACACCGCGATTGACGGCGTCGGCGAAGGAAAAGGTCAGGCCTTCGGGAAACATCCTAGAGCGCCGCCTGGATCTTGCTGCGCGCCGCGGCGTCGGTCACCCAGGCCTGCCACAGTTCGGGATGGGCCTTGAGTAGCGCCTCGGCCGCGGCGGGGGCGTCCTGCTTGGCTTCGGCCTGCTCGGCCAGGGTGCGGTTGAGCAGTTCGATGGGTACGTTGACTCGACTCAGCACGGCCACCAGCTCGGGGGCGCCGTCGTGGAAAGGCTTGGAGAGGCCGGCCTGCACCTGGATGCGCTTGGCTTCGCCGTCACGGGGCTTGAGCTGCACCATGTCGACTCGGCCCAGCAGCGGCGTCGGCGACCAGTAGTAGGTCAGGATCGGCTGCTTGCGCCGGGTGGCCGAGACGATGGCCGCATCCAGCGCCGGTCCAGTACCCGGGCGGAAGTTGGTGTATTTGTCGCTCAGGCCGTAGCTCTGCAGCATCTGGGTGTTTTCCAGTTCGCAGGTCCAGCCGGCCGGGCAATTGTAGAAGCGGCCCTTGCCCGGTTCTTCCGGATCACGGAACAGCTCGGCGTACTGACCCAGGTCGGCGATGCTCTTCAGGTTGGGGGCCTTGGCGCCCTCGCCTTCCACCAGATAGCGTGGCACGTACCAGCCTTCGGTGGCACCTTCTATAGGAGCGCCCACGCCGACCACCTTGCCAGCGGCGGCGGCCTTGTTCCAGGCCTCGCTGCGGCCTATCCACTCCTCGGCGAACACCTGGATGTCGTTGTTGCCCAGGGCCTGCTCCAGGGTGATGGAGTTGCCGGGGATGCTGTCCACCTTGCAGTCATAGCCGTGCTGCAGGACGAAGCCCATCAATTCGGAGAGCAGCATGCCGCTCTCCCAGTTCACCCCGGCGAACTTCACCGGCTTGCTGGCGCACCAGCTGTCGGCCTGGGCGGTGCCGGCGGCGAGCAGGCCAAGGGAGAGGCCGGCGGCCAGGAGGGAACGGCGGGGAAAGGCTGTGGGCATGGGTGACTCCGTCTGCACTGGGAGGGCCAGGGCGGCAGAGCCGTTCCGCTGGCGATCCTACCTTGGTCAGCGCCGCGGGCTCAGGGTTCAGCCAGAGCCCCTGGGGCCGCCCCTGTGAGGCTCGCGGGCGCTGAACACAGCGTCGTGCTCTGGTCGATCAAGCGGCGCCACCCAGACCCGTCGACCTCTCCCTCGCCGCAATGACACTCGCGCGGACGACCGCTGCGCTCGAACTTTGCACGCGCTCGCCTCTTCTACCGGAGGTCACCCTCGCGGAGCCGATCATGCGTATCCATCACCTCAACTGCGGCTGCATGTGCCCCCTGGGCGGGGCACTGTACGACGGTTTCAGCCATGGCCTTGCCGCCCACCTCGCCTGTCATTGCCTGCTGGTGGAAACCGACCGGGACGGCCTGGTGCTGGTGGATACCGGCTTTGGCGAAGCCGATCTCAGGGAACGCGGCCGGCGGCTGAGTCCGTTCTTCCGGCTGATGAATCGCATCCAGTACGATCCCGAACTCAGCGCCCTGGCGCAGCTCCGCCGCCTGGGTTTTCGTCCGGGCGACGTCCGCCATATCGTGCTGACCCATCTGGATTTCGACCACGCCGGCGGCCTGGACGACTTTCCCCAGGCCTAGGTCCATGTCCTGCAGCGCGAGTGGGATGCGCAGCGGCAGCGCCATGGCTTCATCGTTCGACGCCGCTACCGTCCGGCACAGTGGCAAGGCATTCGCCACTGGCATTTCCATGAACCCCAGGGCGAGCGGTGGAATGGCTTCGCCAGCGTGCGTGACCTGCCTGGGCTGCCGCCGGAGATTCTGATGATCCCGCTGCCCGGCCATACCCCGGGTCATGCCGGTATTGCCATCCAGCACGACGGAGGCTGGTTGCTGCACGCTGGCGACGCCTATTTCTATCGCGACGAGATGCGCCAGCCCGAACGTCACTGCACACCGGGCCTGAGGTTCTACCAGCGCCTGATGGAAGCCGACCGCGCCAGCCGCCTGGACAACCAGGCGCGCCTGCGCGAACTTTCCCTGCGCCAGGACCTGGGGTTGACGCTGTTCTGCAGCCATGACCTGGTGGAGTTAAAGCGGTTGCAGGAGGGTGAGCGGGCATAGGCTGCGCTGAGCACGGCGAAGCTCAACAGGACCTAGGCCGAGCTCCTCGATGTTGGGCTTCGACGATAAAGCTGTCTCAACCCACCCTACGCCAGGGTCGGGACCCGTAGCGCAGCGAAGCCCAACAGGGCCAAGCCCCCGTGTTGGGCTTCGACGGTAAAGCCGTCTCAACCCAACCTAGGCAATCACTGGGTAACCCTGCTCCACCGCCTCCCGGCGCCAATCCAGCAGGGGTAGATAAGTCGCCTCTTCCACGGCCGTGACACCGTCGAGCGCAAGGATGTCGGCCAACGCAGGATCGGCGGCCAGGCTGTCGTTCAGGGCCGTGCGCAAGGCCTGCACTTCCGCGTCCGAACGACTGGCGGCGGTGATGAAGGGCAGTGCCGGGCTGGTGCGAGTGCGTTGCAGCAGGCGCAGACCGGCGACCCGCGCGGGCTGGGCGCGTTGCAGATAGCCATAGGTCACGGCATCCACCGCGGCCACATCGGCGTGCCCCTGCTGCAACAGCGCCAGGCTGTTGGCGTGGCTTTCGCTGACGATCATCTCGCCGAAGAAGCGGGCACGCTCGGCCAGGGGCGCCACGGCGTGGCGCAGCAGATTCATGCCGGTATTGGAATCCAGGCCGTTGAGGGCGACACGCTTGCCGCGCAGATCGGCCAGGCTGGTCACCTCCAGCGTCTCGGGCACCAGGATGAAGGCGCAGTGCTCGGCCGCCTGGCAACCCTCGAAGCGATAACGCGGCGCCGCGACCAGGCGCACCTGGCCGCGCAGGCGGGTCGCCCAGGGATAGCCGCAGGTCTGGGCCAGCAGCAGCGCGGGATGCGTCCAGAGCGCCGGCAGCTCCTCGGGCGCAGGGTCGAGCGTCTCGCCCAGGCGCAGCGCTACGGCCTCGGCCAGCTGGCGATAGGCGTCGCGCACCTCGGCAGGCTCGACGTACATGGTGAGGGCGGCGACGGTCATGGGCGGCTCCAGCACGGGAAACCGCCATTATCCCCTAATCAAGGCGCCTAGAGCGCCGCCTTTACCCGCTCGGCGTTTTCCGCCGGCAGCCAGGACGTCCAGACCTCCGGATGCTCCTTGAGGAAACGCTTGGCCACGACCTGGGCGTCTTCGCGTTTCTCGGCCATGCCGGCGAGGATGCCGTTGAACTGGTCGAGGGGGAATTCGACCTTCTCGAACAGCGCCACCAGGGCCGGCGCCTTGTCGTGCAGGTCGCGGGAGACGCCGATGGTGATCTTGGCCGGCAGGGAGCGTGACGGCAGCGGATCGGGATTCTTCGGATCCGACAGGGTATCCCAGGCCTTCTGGCTGAACGGCGGTTCTTCCAGCTGGACCAGCTTGTAGCGGCCCATCAGCGGGGTCGGCGACCAATAGTAGAAGAGCACCGGCTCGCCACGACGCATGGCGGTAGCGATGGCCGCATCCAGTGCGGGGCCGGTACCGGTGCGGAAGTTGGTGTAGCTGTCGGTCAGCTTGTAGGCCTTGAGCTTCTGGCTGTTGACGATCTCGCAGGTCCAGCCGGTCGGGCAGTTGAGGAAGCGACCCTTGCCGGGCTCTTCCGGATCGCGGAACAACTCCTTGTAGCGCGGCAGATCGGCGACGCTCTTCAGGTCCGGCGCCTTGGCCTGGATGCCCCGCGCGGGGTCACCCTTGACCAGGTATTCCGGTACCCACCAGCCCTCGGTAGCGCCCTTGACCGTCACGCCGACGGCAAAGACCTTGCCGGCCTTTTCCGCCGCGCGCCAGGCCGGACTGCGCCCGGCCCACTGCTCGCCCGTAACCTGGATGTCATTTTGCGCCAGGGCGTTTTCCAGGGTCACGGTGTTGCCCGGCACGCTGTCGGTCTGGCAGCCATAGCCCTTCTCCACCAGCAGGCGCAGCACCTCGGTGGTGAACATGCCGCTCTCCCAGTTGGGGCCGGCGAATTTCACCGTCTGCGGATAGGGACAGCCGCCGTCGGCGGCAAAGGCCAGCGGGGTGATGGCAAGGCTGGCAAGGGTCAGGGCGAGACGCAGGCGCATGGGCTAACTCTCCGACGAGGACGTGGACCTTTCGACCCCCGGCACTGCCATTCGTCCCCGCGGGCCAGGGCTATTTCACAGCGGACCGCCCTCGGCGGTCTTGCGCAGGCCGGCGATCACCGTTTCGCCGGTTTCCCGGGCCAGCTCGGCGTACCAGGCCTGGGTGGCCAGGGGCTCATGACCGTGGGTGATCTCGCAGCGCTTGCGCGCCCGCTCGACGATGCCGGCGACCCGTTCCAGCCGGGCCTGCTCGTAGGCCTGCAGGGCCGCGCGCGGATCGGTCTCGGCGTCCAGGCAGCGCGCCAGCACCCAGGCATCCTCCATGGCCTGGCAACCGCCCTGCCCCAGGTCCGGGGCCATGGCATGGGCGGAATCGCCCAGGAGCGCCACCCGGCCCTGCACCAGGGTCGGTAACGGCCGGGTATCGTGGATCTCCACGCGGGCCACGCCCTGGGGATCCAGTCGTTCGATGAGGCGCTGCACCGGCGGCGCCCAGCCGGCGAAGTGCTCGGCCAGCTCCGCGCGGTAACGGCCGCGGTCGTTGGGTGTGCCCTTGGGCAGGGGTACGTCGAAAAAGAAATAGAATTCGTCGCCGCCCATGGGCATCAGGGAAACCCGCTGGTGCGCCCCGACGAATTGCGCCCAGTCGTAGGCCTCGGCCAGCTCCGGCGCGATCCTCACCCGCCCGTTCCAGTTCACGTAGCCGCAATACTCACGGGTGATGGCCTGGCCCACCACCCGCTCCCGCAGGCGCGAGTGGGTGCCATCGGCAGCGATCAGCAGATCGGCCCGTTCGCGCCGACCGTCGCCAAGGAGCACGGTCACCCCGGTCGCATCCTGCTCGAAGCCGTCGCAACCGACACCCAGGGTCACCCGCTCGGCGCCCACGGCTTCCAGCAGCAGTCGCTGCAGGTGGGCACGGGCGATGGGACGTGCTGGCCGGCCCACGGCCGTATAAAGAGGCAGCAGGCTGAACTGGGTAAGCAACCGTCCCTCGTGGTCCCGGTAGCTCATGGTCTGCATGTCACCGCTGACCGCGGCGATGGCGGACCCGAGCCCCAGGTGTTCGAGTACCTTGACGCCGTTGGGCCAGATGGAAATGGCCGCACCGATGGGGGCGAGATCCTGCGAGCGCTCGAACAGGCGGACCCGGTGCCCGGCCTGCTGCAACGCCAGGGCGGCGGTGAGACCGCCCATGCCGGCGCCGGCGATGATGATGTCGAGAGATGGCATGACAGGCCTCGTTTGGCGGTAACAGATACCCTGAACAAGCAATTTCCTGTCCAAGTGGTCAGGTATTGCCTTCCGGGCGCTGGCCGGACAGCAGAGGCCAGGAAACGCACCAGCCTGGTGCTCTGTGCACCATTGGTCGCTTCGTCTGCAGGCAAGCTGCCCTTCGTCGGCTCGCATGACGCATTCCAGACCTCTTCTATACTCCTAAGGTAGTCGCCAGTCGCGTTTTACCCAGCGTTCGCCATCCATAGAGGCCCGCTTGCGGCGACCACAGCGGGTGAGGAGCAGGATCATGATCAATCATGTCTGGGGCCTGCTGGCCCATCCCGATCGCGAGTGGCAACAGATCCGTCGCGAAGGAGAAACGGTCGGGCACTTCTTCGCCCATCATGTCGCCTTCCTGGCGGCCATTCCCGTCGTCGCTTCCCTGGTGGGGACCACCACCTTCGGCTGGCGCTTCGGCGGCGGTGAAGCCCATGTGCTGGACATACCCACGGCGGTGGTCCTGGCGGTCATCAGCTATGCGCTGATCATGGCGGCCGTCGTGGCCATGGGGCATGTGATCCACTGGCTGGCGCGGCGCTATCCGGATCGACCCAGTGCCAACCGCTGCATCCTCTTCGCCGGCTACGTGGCCACGCCCATGCTGCTGAGCGGTCTGGTGGGCTTCTATCCGCTGGTGTGGCTGTGCGCCATCGCCGGGATCGTCGGCCTGGCCTATTCGGCCTACCTGCTCTATACGGGCATCCCCTCCTTCCTCAATATCGACCAGCGGGAGGGCTTCATCATGTCCGGTTCCACCCTGGCCATCGGGGTGCTGGTGCTGGAAGTGCTGATGGCGACCACGGTTCTGATGTGGGGCTATGGTCCCAGGCTGTTCGGCTGATCGAACGTCACACTGCCGTTAGCAAAAAGCCCGGATGCGTTACCGCTCCGGGCTTTTTGTTGGCGAACGGCTAGTGACGGGAAAAGCCGTAGAGATCCATGGCCAGGATGCGATGGGCGATGCCGTCGTGATGGACGCTGAAGGTGCCCTCGGGGTCGGCCGCGCCCAGGGCGACGAACAGCGGCAACAGGTGCTCGTCGGTGGGATGGGCCTGGCGGGCCTGCGGCGCCTGACGTCGGTAATCGAGCAAGGCGTCCAGGTCCCGCTCGCGCAGGCGGGTCTGCATCCATTGCTGGAAGTCCCGCACATAGCTGGGGGAGTCGGCGCCGCCACGGCGGAAATCACCGAGGTTGTGGGTCAGGCTGCCCGAGCCGATCAGCAGGGTGTCCGCCGGTAGCACCCTGGCCAGCGCCTGGCCCAGGGCATAGTGGTAGTCCGGTCCGCGGGCAGCGCTCATCGACAGCGGCACCACGGGGATCCGAGCGTCGGGATAGAGATAGCGCAGCGGCACCCAGGCGCCATGATCCAGCCCCTGCTCGCCGGTTTCGGCCTCCCAGCCCTGGTCACGTAGCCCCCGCGCCAGCTGCTCGGCCAGGGCCGGAGCGCCAGGCGCGGGATAGTCCAGTTGGTAGAGGGCCTCGGGAAAGCCATAGAAGTCATGGACGGTAGCCGGCCGCTTGGCGCTGCCGAACAGCGGAACCCGGGTATCGAAGTGCGCCGAGACCACGACGATGGCGGCCGGGGTCGGCAGCGACCGTCCCAGGTCGCGCCAGGCCGTTCCCGCCGCGCCGGCGTCGAGCGCCTCCATGGGCGAACCGTGAGAAACGAACAGGGTGGGAAGCGACATGGTGGCGACCTCTGAGCAGGGTTCAGGAACGCTTGCGGGCATCCCAGGAGAGCTGGCCAGCGCCCAGCAGTGCCAGGGCGGCGGCGGTCACGGCGAGAAAGACCGGATATTCCCAGCCGCCATGGGGATTGGAGAAGGACCAGCCGTTGCCGAAATGGACCGTCGCGGCCGCGAACAGTTGGACGGCGGCGACTGCCGCGACCGGACGCACCCAGGCGCCGAGGATCAGGAGTACGCCCGCGCCCAGCTCGAAGAAGGTGACCGGATAGGCCAGCCAGCCGGGAAAGCCCACCGAGGCGAAGAAAGCCGCCGTGCCCGGCAGGGTGAACACCAGCAGCTTGGTCAGGCCGTGGGCCAGGAACATGGCGCCCAGGGCCAGGCGCAGCAACAGCGGGGCATAGGATGCAGTACGGTCGGTCATGCTGATTCTCGAACGGAGGAAGGATGACGCTATTGTCCTGTTTCCAGCACGCGAATAAAGGCGCACCCTGGGAATGAACTGTGCACGCTATGGAAACAATCCTTGGACACTCTGAGAGCCTTGCAGGCCTTCATCAAGATCGTCGAACTGGGCAGCCTGACCGCCGCGGCGGAGCGGCTGGAGCTGTCGCGCTCGGCGCTTACCAAGCACCTGGCGGCCCTGGAGCGCCACTACGGCACTCGGCTGCTGCAACGCACCACCCGCACCCTGAGCCTGACCGAGGCCGGGCGTACGCTGCATGAAGGACTGGTCCCGCTGCTCGGTGATCTGGAGGCCCTCGAGCAGCGCCTGCAGGAAGGCCACGAGCGGCCCCAGGGGCGGCTCAGGGTCAGTGCGCCCCTCACCTTTGGCGTACGTCACCTGGCGCCGCTGGTGAGTAGCTTCCTGCATGAATATCCCGAGGTCGCCATCGATCTGGAGCTGAGCGATCGCCAGGTGCGCCTGGTCGAGGAAGGCTTCGATCTGGCCGTGCGCATCGGCGACCTCAGCGACTCCAGTCTGGTGGCGCAGCCCCTGGGAGCGGTCGAGCTGTTCATCTGTGCCGCACCCGCCTATTTGCAGCGCCATGGTCGCCCCGAGCATCCCACCGCCTTGCGTGAGCATCGTTGCCTGCTCTACAGCTACGCCAGCGATGGCGATCTCTGGGAATTCCAGCGTGAGGGGGAGCGCCTGCAGGTCAAGGTCAGCGGTCCACTGCGCGCCAACAATGGCAGCGTCCTCCACCAGGCGGCGCTGGACGGCCACGGCATCATTCGCCAGCCGGATTTCCTGGTGGGCGATGACCTGGCGGCGGGTCGCCTGGAGCGACTGTTCGCCCCCTGGTACACCCAGGCCATCGCCATCCACGCCCTCTATCCCCATCGGCGCCTGGTGCCGGCCAAGGTGCGGCTGTTCATTGCCTGGCTGCAGCGACATCTGGTCACGCCCGAGCACCTGAAAAGACTGCCGTAGGTCGCCGCCGAACGGTCGTTGGAGGGGGCTTCGCAGCCTCACGGGGCTTGCCTAGAATCCGTGCCTGTCCCGCCGGCCCTGCCGGTTCCTACGATGGCTGTCGTCCATGTCGACCGAGAATCCCTGCCTCAGCTGTGGCGCCTGCTGCGCCCATTTTCGCGTGTCTTTCTATTGGGGCGAATGCCAGTCGGCAGGCGGCCTGGTGCCCGACTACCTGACCGTCGCGATCAGCCCGCACCTGGTAGCCATGCAGGGCACCGAGCAGAAGCCGGTACGCTGTGCGGCCCTGCTCGGCGAGGTGGGCTGCGGCACGCGCTGCACCGTCTATGAAAACCGTTCCAGCACCTGCCGCGAGTTCACCGCCGCCTGGGAGTACGGCGAAGCCAATCCGCACTGCGATGCCGCCCGTGCGGCCTATGGCCTGCCGCCCCTGACGCCACCGTTGCAGCCGCATATCTCGCCCGACCGCGTAGCTTAGGCACTGTACGAAAACTGCCTGCACTCGGTGATGCTTCGTTGAAAAACCTCTGGATCGCCAGCCCGGTCGGAATGCTCATTTACCACTCGTAAACTCCGCTTCCTCAAGGTTTTTCGCCTCGCCTCACCATCGCTCGGCGACTTTTCGTTCAGCGACTAGAGGAAACCAAACGGCCATTGCCGCTGCCCAAAAAGGCGACGGTTGGGCTGTGAAGCGTGGAAAATGCAGTGCGGATCAGGTTTTCACGCCCCTGCCAGATCGAATACCCTATCGTTCTTTCGCCCGCTATGCGTATCCTGTAGCGCCGAACAACAAGGCTGCTTCAACCGGCCACGTAGAGGCTCACAAAGGCTCTACGCAAGGCAAAGCTGCCGCTATACTGCCTGGCCAATACTCACACATGGAGTTTTTACATGAATAAAGCTGAGCTGATCGACGCCATTGCCGCGTCTGCCGACCTGCCCAAGGCCACCGCTGCCAAAGCCCTGGACGCCTTCACCACTGCGGTGACCGACGCCCTGAAGCAAGGCGACAGCGTCAGCCTGGTCGGTTTCGGAACTTTCGCAGTAAAAGAGCGCGCTGCTCGCGAAGGCCGCAACCCGCAGACCGGTGCCACCATCAAGATCGCCGCTGCCAAGCTGCCCGGCTTCAAGCCCGGCAAAGGCCTCAAAGACGCCGTCAGCTAAGACTGCGTTGGTCGATTCTTGTCTTCCGGGCGCTTCAGAGCGCTTCGGAAGACAGTCCCCCGCTCCACCAGCCTCTCCCCCGCCTCACCTCTCCCTCAAGCCCTAGTGGAAATCCCGACTCGACACCATGAGTTCGTCGAGCAAAGGACTCAGGTCGGTCAAGCGACCGGCGATCAGGTGCTGCACCCCCGCTTCCCGTTCCAGATGCCCCTCGACCTGTAGCAATCGTGCCTGCAACAACGGTCGCCGCTGCTGTTCGCCCACCGCGCGCCAGACCACCACATTGAGCATGCCGTGCTCGTCTTCCAGGGTCACGAAGATCACCCCGCTGGCCGTGCCCGGTCGCTGTCGTCCGCGTACCAGTCCGGCCACCCGCACCAGGGCACCGGGTCTGATCTCGTCCAGCTCACGGAAATCCCGGCAGCGCCGGGCCTGGAGTTCACCGCGCAACAGGCTCAGCGGATGGGGTCCCAGGGTGGTGCCCAGCATGCGGTAGTCGGCATGCACGTCCTCCGCGACGCTGGGTGCGAGCAAGGCCGGGCGTTCCTCCAGGGCGCTGTCCGCCGACGCGAACAGCGGCAGCTGGCGCTCCACCCCGGCCATGGCCCAGCGTGCCTGATGGCGATCCCCGGCCAGCTCCGCCAGGGCGCCGGCCTCCGCCAGCTGTCCGCGCGCCCGGGCATCCAGCTCGGCCCGACGACAGAGGTCCTCGACGTCGCGAAAGGGCTGCGTACCCCGTGCCGCTACCAGGCGCTGGCCAGCCGCTTCCGCCAGCCCCTGTACCAGGCGCAGGCCCAGGCGGATCGCCGGCTGATGGCCGGCACTCGCCTCCAGCCGGCAATCCCAGTCGCTGGCCTGCACGGTCACCGCGCGCACCTCGATGCCGTGGCGCCGGGCGTCCTGCAACACCTGATCCGGACTGTAGAAACCCATCGGCCAGCTGTTGACCAGGGCACAGGCGAAGGCGGCCGGCTCGTGGCACTTGAGCCAGGAGCTGGCATAGGTCAGCAGGGCGAAGCTGGCGGCATGGGATTCGGGAAAGCCGTAGCTGCCGAAGCCCTTGATCTGCTCGAAGAGGCGCGCAGCGAATTCCGGGCGATAGCCGCGCTCGACCATGCGGCTGTGCAGCCGTTGGCGATGGGGTTCGAGGCCGCCGTGGCGCTTCCAGGCAGCCATGGAGCGGCGCAACTGATCGGCTTCGCCGGGCGTGTACTGGGCGGCGACCATGGCGATCTGCATCACCTGTTCCTGGAACAGCGGCACTCCCAGGGTGCGCTCCAGGGCTGGACGCAATTCGTCATGGGGATAGTCGGCCTCCTCTTCCCCGTTCCGGCGGCGCAGATAGGGATGCACCATGTCGCCCTGGATGGGGCCGGGACGGACGATGGCCACCTCGATCACCAGGTCGTAGAGGGTTTGCGGCCTGAGGCGCGGCAGCATGGCCATCTGGGCGCGGGATTCGATCTGGAACACCCCCACCGTATCGGCGCGGGAGATCATGGCGTAGGTGGGCGGGTCTTCCTGGGGCAGGCTGGCCAGGGTCCAGCGCTGGCCGCGCCAGCCGGCGACCAGATCGAAGCAGCGGCGCAGGGCGCTGAGCATGCCCAGGGCGAGGATGTCGACCTTGAGCAGGCCCACGGCATCGAGGTCGTCCTTGTCCCACTGGATCAGGGTGCGTTCGGGCATGGCGGCGTTTTCCACCGGCACCAGCGTCGCCAGGGGCGCTGCGGAAATGACGAAGCCACCGGGATGCTGGGAGAGGTGCCGGGGAAAGCCGATCAGTTGGCCGGCGAGGATGAGCACTCGCTGCAGCAGCGGGCTGTCCGGGTCGAAACCCGCTTCGCGCAGACGCTGCGGACCGGGGATCTCGTCGGTCCAGCGCCCGGCGCACCCGGACAGGGCGTCGAGCTGGTCGCCCGGCAGGCCCAGGGCCTTGCCAACATCGCGCAGGGCGCCGGCGGCGTGATAGGTGCTGACCACCGCGGTGAGCGCGGCCCGCTCGCGCCCATAGCGGCGAAAGACGTACTGGATGACCTCTTCGCGCCGCTCGTGCTCGAAATCGACGTCGATATCGGGCGGCTCGTCGCGCTCGCGGGAGATGAAGCGCTCGAACAGCAGATTGCCGGTGAGCGGATTCAGCTCGGTGATGCCCAGCACATAGCAGACCACCGAGTTGGCCGCCGAGCCGCGGCCCTGGCAGAGGATGTGCTGGCGGCGGGCGTAGTCGACGATGTCGTGCACGGTGAGGAAGTAGTTCTCGTAGCCCTTTTCGGCGATCAGCGCCAGCTCCCGGGCCACCTGGTCGGTGACCCTTTCCGGCGCGCCTTCCGGCCAGCGCCAGGCCAGGCCACGGCGGGTCAGCTCGGCCAGCCAGGCGCCGGCCGTCGCGCCGGCGGGTATCACCTCCTGGGGATAGCGATAGCGCAACTCGCCCAGATCGAAGCGGCAGCGGGCGGCGATCCTCAGGGTCTCGGCGCGCAGCGCCGCGGGATAGAGGCTTTCGAGCACCGCCAGCGGGCGCAGATGGCGCTCGCCGTTGGGATGCAGGCGATAGCCGGCCTCGGCCACCGGCAGGTGATGGCGGATGCCGGTGAGCACATCCTGCAGGGCCCGGCGCCCGCGGGTGTGCATGTGCACGTCGCCACAGGCCACTGCCGGCACGCCCAGTTGGGTGCCCAGTGCCTGCAACTGCAGGAGTCGGGCGGTATCGTCGGCGCCGCGCAGCAATTCGACGCCGAGCCAGAGGCGCTCGGCGAAGACCTGCTTGAGCCAGGCGCCTGCCTCGGCCACGGGTTCTTCTCCCGGCAACCAGATCGCCAGCAGCCCGGGCAGTGGCGGCTGCAGATCCGCGCGAGCAAGCTGGTAGCGGCCCTTGGGCGCACGACGGCGCGCCCGGGTGATCAGGGCGCAGAGGGTCTCGTAACCCGACAGATCCTCCGCCAGCAGCACCAGCCGCAGGCCATCGTCGAGGGTCAGCTCACTGCCGACGATGAGTGGCAGCCCGACCTGGCGCGCCGCCTGCCAGGCACGGACGATGCCGCTCAGGGTGCCTTCGTCGGTGATGGCCAGCGCCGCGTAGCCCAGCGCCTTGGCGCGCTCGAACAACTCCAGGGCGCTGGAGGCACCGCGCTGGAAACTGAAATTCGACAGGCAATGCAGCTCGGCATAGCCGCTCATGCGAACCAGCCCTGGATCCACCAGGGCGTCTCCTCGCCATAGCGGCGAAAGGCCCAGGCCTGGCGTCCGTCGGCCACCTCGATGCGATAGTAGTCGCGGCGCTGGTCGCCCCCGTCCCACCAGCCACTTTCGATGCGTTCAGGGCCCGCGAGGACGCGGCGTGGCTGACCGTCGAGGGGACGCGGTTCGCTCAGCAGCCAACCCGGACGCAGACCGGGCAGCGCGGTCTCCAGGCGTCGTTCCGGGCGCCAGACCAGGGCGCGCTCGGGACGGTGATCCGCCTGGATGCCAAGACCGAGTACCGCTGCTTCGCCCAGCCGGGCACGCAGGCGCTCGCGCAATACTTCCCAGCCCACGGCCTGGGCCGGGCGTTCGTCGAACAGGCCATGGCGCTCCGGCACGAAGAGCGGCAATTCCTCGCTTTCCAGGCGCAGCGCCAGTACCGGCGCCACCACCTGCAGCTGTTCAAGACGACCTCGGGCGAATTCGAATAGCAGGGCGGCATCGCGCTCGGGCGCCAGCAGGCCGATGGTGAGGGCGGTGGCCGGACCCTGGCGATGCTCCAGCCAGAGCAGGAAGCGCTGCACGCCACGGTCGCGACTGGCCAGCCAGGCGGCCAGGTCGGCGGTAAGGCGGCGCAGCGGGAACAGCAGGGCCTGGTGGGATTCCACCTCGAAATTGAGCTCCACCCGCGTCACGAAACGGTCGGGGGGTCGATAGAATTCCAGCGCCAGGCTGCGGCTGCCACCCAGCAGATCCAGCTGCTGCAGGAGCTCCGGAGTGAAGCGGCGGGCCAGGGCGACCCTGGGCAGGGCCTTGAGCTGCGCCAGGCGGCGGATGCCCATGCGTGCCAGCGCCTGGGCCTGCTGGGGAGCGAAACCGGCCCGCTCCACCGGGAGTCGATCGAGCAGACGCGGCAGCTCCTCGGTGGAGGCGGCCAGACCATCGGCGACATTGGTCAGCACCCGCGCCGCCACCGGATTGGGCGCCAGGGCCAGCCGATGGCGAAAACCCAGGCCCTGGAGCTCCTGGCGCAGGCGCCGTTCCAGCCGCGGCCACGGCCCCAGCAGCGGCAGACTGGACTGCACCTCCAGCAGCAGCGCCCGGGGGTAGTGGCGGCTGACCTGGGAACTGAAGCCATAGCCCCAGGCCGCCAGCAGCGTCTCGGCCGTCTCGATGAGCGCCGGATCGTGCTCCTGCTGCTCGAAGTCGCGGGTCAGCGCCTGGGCGGCGGCCAGGGTCAGGCCCGGGCGCAGTCCCAGCGCTCGGGCGGCCGGATTGACCGCCTGCAGCAGCCGCCGGTGCGGTGGTCCGGAGAGCAGCACCAGCGGCTGCTCCGGCTGCGGATGACGGCGCAGCACGGCATCCAGCGCCAGCTGCGGAAAGAGGATGCAGGCCCAGCGCATGGCAAGCTCAAGCGCCGCCGGCCAGATCGAGCACGCCGGGTTGCCCGCCCCGGCATTTGCGGATGTGCAGCCGTTCCAGGGGGGCCCGGAGTTCCAGACGCAAGGCCGCTGGCGAGGGATTGTCCAGGGCAGCGGCCGGACGCAGGGCGAAGGCCAGGGTACGACCGCTCTCCGCGGCGACCTGCAAGCGGCGCAACTGGCGATCATCGGCGCGCTCGGGCCAGCAGAGCACCGCGCCAAAGCAACCCGAACGCAGGCATTGCTCGGCGGCCCAGAGCACCTCGGCGCCCTGGGCGCGGATCACCACCAGGGAATCCAGCGCTACGCCGGCCGCCTGCCAGGCCAGGGGATAGGGCAACAGCGGCGGCGCGATCAGGGCGATGCGCTCGGCGGCCTGGCTCAGGCGCGCCAGGGTCGGCCAGAGCAGCCGCAATTCGCCATGGCCGGGGCCGGCGAGCAGCAATTCGGTGAGGGCCGCCTCGGGCCAGCCGGCGCCAGGCAGATAGGCATCCAGGGCAGCGACCCCGGTGGGCTGACCACTGCGCCGGGCTTCGGGACTGGTCTGCCCCTTCCACAGGCGCCGCTCCTCGAACAGCCGGGCCAGGCTGGCGCCGCCGCCGCCGCTCATGCCGCCAGACCTGCAGGGGTGTTGTCCATGGCCATCGCCTCTATCTGTATATGCATACAGTATTAAAGGCGATTCGCATCGGGGTCAAGTCGAACCGCTGCCTGGATCGATGAAGGGGCCATCCGAATCCAGATCACACCGCAGGCAACCACCATTGTTCGAGGGCATGGCGGAGGCGATAAGGCTGTCAACTGACCTGTAGCGCCGGGCGTCTGGCAGTGCACTCGATGGTGGGCCAGAGGCACTGGATGCCCGCAAGATGAAGAACATGAAGATTTCGGCAGCCATCGGCAAGGTCGCGGGGTCCTTGCGCCGACGTCAGCCGTCCAGTCACCGGCTCCGTCCCGAGCACGCGCCGGTACTGGGAGTCGTGGCAGGCATCTTGTATCCTGCGGAAGACACTTCGAGTGCCCGGAGGGCCTCATCATGCGTTCGCTGCTCTATGGCCTGCTGCTCGCCAGTGGCGTCGTGGCCGCTCAGGATGTCTACAAGTGCGTGGACGACCAGGGCCGGACGACCTATACCCAGGGCGCCTGCCCGACGAATAGTCAGATCACTACCATTCCGCTGCAGAGTCTGCCCGACAGCAACGGCTTCACGCCGCCGCCCAGGCCTGCCGCGCCTCCGCCGGTCAGTGCGCCGCGCGAGGTCACCGTGGTACCCGCCCCCGCTTCCAGCCGCCAACGTCCGGTCGACGACATCACCGTGGTCGGCGGCTCCTCGTCCTCTTCCAGCTCGCGTCAGGAAACCGAGGTGCGCGGCTCCGGCATCATCTATCAGCCGGTGCCGGTCTACATCGACCGCCGCCCACGCAACGAGACCTGGCACATGGTGCCCCATCCCCAGGCCCAGCAGCCCCAGCCGCCAGCGCCTCCACCGCCGCCGAACCGGGGCATCCCCATCGATCGCTAGCGCTACAGCTTGTGCAGGAAGTTGACGACGAACTTGCGCCCCTCGGTGCGGTTCTCGGCGTCCTGTTCGAAGTAGCTGTTGACGGTGACCAGGTTCTCCCGGGAAAAGGCGTAGGTGAAACCCGGGCCCCAGGCCCAGACCTTTTCCCGCCGCCCGCTGACGTCATGCCCGTCCACCTGGGTGTCGGTGATCTGCCGGAGCCAGTAGCCGCTCAGGCCGACGCTGAGCCGATCGTTCAGCGCGTACTGGGTGGCGAAGTTGGCGTGCAGCGCCTGGCCGGCCCGGGTATCGGACACATCGCCGAAGCTGCGTAGCGGCTGGTCGTTCCTGCCGTTCCACAGGTACCAGAAGCGTCCGGTCACCGACCACTGCGGCGTCAGCCAGTAGGTGGTGGCGTAGTAGGGATTGAAGGACCAGAAGTTGCTGCCCGGATTGATCGCCCGGTCGCGGTCGTAGCGACCGGTGGGGGCGACGATCTCGGCCTCGATACGCTGCGCCCAGCGCGGTCCGCCATCGGGGCGGGTGGTGGTGGGCAGTTGCAGGAAGGCGCCCAGGGTCAGGTCCCCTACCCCTTCGCGGGCGCTCAGCGCCTGGCCGCCGAGGCCGTCATCGACATCGGCATGGGCCAGCCAGGGCAGGATGGCGGTGAAGCCGGGCATGGCGCCATTGGCCAGGGGCTGGCCGACATAGATGATCTGGCTGACCGGGGCGAAGGTGGTCAGCTCCTGCTTGGGCAAGGGCAGCTTGCGCCCGTCCTGGTCGTTGAAGCGGCTGGTCTTGCCATAGATCAGGTACTCCGACAGGTACCAGCCGGGGCCATCCGGCGCCGGCGCGCCATCGTAGAAGCTGGTGGAGCCGAGGTTGAGACCGGGCAGATCGTAGGCCTGGACCTGCAGGGAGGCGAGGCTGGCCGCGGCCAGCAGACCGAATCCGAAACGTGTGCGCATGACGTCGTCCTAAAGTTGTTCTTGTTGTGGGAAAACGCGATCGCCGCACCCGGGCAGGCGCGGCGATCCGGATCAGACGTAACTGGCGGCGAGACCGCCATCCACCGGCAGGTTGGCGCCGTTGATCCAGCGCGAGGCATCGCTGCAGAGGAAGGCAATGGCCTCGGCCACCTCGTCGGCCAGCGCCGGGCGCAGCATGCGCTGGCTGTCGCGGGCGACGCGCTCTTCGCCGAGCATGCTGACGAAGTCGCCGAGGATGGGGGTGAATACCGGCCCCGGCGCCACGCAATTCAGCCGTACGCCGAATTCGCGGAGCCAGGTCTGGGACTGCACGAAGCTCCAGACGATGAGCGCCTCCTTGAAGTACTGGTAGCAGGTGGCCTGGTCCACCGGATGGGCTTCCAGCCAGGCCTGGGCCTGGGCGAAGTCGGCGATCTGCGCCAGCGCGCGATGCTGTTCCAGGCGCTGTGGCCATTCGGCGCCGAGGATGGAGGCGACGTTGACGATGGCGCCACCCTGCCCCAGCCGCGCGACCAGTTGCTGGCTGAGCAGCCGCAGGCCGAGATAGTTGACTCGCGCCACGGCCTCCCGGGGCGCCGTGCCTGGCACCCCGGCGACATTGCACAGGCCGTGCAGACGCTCCGGCAGGCGGTTGACCAGGGCGGCGATGCTGTCGGGATCGCCCAGGTCGGCCTGGTGGAAGTCGTCCAGGCTGAGCTGGGGCTGATTGCGATCGACGCCGATCACATAGGCGCCCTGAAAGCGCGCCAGACGCGCCAGTTCAGCGCCGATGCCGGAAGCCACGCCGGTGACGACCAGGGTCTTGCCATACAGGGTCATGGGATTTTCCTCTTGTTGTTATTGGTTGGGTAACACGGGCTAGAAGGGATAGCGTGGCGGCTCGATATGCTCGGTCACCCACTGCCACTGGCTGTAGTCGTCCCAGTTGCACAGGCCGCCGACGCTGCCGCCATTGCCGGACTGGCCACGCCCGCCGAAGGGATTGACCACCTCGTCGTTCACCGTCTGGTCGTTGAGGTGCAGCATTCCGCATTCCAGGCGTTCACCCAGGGCGCGAGCGCGGGCCAGGGAGCCGGAGAGCACGCCGGCCGCCAGGCCGTAGGGGGTGCGATTGGCCAGGTCGACGGCCTCGGCCTCGCTGGCGAAGGTCACCACGCTGGCCACCGGACCAAAGATCTCTTCGTCGAAGGCGCGCATGCCGGGACGGACACCGCTCAGTACGGTCGGGGCATAGAACAACCCTTCGTGCCGGCCGCCCTGCTCCAGCCGGGCACCGGCGGCGAGGCTGTCGGCGACGATGCCCTGTACCCGTTGCAGCTGCCGGGCGTTGATCAGCGGACCCAGCTGGGTCGTGGGTTCCAGCGGATCACCCAGGCGCAGGGCGGCGGCGCGGGCGACCAGGCGTTCGGTGAAGGCGGCGGCGAGGCGCTGGTGCACCAGGATCAGCCCGGTGGCCATGCAGATCTGGCCCTGGTGCAGGAAACTGCCCCAGGCGGCGCAGCCGACGGCGCGGTCGAGATCGGCGTCGTCGAGCACGATCAGCGGATTCTTGCCGCCCAACTCCAGGGCCACCTTCTTCAGGTGGCGCCCGGCGCTTTCCGCCACCTGGCGCCCGGCCTGGGTCGAGCCGGTGAAGGCGATCATCCGCACCTGGGGATGGGCGCAGAGCGCCGCCCCGGCCTCGGCGCGACCGGGCAGCACCTGCAGCACGCCCTTGGGCAGGCCGATGGCCTCGAACAGTCGGGCGATCAGGATGCCGCCGCTCACCGGCGTCTGGTGATCCGGCTTGAGCACCACGGCATTGCCGCAGGCCAGCGCCGGTGCCACGGCGCGCAGCGAAAGGATCAGCGGGAAGTTGAAGGGCGAGATCACCCCCACCACGCCATGGGGCAGGCGGCGGGCATAGGACAGCGCCCCGCGCTCGCTGGGCAGGACCACGCCATGGGGCTGCAGCAACTGGCCGGCGACCTGCTGCAGGATGACCCCGGCTTCGCGCAATTCCAGCTCGGCCTTGGGCAGGATGCCGCCGGTCTCCCGGGCGATCAGGGGGGCCAGTTCAGCGCGCTGCATTTCCAGCTGCGCGGCCGCGGCCAGGAACAGCCCGGCCTTTTGCCGCGCTGTCCAGGCGGCCCAGGCCGGTTGCGCCTGGGCCGCCTTGGCGCAGGCCTGGTCGATGTCGGCGCCACTGGCCAGGCCGGTGCAATGCAGGGGCTGGCCAGTGGCGGGTTCGACGACCTCCAGGATGCCACCCTGGGCGGCGATCCAGTCGCCATCGAAAATCCGCTCGCGCCAGGGTGCGCCGTCCAGGAACGGTGTGGATGGTCTGCTCATAGCCTTCTCCTTGTTGTTATCGGGCCACGGTGGGCAAGGACAGGGGAGCAAAGGCTGTGCCCAGCCCGGGCTGGCAGGAGAAAGAGCCGTTCAATCAGGGACTTGCTGATTTAGGTGGACAAAGACACCCGGCCTACCCGGCAAACGTCTTGCTCAAAAGATAAAGTTATGAGGTATAACCTTTCTCTCGATTGCGCATTTGCGCAATTACTCCGGGAGTCCTGCCATGGCCCTGTCCGAACGCCTGTCCCTCAACGCCTTGCAGCAGGTCGCGCCGGGCCTGCACCGGGGCGACAGTGCCGCCTGGGACGGCAGCGCCAGCCCGACCCAGGCGGAACTGGCCGAGTGCCTGTTCTTCTCGCCCGGCGATGGCCGCATCTGGCTCAATGACCAGCGCATGCTGCTGGTGCACGCCTCCGCCTTTGGTGCCCTGCGGCGCGAGTTGATCGGCGCCCTGGGTCAGGAGCGCGCCCGCGGTCTGCTGACCCGGGTGGGCTATCTTTCTGGGGTAAGGGACGCCGAACTGGTGCGCAAGCGCTGGCCCCAGGCCGACGCCGCGGCCATCTTCGCGGCCGGTACCCGCCTGCATGGCCTGGAGGGTCTGGTGCGGGTCGAGCCGCTGCATTTCGAATTCGATGTCGACCAAGGGCGCTATGGCGGCGAATTCCTCTGGCATCACTCGGCCGAATGCGACGAGCACCAGATCGCCCACGGTCAGGGCAGCGACCCGGCCTGCTGGATGGAGATCGGCTATGCGATCGGCTATGTCAGCAGCCTGTTCGGTCGCCTGGTGATCTTTCGCGAGGTGGAATGCCGCGCCATGGGCCACCACGTCTGCCGGGTCGAAGGCCGCAATGCCGAACGCTGGCCCGATGTGGCGGAAGACCTGCGCTATCTCAATGCCGCTGGCGACGGCGCCCCCGCGACAGCCGCCACGGAACGCCTGCCCGCGCCCCTGCCCCACGCCGCCGACGGCCAGCAACCGCTGGTGGGCGCCTCGGCGGCCTTCAACAGCGCCTTCCAGGCCCTGCAGCGGGTCGCCCCGACCCCGGCCACGGTGCTGCTCACCGGCGAATCCGGGGTGGGCAAGGAATTGTTCGCCAGCCACCTGCACCGCCTCAGCCGCCGCGCCGACGGCCCCTTCGTCGCACTCAACTGCGCGGCCATTCCCGAGAATCTCATCGAAGCCGAATTGTTCGGCGTGGAGCGCGGCGCCTACACCGGCGCCAACCAGTCCCGCGCCGGGCGCTTCGAACGCGCCCAGGGCGGCACCCTGTTTCTCGACGAGATCGCCTGCCTGAGTCTGCCCGGCCAGGGCAAGCTGCTGCGCGCGCTCCAGGAGCGCGAGATCGAGCGGGTCGGCGGCAGCCGCACCCTCAAGGTGGACGTGCGCGTGATCGCCGCCACCAATCTGGACCTGCGCGACGCGGTACGCCGCGGCGACTTCCGCGAAGACCTCTTCTATCGCCTCAACGTCTATCCCATCGGCATCCCGCCCCTGCGGGACCGCCGCGACGACGTGCCGCTGCTGGTGGATCTGTTCCTGCGGCGCTTCTGCGCCGCCTACGAACGTCCGCCAGTGGGCCTGACCATGCGCGCCCTCAAGGCCCTGCTGCGCTACGACTTTCCCGGCAACGTGCGGGAATTGCAGAATCTGGTGGAGCGCGGGGTGATCGCCAGCGATCCGGGCGAACTCATCGACCTGCCCCACCTGTTTCGCGGCGAATCGCTGCCGGCCGACCTCCTGGAACCGGCGCCGCAGACAGCCAGCTGGCTGGAACGCCTGGGCGTGGACGGCAAACGCCCGCTGCACCTGGGACAGCTGGAAGCCGAGCTGCTCGACGAAGCCCTGGCGCGCAGCCAGGGCAACGTGGCCGCCGCGGCGCGACTGCTCGGCCTGAGTCGTGCCCAGTTCGCCTATCGCCATCGCCGCGCGCGCCAGGATCTGGACTAGAATGACCCCTCGATACCCTCCTCTCGCCATCTCCGACGGAAGCCCTTCCCGCCGATGAGTTCCCCCGACGACGCCACGCCCCTGGACCCTGCCGCCACCCCCTGGCTGGACACCGCCGTAGGCTATGCCCTGCGCCGCGCCCAGATGAAGATGTTCCAGCACCTGGTGGACAGCCTGGCCGCCTATGACCTGCGCCCCGCCCAGTTCACCGCCCTGGTGATCCTCGAACAGGAACCGGGCCTGATGCAGGCCGACCTGGCCCGGCGCCTGGCCATCGAGCCACCGCAACTGGTGCTGCTGCTGAACAAGCTGGAACGCCAGGGCCTGGCCGAGCGGGTACGGGGCACCCAGGATCGCCGCGCCTACGCCCTGCACCTCACCGAGCAGGGCCGTGCCCTGGTGGGTGAACTCAAGGAACGCGCCGCCGCCAGCGATCGCGCCGCCAGCGCGCCACTGGAGGATGCCGAGCGGGCCGAGCTGTTGCGTCTGCTGCGCAAGCTCAATGGGGAATTGGGCTAGGTCGATTTCGAGGTGCGCCTTGAGTCGCGTATTCGCCCAGATACGGCAAAATCGTCTAGGACGACTGCAATCCTGTGGCAACGAACTGTGGCGTAGTCAGTATCCAGAGGCTGCCGAATTCGACAGTGACTTTCGCTATGCAGGCTTCCTATACTGAGGTCACCTGATCGAACGAGCAGCCTCTGCCAGGGCGTCCAATCCTACGTTCGCAGGAAACCCGGTGTGGCAGCGCCGGGTTTATCGTTTCATGCCCTGAGCGTCCTTCCGTTCGAATCCGCCTGCTCAGCTCGTGGCCAGCTACGAGTGGGCCAAAAAGATAGATTTCAAGCCCGAACCTCTCCTATGACTAGCCCCTCTCCCTTTGAGAGAGGGCCAGGGTGAGGGACACCGGCAGCGTCTGAGACACCTCCCTGTTGGGCTTCGCTGCACTCAACCACAACCTACGAAAAGCTGACCTATGTCCAGCTTCCCCCTCTCCCACGGGAGAGGGCCGGGGTGAGGGACACCGGCAGTGCCCGAGGCACCACCCCGTTGGGCTTCGCTGCGATCAACCGCGACCTACGAAAAACTGACCTATGTCCAGCTTCCCCCTCTCCCGCCGGGAGAGGGCCGGGGTGAGGGACACCGGCAGTGCCTGAGACACCGCCCTGTTGGGCTTCGCTGCGCTCAACCGTAACCTACGAAAAGCTGACCTATGTCCAGCTTCCCCCTCTCCCCCGGGAGAGAGCCAGGGTGAGGTACACCAGCAGCGCCCGAGGCACCGCCCTGTTGGGCTTCGCTGCGCTCAACCGCAACCTACGAAAAGCTGACCTATATCCAGCTTCCCCCTCTCCCCCCGGGAGAGGGCCGGGGTGAGGGTCAACCTGACCCTAGGCGCCTCCGGTCCGCTCGCGGATAATGCGGCTCCCCGTCCGCTCAGGAGACATCCAGGTTGAATACCCCTCGTCCGCGCCCGGAAGTTGCCGGCGTCGCCTCCGCCGACCGCGTCCTGACCGTGCTCACCGCCTTTCGCATCGGCGATTCGGCCCTGAGTCTCGCCGAGCTGACCACCCGCACCGGGCTGATCAAGAGCACCATCATGCGCCTGCTGGTCTCGCTGGAGACCTTTGGCCTGGTCACCCGCCTCGCCGACGGTCGCTACATGCTGGCCAGCGAAGTGGTACGGCTGAACGCCATCTACCAGGACGCCCACGATGTGGAGCGCCACATCATGCCGCGCCTGCATCAGCTGACCGAAGAGAGCGGCGAGACCGCCTCCTTCTATGTGCGCCACGGCGCCTATCGCCTCTGCCAGTACCGGGTGAATTCGCCGCATCGCCTGCGCCTGCACCTGCAACCCGGCGACATGCGGCCCATGGACGAGGCGGCCAGCGCCCAGGCCCTGCAGACCTCCCATGAGGTCGCCAAGGCCGGGCTGACGCCCTACTACTCCTGTGGTGTCACCGATCCCCATGCCGCATCCCTGGCGCTGCCGATCTATGGCGCTCAGGAAGAGCTGCTGGGCGCCCTGGTCATCTCCGGTCCGGCCAACCGCCTTACCCAGGAACGCGCTCGCGCCCTGCATGGGGTACTGGGTGCCACCGCCGACGAACTGACCCGCAGCCTGGGCGGCAAGCCACTGTACGGCTCGACGGTCAAAAACCGTACAGACTGACCGGGTTGTCGCGCAGGATGGCGGTACGCGCCTGTTCATCGGGTGCCCAGTCGGCCAGCAGGTCGAAGATGTGTCCGTCGTCCGGCTTGTGGCCGGCCGCCACCGTGGGGTGCGGCCAGTCGCTGCCCCACAGCAGCCGTTCGGGATGCCGGCGGACCAGCTCCCGCGCCACGGCGCCGACATCGGCATAGTCCGGCGGACCACTGCGCGACCTGATGTAGGGCCCCGATAGTTTCACCCAGGTACGACCACCGTCCAGCAGCCGCCCCAGCACGGCGAAGGCCGCCGACTGCACGCCTTCCGGCTGGGGCACATGGCCGAGGTGATCGATCACTAGTCGCGCCGGCAGGCGTTGCAGACGGCTCTCCAGCTCCACCAGCTGATTACCCGGAGCGACCACCTGGACGTTCCAGCCCAGTTCGTTGACCCGTGCGGCCAGGGGCTCCAGATCGTCCAGGTCGGCACCCCCATAGCTCAGGTTGAAGCGGATACCGCGTACCCCGGCCTGGTGCAGCTCCTGCAACTCGGCAGCGGTGATGGCTTGGTCGATCACCGCCACCCCGCGGGCCTGGCCGCCGCTGCGGGCCAGACCGTCGAGCAGGCAGCGATTGTCGGTGCCATAGGTGGACGGCGTGACGATCACCAGGCGTTGCAGCCCCAGCAGCGCCTGCAGCTGGCGGTAGTCGTCCAGGGAGGCATTGGGCGGCAGCAGCTTGGCGCCGGGCGCGGCCGGATAGCGGTCGTCGTAGAGATGCATGTGGCAGTCGACGCTGCCGGCCGGCGGCTTGAGCCGGGGCGCCGTCTGGATACTGGAAAAGGGTGTGGAGGCCTGGGCCCCCAGGGTGTTGAACAGGCACAGAACGGCACCCGTCTGGGCGCTCGCTTGCAAGAAGCGCCGACGATTGAAGGTCATGAAGAATTCCTCGAGCGGCCGGCCAGCCCGAGCGGGCCGGCCGTGACAGGTCCTAGCTGGCGTTGGCGGTTGCGGCCTGAGCTTCGGCCTTGGCGCGCATGGCCTTGCGGCCCATGACCAGCACCAGCAGACCGCTGATGGCGCACAGGGTGGCCAGCGGCAGTACCGCCAGGGCATGGCTATGGGTGGCACCGTGGATGGCGCCATAGACGTTGACCATCACCCCGCCGCCGATGAGGTTGGCCAGGGCGCCGATGGCGGCCAGACCCGCCGCGGCGGTAGAGGACGACAGCCAGCCCGAGGCCAGCGCCCAGAACGGTCCCTTCATCGAATAGGCACCGATCAGCACCAGGCTCAGCAGGATCACCGTGGCGGCCAGCGACGAGGTGAACATGCCCGCCAACAGACCCACGGCGATCAGCAGCATGGTGAGCGAGGTGTGCCAACGACGTTCGCCGGTGCGATCCGAGCTACGGCCCCAGAGGACCATCGCCACGGAGGCCAGGCCATAGGGAATGGCATTGGTGAGGCCGACCTCCAGATTGGACAGGCCAAAGGACTTGAGCAATTGCGGCGCCCAGACGCTCATGGTGCTGCCGGCCGCCGAGGCGCCCGAATAGATCAGCGCCATCACCCAGATATCCTTGTGCTTGAGCAGTTGCCAGAGGGAGATATGGCCGATGCTGGTTTTGCGTCCGCGCTCTTCGGCCAGCTTGAGCGTCAGCCAGCTGCGCTGCTCGTCGCTCAGCCATTTGGCCTGCTCCGGGCGGTCGGTCAGCACGAACAGGCAGGCGATACCCAGCAGTACGGCGGGGATGCCTTCCAGGATGAACAGCCAGTGCCAGCCACGGATACCCAGCCAGCCGTCCATGCTCAGCAGCAGGCCGGAGAGCGGCGAGCCGAGGAAATTCGCCCCCGGTATCGCCACCATGAAGAGGGCGACCATGCGCGCCCGGTAGTTGGACGGCAGCCAGTAGGTGAGATACAGCAGCACCCCGGGAAAGAAGCCGGCTTCCGCAGCGCCCAGCAGGAAGCGCATCACGTACAGCGAGTTGGCGCCCTGGACGAAGGCGGTACCGGCCGAGATCAGCCCCCAGGTGATCATGATCCGGGCGATCCAGATCCGCGCACCGAAGCGTTGCAATGCCAGGTTGCTCGGCACCTCCACCAGGAAATAGGAAAAGAAAAACAGGCTGCTGGCGAAGCCGAAGATCGCGGGCGTCAGGCTCAGATCCTTGTTCATCTGCAGCGAGGCCATGCCGATGTTGCCGCGGTCGATGATGGCGATGAGGTAGCAGACGATCAGGAACGGCAGGATGCGCCAGGCGACGCGGCGCATGGTCGCGCGTTCCAGTTCGCTGACCGGGGACGTGGGGGTAGTCATGAGAGCTCTCCGTCTTATTGTTGTGGAGATCGCGTGGCAGGCGGCCCCGTGGGGCCACCCCGTCGCCGCCGCGCTTAGGCGGCCGTCAGGTGGCGATTGACCACCGCGCGCGACTCCACCGTCTTGCCGTGCCAGCAATCGAGCACCTGCTGCACCGCTACCAGGCCGACGCGGTCGCGCGCCTCGGTGGTGTTGGCGCCGACGTGCGGCGTGGCCACCAGGTTAGCGACTCCCCAGAGGTTGCTGTCCGCCGGCGGCGGTTCGGGATGAAAGGTGTCCAGGCCGGCGCCGCCGAGCTGGCCTTCGCGCAGCGCCGTGACCAGGGCCTGGGTATCGATCAGCTCGCCGCGGGCGGTGTTGATCAGCAGGCTGCCGGGGCGCATGCGGGCGAACTGGGCGGCACCGAACAGGTGGCGATTGGCCTCGGTCAGGGGGCAATGCAGGCTGATGACATCGCACTCGGCCAGCAAGGCATCGAAGCTCTCCTCGCGCTGGACATGATCGCGCGCGGGCAGGTGCTTGAGATAGGGATCATAGACCCGCACCTGCATCCGCAGCGGCGCCACCAGATCCATCAGCACACTGCCGATGGCGCCCAGCCCGACCAGACCCAGGGTCTTGCCGAACAGCTCGGTGCCGTTGGCCTGGGACTTGTCCCAGTGTCCGGCGCGCATCCGCGCATCCAGCCAGGCGGTCTGCCGCGCCACGCTGAACATCAGGGCAAAGGCGTGTTCGGCCACCGACTGGGCATTGGCGCCCAGGGCGATGGTGACCGGAATCCCGCGGTCGGCCGCGGCCTGGAGGTCGATGGTGTCGTAGCCCACGCCGTGCTTGGCGATGATCGCCAGCTTGGCCGACGCCTCGATCATGGGCCGGGTCAGCTTGCCCTGGCGGACGATGATGGCGTCCGGCTGTTCCTGGCGGATCAGGGCGAGCAGGTCGTCATGAGGCATGTAGGGCTCGGTCGGGATGACCTGGACGTCATGGGCGGCGGCCAGGGCCATGGCTTCGGGAGCCAGTGCCGGACCGGTGAGCAGGATCTTGCGGGTCATCGGAGTACCCCTTGTTGTTATGGACGGGCACAGCGCCTAAGGCGAGCGATCTGTCTCAGAACCTATCATAATGAAACGCCATTGCAAATTTTATCTTGTAATCGATCAAGAGGGCCGGTCAAAGGACTTGAAACCTTGAAAACGAAATGCAATTCTGAAATCAGCCAGCTAATACGTGGCGGCATCCGACAATTCCCACAAGAGAAATGCCCATGACCATCGGCTTCAGAGTGCTCACTGCCCAACGCAAGGTCGCGGCCGACTGGGTCGCGCGCTACCGCGACATCCCGGTCGCCAACGTCAGCGACTCCATGCACCGCATGACCGCCGGCGGCTCGCGCCTGCGCCCCATGCATCGCCAGGGCGTACTCGCCGGCCCGGCCCTGACCGTCAAGGCGCGTCCGGGCGACAACCTCATGCTGCACCACGCCCTGGACATCGCCGAACCGGGTGACGTCATCGTGGTGGATGCCGGTGGCGACCTGAGCAATGCGCTGATCGGCGAGATGATGGTGGCCTACGCGGTCAAGCGCGGCGTGGCCGGCATCGTCATCAACGGCGCCATCCGCGATGCCGCCAACATCGGCGCCGGCGACTTCCCGCTGTTCGCTGCCGGCATCTCCCATCGCGGTCCGTACAAGGACGGCCCCGGCGAGATCAACGTGCCCATCGCCATCGACGGCATGGTCATAGAGCCGGGTGACCTGGTGATCGGCGACGACGACGGCCTGCTCTGCGTGCCCTACGATCATGTCGCCGAGGTCTATGACCGCGCCGCCGCCAAGCACGCCGCCGAAGAAAAGCAGATGCAACAGATCGCCGAAGGCACCAACGACCGCAGCTGGGTCCTGGAATCGCTCAGGAAGAAGGGCTGCGCCCTGCCCTAGCGACCTCTTGCCGGTATGAAAAAAGGCAGCTCTTGGCTGCCTTTTTTTCATGTTGGCACCCTCTCGAAACCGCTCTGCTGATGGCTCCCGCACTCCCGACCACTGCAGGCGGCGGCATCCCGACGCCTTCCACACCGCCTTCGCGCCTGGCGCAGTTGCTGCCGGCGCGGCCTGCCAAAGAAAGAGGCGGCCTGGGCCGCCTCTTTCCATCCCGAACCTCTGCGCCTCAGGTACGCCCCACCCCTTCCAGGCCCGTCGTGCCCAGCGGCTTCACCGGCTCCCGCCGACTCGGATCACCCAGCCAGAGCATCAGCACGACGCCCAGCGCCAGCACCGAGGCCACCACATAGAAGGGCCCGGAGAAACTCTGGGTGGCATCCTTGACCAGGCCGATGGCGAAGGGTCCGACGAAGCCGCCCAGGTTGCCGATGGAGACGATCAGCGCCAGTCCCCCCGCCGCGGCCCGACCGGTCAGGAAGGTGGAGGGAATGGCCCAGAAGGTCGCCTGGAAGGACAGGATGCTTGCCACCGCCACACTCAGGCAGGTCATGCGCAGCAGCGGATCGGCCGAGAGCGCAGCGCCCACCAGGCCCAGCGCGGCAAGCGCCAGGGCACCGGCCACATAGGGCAGCCGCTGGGCACCCTGGTTGGCCTGGCGCGCCCAGAGCGTCATGGCGACGGCGCCGAGGATATAGGGGATGGTGGCCACCAGGCCGACGGTGGTGTTCTGCATGCCCAGGCTCTTGATGATCTGCGGCATCCAGATGCCGATCCCCACGGAGCCGACGATGCCGCAGAAGTTGATGGCGGCCAGCATGAACACCTTGGAGTTGGTGAAGGCGTGGCGCAGCGTGGAACCATGGGTGGCACCGATCTCGCGCTGCTCGCGGGCCAGGCGTTCGGTCAGCCAGGTGCGCTCGCGGGTCGACAGCCAGCGCGCCTTGGCCGGCGTATCCACCAGCACGAACAGACAGAGAATGCCGAGCAGCACCGCCGGCAGGGCTTCCGCCACCAGCAGGAATTGCCAGTTTCTCAGCCCCATGAAGTCATGCACGTCCAGCAGCATCCCCGACAGCGGCGAGCCAATGATGTTGGCGGTGGGGATGCCCAGCAGAAAGGCCGCGGTGGCCTTGGCGCGCCATTTGCCGGGAAACCAGTAGGTGAAGTAGAGGTAGACCCCCGGGGTGAAGCCGGCCTCGGCCACTCCCAGCAGGAAGCGCAGGATGCTGAAGCTGACCGGCCCGGTGGCGAAGGCCGTGGCCATGGAGATCAGGCCCCAGCTGATCATGATCCGCGCGATCCAGACCCGTGCGCCGAAGCGCTGCAACAGCAGGTTGCTCGGCACCTCGAAGAGGAAGTAGCCGAAGAAGAACAGGCCCGCCGCCCAGCCGAACATCGTCGCGGTGAGCCCCAGGTCCTGGTTCATGCTGATGGCGGCGAAGCCGACATTGGTGCGGTCCAGGTAGCTGACCACATAGCAGGCGAAGATGAACGGCAGGATGCGCCACAGGGCGCGCCGCAGGAGTTGCTCGCCCTCGGCATCGGTCAGGGGCGGCTGCTCGCCCGGATGGGTCTGGCTCATGGGTAACCTCTCTTGTAGTTGTTGTGGGGTAAAGCGCGAGACGCCGCAGCGCCGGTCAGAGATGGGAAAACAGCGGCAGGCCGCGTACCGGAGTCTCCGCGCGCAGGATGCTGCCGGTCTCGGATTCGGTGATGAACAGGCTGCGCCCTTCGGGGCCGCCGAAGGCCAGGTTGGTGTTGCTGATGCCGGCGCAGGATTTGAGTCGGGCCAGCGGCTCGGCCACCGGTGAGAGCTGCCAGACCGAGCCGAAACCGGTGTGGGCGATGTAGAGATTGCTCTCCTCGTCCAGCGCCAGGCCATCGGGGCCGCCCAGGCCGCCATGCAACTGGGCGAAGACGCCGACCTTGCCGATCAGCGGGCCGTTGCCCAGAGGAATGCGCCAGACCTGCTGGGCGCGGGTCACCGCCACCAGCAGGTGGTTGAGCCGGGGATCGAAGACGATGCCGTTGGGGCTGGGCACCGTCGCCAGCAGGCAGCTGAGCTGGCCATCGGAGCCCAGACGATAGACCCGGCCGCTGGCGTCCTGCAGACCGGTCTGCCCCTGGTCGGTGAAATAGAGATCACCGGCCGGCGAGAACACCAGGTCGTTGACGCCCTTGAAGCCTTCGGAGCCGGCGCTGTCCAGCACCGTCTCCACCTCGCCGCGCAGCGGATCGAGCTGCAGGATGCCGCGCCTGTAGTCGGCGATGAAGATGCGCCCGTCGCGGTGGATCTTCAGGCCGTTGGGCCAGCCGTCGTATTCGCAGACCAGCTCCCACTCGCCCCTGGGATCGATGCGCAAGATGCGCCCGTTGGGGATGTCGGTGACATAGAGATTGCCCTGGCGATCGAAGGAGGGCCCTTCCAGAAAGGAATCGATGGCGCGGCCCTGGCGATTGGCATCGGCCCAGGCGGTCCGCCGCGGCTGGCGATAGCGCTCGGGCAGGCGGGTGAAGACAGCAGTTTCCAGCGTCGGAGGCGCAGTGAAGAAGCTCATGCACAGAGACCTTTGGCGGCGGCGTAGGCCGGCTAGCGGAGGGGGGTTACCCTTGTATTTATGAAACGCTATTTCAAAATAAAGGATGAATAGCCAAATGCAAGCCCTGATAGCCTGGATTCCTTACGGAAATTACAGACTCATACTCTGGAATCAGAACGAAACTCTGGAAAGGCCCCGATTGACGGGCCAGCACGCGGCCAGCTACCTGGAAAGCCAGGTCCGGTCAGCGGCTATTGGGAAGCAAGACAGGGATGCAGCCAGCGACTGGCGCCTGGTTCCGCGACAGACGAACAGGAAAATGCCCGGCGCCCTCCGGGGCGCCAGGCGCCTCTGCAGTCGGGAGTGCAAGGATGGCAACGGGGTGCCGAAGCGGGCCACCAGGACCGGGATGGCCGGCATTGCACCGGGCACCCTGGTCCTGGCGCTACATCTCACGCCCTGATCAACAACGGCGCCGTTCCGCGATAGCAGGCCTCCAGCCGTTCCGCGCGATGGGTCAGGACGCTGCGCTGGTTGAGCGAGCCCTTGTCGGTGATCTCGCCGCGGTCGGCGGATGGCGGTTCTTCCTGCAGGGCGATCCATTCCAGGCGGCTGGCGTTGCCCGAAGACTCGCGATTGAGGCGCTTGAGCCAGGCGGCGAACCAGTCCTGCACCGGGGCGCTGGCCAGTACCGTGGCGGCATCGACGCCGTCGTCCAGCCCGGCCAGTTGCCGGCAATCCGCCAGGCGCGGAAAGACCAGCAGTCCCAGACACTCGCGATCCGGCGCCGCCACCACCACGTCCTGCACCAGCGGCGTGCCCTCCAGCACCGCGCGATTGCGCAGGGGACCGACGCTGACGAAGACCCCGGACGACAGCTTGAAGTCCTCGGCGATGCGGCCATCGAACATCAGGCCCAGTTGCGGATTGGCCGGATCGACCAGCTTGAGCGCATCGCCCGAGCAGTAGAAACCCTCCTCGTCGAAGCAGGCGGCGGTCTGGGCGGTGTCGCGCCAGTAGCCGGGCATGATGTGCGGACCCCGGAAGCGCCCTTCCAGCTTGCCGTCCACCGGCACCAGCTTGAGTTCGCAGCCCGGCGCCGGCACCCCGACATAGCCGGCCACCGACAGCGGTCCGGTGGTGAAGGTGCAACTGGGCGAGGCCTCGGTCATGCCCAGGCCGGCCATCATGCGGATGCGTTCGCCGCAGTGGGCCTCGGCGATGCGATCCAGGCGATCCCAGACGCTTTGCGACAGCCCCGCCGCGGCAAAGAAGAACAGCCGCATGCGGGCGAAGAAGCGTTCGCGCAACTCGGCGTCGCGCTCCAGGGCATTGGCCAGCTCTTCCCAGCCGCGCGGCACCGTCAGGTAGGCGGTGGGCGATACCTCGCGCAGGTTGCGCAGGGTCTCGCCGAAGCCCTGGGGCGTCGGCTTGCCTTCGTCCAGATAGAAGGTGCCGCCGTTGTAGAGCACGATGCCCAGGTTGTGGCTGCCGCCAAAGGTGTGGTTCCAGGGCAGCCAGTCCACCAGCACCGGCGGCTCTTCGCCAAACACCGGAAAGGTCTGCAGCAGCATCTGCTGGTTGGCGCAGAGCATGCGCTGGGTAGTGGTCACCGCCTTGGGCAGCTTGGTGGAACCGGAAGTGAAGAGAAACTTGGCGATGCTGTCCGGCCCGGTGGCGGCGAAGGCACGCTCGGCGGCGGCCAGTTCACCACGGGCGAGCAGCGCCGCGAAGGTCAGGGTATTGCGGCCCTGGACCTGACCGCGGGTCGCGATCACCGGTACGTCGGCGGGCAGCACGGCGTCCAGCGCCTTCTGGAACGCCGGGCCATCGCTGACGAACACCAGTCCCGGCTGCAGCAGGTCGCAGACATGGCGCAGCTTGGCGTGGTCCTGGGACAGCAGTGCGTAGCCGGGTGACACCGGGCAGAAGGGAATGCCGGCATAGAGGGCGGCCATGGCCAGCTGCAGGTGCTCCGGATCGTTGCCGGAGAGAATCGCCAGCGGCCGCTCGGCGGAAAGACCGAATTCCAGCAGCGCGGCGGCCAGCTGGCGCACCCGCTCCAGCATCTCGCCATAGGAGAATTCGCGCCAGGCGCCGCCGGCTTCCCGGGCGGCGAAGAAGGTGCGGTCCGGGGCCACCGCGGCCCAGTGCAGCAGCCGGTCCAGCAGCCGCGGCGGCGGCGGGGTCAGGGCTTCCTGGGAGGCCATGTAGAGCAGTCCACCCCGCTCTTCCACGGTGACGCCGGGTTGTCCCAGGGTCACCGGGCGATAGCGCAGCGGCTGATCGGCGGGCGCGCGGGTATGCGTGACGTGACTCACCTTGAATTCTCCTCTGGGCTGGCGCCCGAGGGCGCCTCTTATTGTTGTTGCAACAGGAGCGAGGTTCTGTACGAAAAGTCGCCGAGCGAAGGTCAGGCGAGGCGAAAAAGGCTGAGGAAGCGGAGTTTACGAGCGGTAAATGAGCATTCCGAAGCCTTTTTCAACGAAGCATCACCGAGCGCAGGCATTTGTCGTACAGAACCTAGGGACGGCGGACGCTGATCAGATCGGGTAGTGGCGCGGCCCCGTCTGCAGCGTCACCCAGCGCAACTGGGTGAAATGGTCGATGGAGGCCCGTGAGCCGAAGCTGCCGTAACCGCTGGACTTCACGCCGCCAAAGGGCATCTGCGCCTCGTCGTGCACCGTGGGTCCATTGATGTGGCAGATGCCGCTCTCCACCCGCTGCGCCAGCGCCAGGGCACGGGCGGTGTCGCGACTGAAGATGGCCGACGAGAGGCCGAATTCGGAATCGTTGGCCAGGCGCAGCAGGGCCTCGTCACCCTCGGCACGGATCACCACGGCCACCGGGCCGAATGACTCCTCGGCATAGAGCTGCATCTCGGCGGTGACGCCATCCAGCAGGGTCGGTTGCAGGATGCTGCCCTCCAGCTCGCCACCGCAGACCAACCGGGCGCCCTTGCCCACGGCGTCGTCGATCAGCGCCTTGATGCGGGTGCCGGCACCGGCGTCGATCAGGGAACCCAGCACCGAATCGGCCGCGCCGGGATCGCCGGCCTTGAGGGTGCGTACCTTGGCCGCCAGGCGCTCGACGAAGGCGTCGGCGATGCGACTGTCCACCAGCAGGCGCTCGGTGGACATGCAGATCTGCCCCTGATTGAAATAGGCGCCAAAGGCCGCCGCGGCGACCGCGGCATCCAGGTCGGCATCCTCCAGCACCAGCAGCGGTGCCTTGCCGCCCAGTTCCAGCACGGCCGGCTTGAGATGGCGCGCCGCCAGCTCGCCAACGATGCGACCCACCCGGGTGGAGCCGGTGAAGTTGACGCGCCGCACCGCCGGGTTGGCGATCAGCCGCTCGACGATGGCCGGGGCATCCTCCGGAGCATTGGTGACGACATTGACCACACCGTCGCCCAGGCCGGCATCCTGCAGCACCTGGCCGATCAGCCGGTGCACGCCCGGACTCTGTTCGGAGGCCTTGAGCACCACGGTGTTGCCGCAGGCCAGCGGCATGGCCAGGGCGCGGGTACCGAGGATCACCGGCGCGTTCCAGGGCGCGATGCCCAGCACCACGCCACAGGGCTGGCGTAGCGCCATGGCAAAGCTGCCGGGCACGTCGGACGGTATGACCTCGCCCTGGATCTGGGTGGTCATGGCCGCCGCCTCGCGCAGCATGTTGGCCGCCAGGTGGACATTGAAGCCGTACCAGTTGGCCATGGCCCCGGTCTCTCCGGCGAGGGCGACGAATTCACTACTGCGCGCGACCAGACCATCGGCGGCGGCCAGCAGACGGCGACGACGCTCGCCCGGTGGTAGCGCAGCCCAGGCGGGAAAGGCGGCCTGGGCCGCGGCCACCGCGGCGTCGGCATCGTCCAGGGTGGCGGCGGCCACCGTGGAGACCACCGCGCCGGTCACCGGATGGCAACGCTGATAGCTGCGACCGTCGCCGGCCGGGCGGCTGGCGCCGCCGATGAGCAGGGATACCTCGACCATGACGCTACCTCTTGTTGTTGTACGGGTGGGCGGTGGCGGTTCAGCGCTTGTAGGTCTGCAGCCCGGGCTTGATGCTCTTGTCGTCGAGGAACTGCTTCATGCCCTGTTCGCGACCGCCTTCCGGATCCTGCAGCCGCGACTGGTCGAGCTTGGCATAGAGGTAGTCCTCGTTCTGCTCCCAGGTGAGTTCGCGGCAGCGCTTGAAACCGACCTTGGCGGCCCGCAGCACCACCGGATTCTTGTCCAGCAGCTCGCGGGCCAGGGCGGTGGTCACCTCGCGCAACTGGTCGCGCGGCACGCTCTGGTTGACCAGGCCCATGGCCGCCGCTTCGGGACCGCTGAAGGTCTTGCCGGTCATCACATAGTAGAGGGCGGTACGGTGGCCCACGGTATCGGCCAGAGCCTTGCTCACCAGGTTGCCCGGGGGAATGCCCCAGTTGATCTCGGACAGGCCGAAGGTGGCCTCGTCGGCGGTGATGGCCAGGTCGCAGGCCACCAGCGGGCTGAAGCCGCCGCCAAAGCACCAGCCGTTGACCATGGCGATGGTCGGCTTGGCGTACATGCGCAACAGCTTCCACTGCCACTGGGAGGCTTCGCGGCGAATCTTTTCCTGCAGGATCTCGGGGCCGGCGTCGGTCTCGCGGAAGTATTCCTTGAGATCCATGCCCGCGGTCCAGGCATCGCCGGCACCGGTCAGCACCAGCACGCCGGCACTGGCGTCCTGCTCCAGGGTCTCCAGCACCTCGACCATCTCGCGGTTGAGGGTGGGACTCATGGCATTGCGTTTTTCCGGACGATTGAGCGTCACCCAGGCGATACCGTCCTCGATGTCCACTTTGACCGTCTGCCAGCGTCCGTCATAACTGCCCATGGCGTGTGCCTCTTGTTGTTGGGTGGGTATGGAGCTGAAGCTACGCCAAGGAATTAGTTAAGTCAATTAACTATTTTGCTGAGCATGCATGATGCCGGTGAACGATAGGGGGGTGTGGGCAAACAGGATCCAATTGAGCAGAAATGAGCGCAACACTCGTAACGCCATTCGTCCTGAGAACGGTCTCGTACGGCGAATGCCGTTGACAGGAATCGTTAACCGTCATAACCATTGGATCCAATAGACAACAACAAGAGGCCCCGCTCATGTACCCGAAGAACGCCTGGTACGTCGCCTGTACCCCCGACGAAGTCCAAGACAAGCCCCTGGGTCGCCAGATCTGTGGCGAACCCTTGGTCTTCTACCGTGACGCCAATGGCCAGGTGGTGGCCCTGGAAGACTTCTGCCCGCACCGCGGTGCGCCGCTGTCCCTGGGCTTCGTCCGCGACGGCACCCTGGTCTGCGGCTATCACGGCCTGGAGATGGGCTGCGGTGGCAAGACCCTGGGCATGCCGGGGCAGCGGGTCGGCGTCTTTCCCGCGGTGCGCCCCTATGCCGCCGTCGAGCGGCACGGCTTCATCTGGGTCTGGCCGGGCGACCAGGCCAAGGCCGATGCGGCGCTGATTCCCCACCTGGAGTGGGCCGAGAGTCCCGACTGGGCCTATGGCGGCGGCCTCTATCACATCCAGTGCGACTACCGGCTGATGATCGACAACCTCATGGATCTCACCCACGAGACCTATGTCCACGCCTCCAGCATCGGCCAGAAGGAGATCGACGAGGCGCCGCCGGCCACCCGCGTCGACGGTGACGAGGTCATCACCAGCCGGCACATGGAAAACATCTCCGCCCCGCCCTTCTGGCGCATGGCCCTGCGCGGCAATGGCCTGGCCGACGACGTCCCGGTGGATCGCTGGCAGATTTGCCGCTTCACCCCGCCCAGCCACGTGATGATCGAGGTGGGCGTGGCCCATGCCGGCCATGGCGGCTACGAGGCCCCGGCGGCGGTCAAGGCCGCCAGCGTGGTGGTGGACTTCATCACCCCCGAGACCGAGACCTCCATCTGGTACTTCTGGGGCATGGCGCGCAACTTCAAGCCGGACGATGCCGAGCTCACCGCCAGCATCCGCGAAGGCCAGGGCAAGATCTTCGGCGAAGACTTGGAGATGCTCGAACGCCAGCAGCAGAACCTGCTGCGCTATCCGGAGCGCGGCCTGCTCAAGCTCAACATCGATGCCGGCGGCGTGCAGTCGCGGCAGATCATCGACCGCCTGCTGGCCGCCGAACAGGCCGCCACCGGCATCCCGGTCCGGCAGATCGCCTAGGAGACCTCTCATGCTCGATCTGATCGTCACCGCCGTACAGCGCGAGGCCCCCACCATCCTGGCCTTCGACCTGGCCCGCGCCGACGGCGGCCCCCTGCCCGGCTTCGCCGCCGGCGCCCATCTGGAAATCACCCTGGGCGACGGCCTGGTGCGCCACTATTCGCTCTGTACCGCGCCGGAACCGGTACCGACCCGCTATCGCATCGCCGTGCTGCTCGTCCCCGACTCCCACGGCGGCTCCCAGGCCATGCATAAACTGGAGGTGGGCGATCGCCTGCTGGCCAGCGAGCCGCGCAACCTGTTCGCCTTGGTCCCCAGCGCGCGCCGCACCCAGCTGCTGGCCGGAGGTATCGGTATCACTCCGCTCCTGGCCATGGCCGAACAGCTCTATCAGCAGGGGGCGCACTTCACCCTGAGATACCTGGTACGCGACCGCGAACACGCCGCCTTCATCCCCTGGCTCAAGGCGCGGCCCTATGCCGAGCAGGTCAGGGTGCACTTCGACCAGCACGATCCGGCGCTGCGGCCCAACTTCCAGCACCTGCTCGGTCCGGCGGCACCGGACGATCACCTCTATGTCTGCGGCCCGGCCGGCTTCATGGCCGCGGTGGTAGACGCCGCCCAGGCCCAGGGCTGGCAACCCGGGCAGATCCACCGCGAATACTTCGCCGCCGACCCCGCCACCCACGGCGAGCAAAGGCCCTTCGAGGTGGAGCTGGCGCGCAGCGGACGCCGAGTCGAGGTACCGGCCGAGCGCAGCGTGGTCGAGGTGCTGGCCGACCTCGGAATCGTCCTGCCGGTCTCCTGTGGCCAGGGCCTCTGCGGCACCTGCCTGACCCCAGTGCTGGCCGGCGAACCCGAGCACCGCGACCTCTTTCTCTCCGCGGCCGAGCACGCCGCCAACGACCGCTTCACCCCCTGCTGCTCGCGCGCCAAGGGCGAGCGGTTGGTGCTGGATCTCTGACAAACCGAGCCCGCCCTACCTCCCCCTCTCCCCTTGGGAGAGGGCCGGGTGAGGGTCCGCTCTACACCAGCACCTTCATCCCCACCGCCTCGCCCTCTTCCCCACCAAACCACCGCGCATACCCCAGGGTCGCCTGGGCGTGCTCGCGCATGATGCCCTCGGCGCGGGCACCCTGGCCGCGCACCAGGGCGTCGAACACCGCGTGGTGCTGCAGGTGGGCGAAATTGAAGCGACGGTACTCGCGGTCGAGATCCTCGGCATCCACCGCCAGGGCGCTCACCGAGGCGAAGGGCAGGTGCTCGTGACGCCCCAGGGCCACGGCGATGGCCGGATTACCGCTGGCCGCGACGATGGCCTGGTGAAAGGCCCGATTGAGATCGTGATAGTCCTCCAGGTCCTCCAGCCGCACATGCCCTTTGGCGAACAGTCGATCGCCACGGCGCAGGCAGTCTTCCAGCGTGGCGCGGGTGGCAGCGTCCAGGCCACGTTCGGCGGCCTGGCGCGCGGCCAGGCCTTCCAGCACCCCGCGCACCTCCACCGCGCCCTCCAGATCGGCGCCCGTCAGCGCGCGCACCTGATAGCCGCGGGCACCGCTGCGCTCCAGCAGACCTTCCTCGGCCAGGGTGCGCAGGGCCAGGCGCACCGGCATGCGCGACACGGCGAAGCGCTCGGCGGTGGGAAGCTCCGCCAGGCGTTCGCCCGCGCCCAGTTCGCCGGACAGGATCATCTGCCGCAGCGCGGCCAGCACCCGCTGTCCCGGCTTGCTCATGGCTGCCCCTCTCCTTCGTTGATCTCGGCCAGCAGCCACTGGCGAAAGGCCTGTAGCGACGGCAGCCCTTCGTTGCGCGGCGGATAGACCAGGTAATAGCTGCGCCGACTGACCAATGCCGGACCGCAGGCCCGCAGCTCGCCCTGGGCCAGCTCGTCCTCCACCAGTACCCGCGGTACCAGCCCGATGCCGATGCCGGCGCGTACCGCCTGGATCAGGTGCGAGGTCAGCTCGAAACTCGGTCCCGGGCGCATGGCCCGATGGGGCAGCTCATAGTGGCGGAACCATTCACCCCAGGCCTGGGGATTATTGGCCACGCCCAGCAGCAGCTGGCCAGCCAGGGTCGCCGGCGTCGCATCCGGCAACTCGGCCAGCGTCGTCGGGCTGGCAATCACCACAAGCTGCTCGGCCTGCAGCGGATGAGCACAAAGCCCAGGCCAGTTACCGCTGCCGACGCTGATAGCCGCATCGATCTCGCTGGCGGCGAAGTCCACCGCCTGGATGCGCGAATGCAGGTGCACCAGCATGCCGGGATGGGCAGCGTAGAAGTCACCTAGGCGTGGCAACAGCCACTTGGAACCAAAGGTCGGCAGCACCGCCAGGCGCAGCGTGCCCTGCCCGGAGGCGAAGGCCATGGCCTGCAGGGTGGCGCTGCGGATCTGCCCCAGGGCCAGGCCCAGCTCACGGCTATAGGCGCGCCCCACATCGGTGAGCACGATCTGCCGGCCCTCGCGACGAAACAGCGTCAGCCCCAGCAACTGTTCCAGCGCCTGCACCTGGCGCCCTACGGCGCTCTGGGTCAGCGACAGCTCCTCGGCCGCCCGGGTGTAGCTCTCATGCCGCGCCGCCGCCTCGAAGGCCAGCAGCAGCGACATGGAGGGCGTCAGGCGGCGGTGATTCATTCAGGATCTTCCGGCATAGGCGGCGGAATCTTCGGTTGTGGCGCCGCCGCGCTGTGGTGAGAATGCCTACTATAGCCAGAAAAGGTCGACGCCATTCCTTCGCTCGCTGAAGGAGACGGCCGTCCGCCGCCAGAGAGCCCGCCTGATGAACATGATCGCCCGCCTGCCGGCCTCGGCGCCCCTCGCCGCCGCCTACACCGACTTCCTGACCACCCTCGCCGCCAGCGGCTTCCAGGGCGAGATCGCGCTGGACCATGCCAGCCGCACGGTCATGGCCACCGACAACTCCATCTACCAGCGCCTGCCCCAGGCAGCGGTCTTTCCCAAGGACAGCGCCGACGTCCAGTGCCTGGCCCGACTGATGGGCGAGGCGCGCTTCCAGGGCGTGGTCCTGACCCCGCGCGGCGGCGGCACCGGCACCAACGGCCAGTCCCTCACCGACGGCATCGTGGTCGACCTCTCCCGCCACCTGAACAGGATCCTGGAGATCAACGCCGCGGAGGGCTGGGTGCGGGTCCAGGCCGGCGTGGTCAAGGACCAGCTCAATGCCGCGCTCCGCCCCCACGGCCTGTTCTTCGCCCCGGAGCTGTCCACCTCCAACCGCGCCACCATCGGCGGCATGATCAACACCGACGCCAGCGGCCAGGGCAGCGTGACCTACGGCAAGACCCGCAACCACGTGCTGGAACTGGACGCCTACCTGATCGGCGGTGAACGCCTGGAAAGTCGCCCGGTGGACAGCGCCGAACTGGACGCCCTCTGCGCCCGCGACGATCGCACCGGGGCCGTCTACCGCTGCGCGCGGGACATCGCCGAGCAGCAGGCCGAACTGATCGAGGCACGCTTTCCCAAGCTCAATCGCTGCCTGACCGGTTATGACCTGGCGCACCTGATCGAGGCGGACGGCCGCTTCAACCTCAACAGCGTGCTCTGCGGCGCCGAAGGCTCCCTGGCCTTCATCGCCGAGGCCAAGCTCAACGTCCTGCCGATTCCCAAGTATTCGGTGCTGGTCAACGTCCGCTACGCCAGCTTCATGGACGCCCTGCACGACGCCCGCGCCCTGATCGAACTCAAGCCGTTGTCCATCGAGACGGTGGATTCCAAGGTGCTCCTGCTGGCCATGCAGGACATCGTCTGGCACAGCGTGGCGGAGTATTTCCCCGAAGATGTGGAGCGCCCCACCCTGGGCATCAACCTGGTGGAATTCAGCGGCGACGATCCCGAGGAAGTGGATGCCCGCGTCCAGGGCTTCCTCGACCACCTGCGCCAGGACACTACCGTCGAGCGCCTCGGCCACACCCTGGCCATCGGCCGCAACGCCGTGACCCGCGTCTACACCATGCGCAAGCGCGCCGTGGGCCTGCTGGGCAACGTCCAGGGCGAGATCCGTCCGCAGCCCTTCGTCGAAGACACCGCGGTCCCGCCCGAGCGCCTGGCCGACTTCATCGCCGAATTCCGCGCCCTGCTCGATGGCCACAACCTGCAATACGGCATGTTCGGCCATGTCGACGCCGGGGTGCTGCACGTGCGTCCGGCGCTGGATCTCAAGGACCCACGCCAGGCGGCGCTGGTGCGGCCGATCTCCGACCAGGTGGCCGCGCTGACACAGAAATACGGTGGCCTGCTCTGGGGCGAACACGGCAAGGGCGTGCGCTCGGAATATGCGCCGGCCTTCTTCGGCGACCTCTACCCATCGTTACAGGCGCTCAAGGGTGCCTTCGATCCGCACAACCAGCTCAATCCGGGCAAGATCGCCACCCCGCTCGCCAGCGGCGCCGAGTTGCTCAAGGTCGATGGCGTGACCCTCAGGGGCGAGTTGGACCGCACCCTCGACGAGCGCGTCTGGCAGAGCTACGGCACCGCCATGCACTGCAACGGCAATGGCGCCTGCTACAACTACGATCCCGACGACGCCATGTGCCCGTCCTGGAAGGCCACCCGCCAGCGCATCCACTCACCCAAGGGGCGCGCCGCCCTGATCCGTGAATGGCTGCGCCTGCAGGGCCAGGCCGGCATCGATGTCCTGGCCCCCGCGCCGCGTGGTGCCCGGAACTGGCTCAAGGCCCTGCCGCAACGCTGGCGCAATGGCCGCCAGGCCGAGGCGGACTTCTCCCACGAGGTCTATGACGCCATGGCCGGCTGCCTGGCGTGCAAGTCCTGCGCGGGCCAGTGCCCGATCAAGGTCAATGTGCCGGAATTTCGCTCGCGCTTCCTCGAGCTCTATCACCGTCGCTACCTGCGCCCGCTGCGCGATTACCTGATCGGCTCCCTGGAATTCAGCCTGCCGCTGTTCGCCCGCGCCCCCGGTCTCTACAACGCCGTCATGGGCGCCACACCCATTCAGCGGCTGTTCGCCGAGCGCATCGGCATGGTCGACAGCCCCCTGCTCAGCCGTTTCGACCTGGTGCCGGTCATGCATCAATGGCAGGTACAGATCGCCACCCCCGAGCGGCTGCTGGCCCTGAGCGATGAAGAACGCGCCAGGACTATCGTGGTGGTGCAGGACGCCTTCACCCGCTATTTCGAGACCCCGCTCACCGCCGCCTTCCTCGAACTGGCCGCGCGGCTCGGCCAGCGAGTGTTCCTCGCGCCCTATCGCGCCAACGGCAAGCCGTTGCAGGTGCAGGGTTTCCTCGGCGCCTTCGAACGCACGGCGCGGCGCAACGCGGCCCAGCTCGCCAGCCTGGCCGGCTTCGGCGTCACGCTGGTCGGTCTCGATCCGGCCATGACCCTGGTCTATCGCCAGGAATACCCCAAGATCCCCGGTATCGCCCGGATGCCCGAGGTCCTGCTGCCCCAGGAGTGGCTGCTGCAGGTGTTGCCGAAAGAGCAGCACGTAGTCGGTGACAAGGTCTATCGCCTGCTCGGCCACTGCACCGAAAAGACCAACGCCCCGGCCAGCGTCAGTCAGTGGCAGCAGGTGTTCGAACGCCTGGGCCTGGGCCTCAAGCCGGAAAGCACCGGCTGCTGCGGCATGTCCGGAACCTATGGCCACGAGGCGCGCAACCTGGCGACCTCCAGGGTGATCTACGACCAGTCATGGGCCCGCGCCCTGGCGGTACCGGGCGAAGCCCTGGCCACCGGCTACTCCTGCCGCAGCCAGGTCAAGCGCATCGACGACCGCCGCCTGCGCCACCCGCTGGAAGCGGTGTTGGATGCGGTAAGGGGCTGAACTCGCCTCGCGTTCTGCCACGCTATCGCGGCCATGGCGGTCCGCCGATGCGGCCGCTCCTACAGAGGCACCCGTGCCTGTAGGAGCTGCCCATGGCCGCGATCAGAACCCTAATGCAGAAGCAGCCCTATCGGCGGAGCACCGCGGCCATGATTAATTAGTAGCGTTTTCCACAGGCATGCGAACAGGCCGACAGGCAAAACTCTCGCCCCAGGCAAGCTACATAGAGAAGGAAAAACCCTGAGAAAGCTCGACCAGAAAAATCGCGCCCAAACGAAAAAGCGGCCACTAGGGCCGCTTCTCGATGGCTGCTGGCGTTCAGGACCAGACAACCCTTAAATGGCGCAGCGGACGGGACTCGAACCCGCGACCCCCGGCGTGACAGGCCGGTATTCTAACCGACTGAACTACCGCTGCGCATTACCTCGAGTGGTGGGTGATGACGGGATCGAACCGCCGACCCTCTGCTTGTAAGGCAGATGCTCTCCCAGCTGAGCTAATCACCCGTTTGCTCTCGAAGTGGGGCGCATTCTACGGAGGGGTTCCCGACCTGACAACCCCTTTTTGAAAAAAAATTTTCCAGCACTTCCAAAGGCTTAGCGCCGCCCCCCGGCGCAACCGGAGAAAGCGCGCATTCCCGACGACCACCGCGATCCGGGGTTGGCCTCCGGGGCGGGCGACGCGGATAATGCGCGCTTCGTTTTTGGGAGTGACACCATGTGGTTCCGTAATCTGCTCGTCTACCGTCTCACCCAGGAAGTCGCCTTCGAGACCGAAGCCCTCGAAGCCGCGCTCGCCGCCAAGCCGGCTCGCCCCTGCGCCAGCCAGGAATTGTCCACCTACGGCTTCGTCGCGCCCTTCGGCAAGGGCCCGGACCTGCCGCTGGTGCACGAAAGCCAGGGCTTCTTCCTGATCGCCGCGCGCAAGGAAGAACGCATCCTGCCCAGCAGCGTGGTCAAGGAAGCCGTGCAGGAAAAGGTCGACGAGATCGAAAGCCAGCAGATGCGCAAGGTCTACAAGAAGGAGAAGGAGCAGATCAAGGACGAGATCGTCCAGGCCTTCCTGCCGCGCGCCTTCATCCGTCGCCAGACCACCTATGCCGCCATCGATCCCAAGCAGGGCTGGATCCTGGTGGACGCCTCCAGCGCCAAGCGCGCCGAGGACCTGCTCTCCACCCTGCGCGATGCCCTGGGCTCGCTGCCGGTCCGGCCGCTGGGCGTCAAGCAGGCGCCGATGGCCACCTTCACCGACTGGGTCAAGGCCGGTGACGCCACCCATGGCCTCTACATCCTCGACGAGTGCGAATTGCGCGATGCCGGTGAAGACGGCGGCGTGGTGCGCTGCAAGGGTCAGGACCTGACCAGCGAAGAGATCCAGAACCACCTGGGCGCCGGCAAGCTGGTCACCAAGCTGGCCCTGGCCTGGCAGGACAAGCTCGCCCTGCTGCTGGACGACAAGGTCACCATCAAGCGGCTGAAGTTCGAGGACCTGCTGCAGGACCAGGCCGAACAGGATGGCGGCGAAGACGCCCTCGGCCAGCAGGACGCCAGCTTCGTGCTGATGATGATGACCCTGGCGGAATTCCTGCCTCAGCTGATCGAGGCTCTGGGGGGTGAAGAATTGCCCCAGGGGCTCTAAGCTCGTTTCAAGGCCGGCGCAGACCGGCCTTTTTTCTGCCCTTTTGAAAAGGAGTTTGCCATGCGTGCCCTGGCCGCCTTCAGCCGCTTCGTCGGCAATACCTTCGCCTTCTGGGTGCTGCTCGCCGCCCTGCTGGCGTTCTTCGCCCCCGCGGTGTTCAAGCCGCTGAGCGTGGCCATCGTGCCGCTGCTGGGGGTGATCATGTTCGGCATGGGCCTGACCCTCAAGGTCGAGGATTTCGCCGCGGTCGGCCGTCACCCCTGGCGGGTGCTGCTGGGTGTGGTAGCCCACTTCGTCATCATGCCGGGCGTGGCCTGGGCGCTCTGCCAGCTGTTCCACCTGCCGCCGGAAATCGCCGTCGGCGTCATCCTGGTCGGCTGCTGCCCCAGCGGCACGGCGTCCAACGTCATGACCTGGCTGGCCAAGGGCGACCTGGCCCTGTCGGTCGCCATCGCCGCGGTGACCACCCTGCTCGCCCCCTTGCTGACCCCGGCGCTGATCTGGCTGCTGGCCTCCACCTGGCTGCCGATCTCCTTTGGCGGGCTGTTCTGGTCGATCCTGCAGGTGGTGCTGCTGCCCATCGCCCTAGGCCTGGTCGCCCAGCGCCTGCTCGGCCAGCGCGTCGGCGCCCTGGTCGAGGTGCTGCCGCTGGCCTCGGTGGTGAGCATCGTAGTGATCGTCGCCGCGGTGGTGGCCGCCAGCCAGGCGCGCATCGCCGAATCCGGGTTGCTGATCATGGCAGTGGTGATCCTGCACAACGGCTTCGGCTTCCTGCTCGGCTATCTCACCGGCAAGTTCTGCAAGCTGCCGGTGGCCCAGCGCAAGTCCCTGGCGCTGGAAGTGGGCATGCAGAATTCCGGACTCGGCGCCGCCCTGGCCACGGCGCATTTCTCGCCGCTGGCCGCGGTTCCCAGCGCCCTTTTCAGCGTCTGGCACAACATCTCCGGCGCGCTACTGGCGACCCTCTTCCGCCGTTTCAAGGACGATGACGCCCGTCCCTGAGGCCTCGCGCCACACCTGCCGGACCAGCGCCTGGCAGGTGTCCTCGGTGAAGGGCTGCGGCCGGGCGATGCCATAGCCCTGGGCATAGTCGACCCCCAGGGTGGCCAGCGCCGCTACCACCGCTGCATTTTCGGCGAATTCGGCGATGGTCTTCTTGCCGGTGAGATGGCCGAGCTGGTTGATCGCCTCGACCATGGCGCTGTCCACGGCGTCCTCCAGGAGATGGCGGACAAAGCTGCCGTCGATCTTCAGGTAGTCCACCGGCAGGTGCTTGAGATAGGTGAAGGACGACATCCCGGCGCCGAAGTCGTCCAGAGAGAATCTCACCCCCAGACCGCGCAATTCGTCCATGAACAGCCGCGCCGCATCCAGATTGGCCACGGCGCTGGTCTCGGTGATCTCGAAGCAGATCCGCGCCGGCGCGATCTGCCAGCGCTGCAGTTGCTGCCTGACGAAATCCGCGAGACCCGCCTCGCCCAAGGAATGCCCGGACAGATTGATGGCCAGGGTGTCGAGCAGCCCGGCGGGCAGCTCGGCGAAACGGGCCAGCGCCGCGGCGATCACCCAGCGATCCAGGTCGGGCATCAGCCCATAGCGCTCGGCGGCCGGAATGAAGGCGCCCGGCGCGATCAGCCGCTCGCCCTCTTCCAGCCGCATCAGCACCTCCACGTGGCGATCCGCGGCGGTCTCCTGGCCCAGCCCCAGGATCGGCTGGACATACAGCCTGAAGCTGTCCTCGGCCAGCGCCCGGTGCAGCCGCTGCACCCAGGCCATCTCGCCATGGCGCTGGTCCAGCTCCACATCGCCCGGGGCGAACACCTGGATGCGATTGCGGCCCTTGTCCTTGGCCGCGTAGCAGGCCAGGTCCGCCAGGCGCAGCGCCTCCTCGGGCGCCAGGGCCTGTCCCCCCAGGTGCACCACGCCGATGCTCAGACCGACCCTAAAGCCCTGTCCGGCCGCTTCGAATTGCAGGGTACCCACGCAGCAGCGCAGTCGCTCGGCAACCGCCTCGGCCTGGGCCGGCGTACGATTTTCCAGCAGCACGCCGAATTCGTCGCCACCCAGGCGCGCCAGGCAGTCGTCCTCGCCCAGCTGCTGGCCGAGCAATTCGCACAGCTGGCGCAGCAGGCGATCGCCATGGAAATGGCCGGAGGTGTCGTTAACGATCTTGAACTGATCCAGATCGATGAACAGCAGCGAGGCACAGGCCAGGTCCTCGCTTGCCAGCAGGCGCTCCAGACGGGTCTCGAATTCGCGGCGATTGAGCAGCCCGGTAAGGGCATCGTGACTGGCCTGCCAGGCCAGATCATGCAGGAAGGCGCGCTCGCGGGTCTGGTCGTGCATGACCAGCACCACCCCGGTGCCGGATTCGTCCCGCGGCAGCGTGGTCACCGTCAGGGCCACCGGCACCCGGGTGCCGTCGACGCGCACCAGCTGGTGCGCCAGGGGCTCGTCGCCCACCAGCCAGTCCTGGCTGCGCAAGCGCTCGGCCAGCGGTCGGGTCGACGCCGGCTGATCCTCGGTCTGGATGTCGAACAGGTGGGTGACGGGCGTGCCCGCGGCCAGCCCCGGCCGCGCCAGCAGGCGCTCTGCCGCCGGGTTGTGATAGAGCAGCCGCCCCTGGGCATTCAGCGCCAGTACCGCATCGCCGAGGGAAGCCAGGATGACCTGGATATGTTCCTTCTCGGCCTGCAGCGCCTGCTCGGAGCGCCAGCGCTGCTGTACCAGGCTGTGCATGCGCCAGAGCGCCAGGAGCACCAGCAGGGCGCCGACCAGGACGTTGGCGATGAACAAGGCCTCGACCAACTGGCGCGAGGCCGACCCGAGGCGCTCCGAGAAGGCCACCGTTTCCGGCATCATCCGGTCATGCAGATCCAGCAGCTGGCGTTTCAGCGGAATCAGCGCCGGTCCCGGTCCCTGCAGCTTGATCAATTCGAAGCCGGTGCGTGCCAGGGCCTGGAATTCGTCCATGTAGGGATCGGTGATCTGCCAGCGGGCGATCACCCCTTCGAAGGGCTCCACATGGCGAGCCATTTGAAAGAGGGCGATAAGGCCGTCGATATCGTCAGGGTGGTTGCCCGCCAGGCGCAGCAGGCGCGCTGCCTCGGCAGGATTGCCGTCGGTATCCAGCTCCTGCCGCGCCGCCCGGTCGAGATCGTTGACGCTGATGGACGCCAGATAATCCCGATAGGACTCCGAGCGCCCCTCATCCAGATAGGCGCCAAGCGACAGCATGGCGTTGCCGAGGCTCTTGCTCCACAGACTTTCCGCGGAAACGTAGGCACGCACCGTCGACAGCAGTTGCAGGCTGACGATGGCGACCAGTGCCTGGCAGGACAGGATGATGACGAAGGGCCAGACGACCCGCAGCGTACGCAGCGCAGAGGAAGGCGACAGTGAAGACATACAGCGATCCGCAAAAGGAGACAGGCGAATTCTTGCCATTGAGCAGGCATGTCGGCCGTTTCGCGGAAAACTGTTGGCATGAAAAACTGCTGCGCTGGATTACCGGCGCCAAACAAGCGACATAGACGGCCTCTGGCCATGCTGCTGCCAGAGGTTGCCGACGAACGGTAGGTCAGACGCCACCGCTAGTTGAAGGACGCCTCCAGCCGGGCCTTCACCTCGGGCCATTCGCGATCGGTGATGCTGTACATCACGGTGTCGTCGAGCCGGCCATCCGCCAGCCGGCGATGATGACGCAGCAGGCCTTCGCGAACCGCGCCCAACTTCTCGATGGCCGCCTGGGATCTGAGATTGGTCGCGGCCGTCTTGAGCTGCACGCGCACCAGCTGCCACTGCTCGAAGGCATGGCGCAGCATCAGGTACTTGATGTTGCCGTTGAGCCCGCTGCCATGCTGCTCGCTGTCGAGCCAGGTCCAGCCGATCTCGGCGGCGGGCAGTGCTGGCAGGAAGTCGGCGAAGCGGGTAGTGCCTACCAGCCGGTCGGCGATGCGCACGGCGAAGGGCAAGGCGCGCCCCTCGCGCTGCTCGGCCAGCGCCTGGCGATACCAGTCCGGACGCAGAGGACCGCTCAGGTAGTGCAGCGCTTCGCGATTGCGCTCGGCCAGGCTGACCAGCTCCAGCACGTCACCTTCCGCCAGGGGGTCCAGGCGCAGCGCACCACGTTGCAGGGAAATGGGCTGCGCTTGGAACATGGCGGTCTCTCTCGCTTGAATCAGCCCGCAAACCTAACAGGGCCAGCCGTCCGGCTCAACCCACGGCGTCTCTCCACGTGCCGGAACTGACGTCTGGCAGCCCAAGGTGCGACACTTTGTCCGGGCGCGATGGGCGCCTGGAATGTCTGGAGTCGCCATGTCCCTGCCCAGCGGGCTGATCATCACCGTTACCCTCGGCTACCTGGCCCTGCTGTTCGCCATCGCCTTCTATGGCGATCGCCGACCACCGCTCAAGCCGCGCCTGCGGGCCTGGGTCTACAGCCTGTCGCTGGCCGTCTACTGCACCAGCTGGACCTTCTTCGGTGCGGTCGGCCAGGCCGCCGATCAGCTCTGGTCCTTTCTGCCCATCTACCTGGGGCCCATCCTGTTCCTGCTGCTGGCGCCGCAACTGGTCAAGAAGATGGTGCTGATCAGCAAGAAGGAAAACATCACCTCCATCGCCGACTTCATCGCCTCCCGCTACGGCAAGTCGCAGACCCTGGCCATCGTCGTCGCGCTCATCTGCCTGGTCGGCGTCCTGCCCTACCTGGCGCTGCAGCTCAAGGGCATCGTCATCGGCGTCAACCTGCTGACCGGCATCAATGCCGAGTCCCTGAGCACCCGCGCCCAAGACACCGCGCTGTTCGTCTCCCTGGTGCTGGCGGTCTTCGCCATTCTCTTCGGCACCCGCAACCTGGACGTCACCGAGCACCATCGCGGCATGATGCTGGCGATCGCCTTCGAATCCCTGGTCAAGCTCGCCGCCTTCATCGCCGTCGGCCTCTGGGTCACCTATGGCCTGCACGACGGCTTCGCCGATCTGCTGACCCGGTCGCAGCAGGCGCCGCAACTGCAGGAATACTGGCGCGAGACGCTGGACTGGCCGGGCCTGCTGATCCAGACCGGCGTGGCCTTCATCGCCGTGATGTGCCTGCCGCGCCAGTTCCATGTCACGGTGGTGGAAAACACCGATACCCGGGACGTCAACCTGGCGCGCTGGGTGTTTCCGCTCTATCTGGCGCTGGCTGCCCTGTTCGTCATCCCCATCGCCCTGGCCGGCCAGCTGCACCTGCCCGGCGGCGTACTGCCCGACTCCTTCGTCATCAGCCTGCCGCTGGCCCAGGAGCGTCCCTGGCTGGCCTTGCTGGCCTTCCTGGGCGGCGCCTCGGCCGCCACCGGCATGGTGATCGTCGCCTGCGTGGCCCTCTCCACCATGATCTCCAACGACATCGTCCTGCCCTGGCTACTCAAGCGCCGGGGCCAGGTGGAGAGTCCCCATGCGGTGTTCAGCCACTGGATGCTCACGGTGCGCCGCGCCAGCATCGTGGTCATCCTGGTCCTGGCCTACTGCAGCTATCGCCTGCTGGGCTCCAATGCCAGCCTGGCCACCATCGGCCAGATCGCCTTCGCCGCCATCGCCCAGCTCGGACCGGCCATGGTCGGGGCGCTGTTCTGGAAGGCCGCCAATCGCCGCGGCGTCTTTGCCGGCCTCACCGCCGGGGCCCTGCTCTGGGGCTACCTGATGGTGCTGCCGGTGGTGGCCACCAGTCTGCAGTGGCCGTTGCACGCCTTTCCCGGCCTCGCCTGGTTCGAGCAACCCGCGGGGGAGCGGACGCTGCAACCAACTACGGTCGGTGCCCTGGTCTCCCTGGCCGGCAACTTCCTGCTGTTCGCCCTGGTGTCGCTGCTCTCGCGGACCCGGGTATCGGAATACTGGCAAGCCGGGCGCTTCATCGCCCAGTACGCCCTGCCCCGACCGCGCAATCGCGCCCTGCTGGCGGTCAAGCTGGAGGACCTGCGGCTGCTCGCCGCCCGCTTCGTCGGCGACGAGCGCGCCCGCCTGAGCTTCAGTCGCTTCGCCGAGCAAAGCGGCCTGACCTATCACCCCGCGATGAATGCCAACAGCGAATGGATCGCCCAGACCGAGCGCCTGCTGGCCGGGGTGATCGGCGCCTCCTCGGCACGCGCCGTGGTCAAGGCCGCCATCGAAGGCCGCGACATGCAGGTCGACGACGTGGTGCGCATCGCCGACGAGGCCTCGGAGGTGCTGGAATTCAACCGGGCGCTCTTGCAGGGCGCCATCGAGAACATCTCCCAGGGCCTCAGCGTGGTCGACCAGTCGCTGCGGCTGGTGGCCTGGAACCAGCGCTACCTGGAGCTGTTCGACTATCCCGACGGCATGATCCAGGTCGGCCGGCCCATCGCCGAGATCATCCGCTACAACGCCCTGCGCGGCCTCTGCGGACCGGGCGATCCCGACGAGCACGTGGCCCGGCGGGTGGAGCGGATGCGCCAGGGCATCCCCCACACCTCGGAACGCACCTTTCCCAATGGCCGGGTGATCGAGCTGATCGGCAGTCCCATGCCCGGGCGCGGCTTCGTGATGAGCTTTACCGACATCACCGCCTTCCGCGAGGCCGAGCGCGCTCTGCGCGAAGCCAACGAGGGCCTGGAGCAGCGCGTCGAGGAACGCACCCGCGAACTGTCCCAGCTCAACCAGGCGCTGGAGGAAGCCAAGGCTCATGCGGAAGCGGCCAACCAGTCGAAGAGCCGCTTCCTCACCGCGGTCAGCCACGACCTCATGCAGCCGCTGAGCGCCGCCCGCCTGTTCACCGCCGCCCTCGCCCACCAGGACGGCCTGGCCCAGGAAGCCCAGGAACTGGTGCGCAACATGGACAGCGCCCTGAGATCCAGCGAAGACCTGATCGCCGATCTGCTGGACATCTCGCGACTGGAGAACGGTCGCATCCTGGCCACGCCGGCACCCTTTTCCCTGGCCACCCTGTTCGAGGCCCTGGGTGTGGAATTCAAGGCTCTGGCGCAGAACCAGGGCACCAACCTGCGCATCCGCAGCAGTCGGCTGGTGGTCAACAGCGACAGCAAGTTGCTGCGGCGGGTGCTGCAGAATTTCCTCACCAATGCCCTGAGATATGCCCATGGCCGGGTGCTGCTCGGGGTCCGCCGCCAGGGCCAGAGCGTGAGCCTGGAGGTCTGGGACAGCGGCCCCGGCATCCCGTCGGACAAGCTGGAGCTGATCTTCGAGGAATTCAAGCGCCTGGACAGCCACCAGACCCGCGCGGAAAAGGGCCTGGGGCTCGGCCTGGCGATCGCCGATCGCCTTTGCCGGGTGCTGGGTCACGAACTCTCGGTGCGCTCCTGGCCGGGTCATGGCAGCGTCTTCAGCGTCAAGGTGCCCCTGGCACCCGCGCTGGCCATCCAGGCGGCGACCGCCAGCGAAACCGCCCAGCCCCTGGCCGGCGATCCGGTGCTGTGCATCGACAACGAAGACAGCATCCTGCTTGGGTTGCGCAGCCTGCTGGGCCGCTGGGGCTGCCAGGTCTGGACCGCACGCAGTCGCGAGGAATGCGCTGCCCTGCTCGCCCAGGGCGTGGTACCGCGACTGCTCATCGTCGACTATCACCTGAGCGATGCCGACACCGGTCCGGATGTCGCCGAATGGATTCGCCAGGCCCTGGGCCAGGACATCCCCGGCATCGTCATCAGTGCCGATGGCCGACCGGAATGCCTGGACCGGGTGCGTCAGGCGCGACTGGATTTCCTGCCCAAGCCGGTCAAGCCGGCTTCGCTACGCGCCTTGCTGAGTCGGCAACTGGCGCTCTCCGGTTGAGGGAACACGCAGACGGCACGTCACGACGCCGAACGGCCTTTCGTTCAGCGTCGATTAAGGTTGTCAGAAGCCTGAGAGACAGAACAATCCACAGCTTCTGTTGATAACTTTGTTGAAAACATGGTGGAAAAGAACCCGGAGCCTTGCTCTGCGGGCTCCCCAAACAAGTTGGTCATTTTTTAATCAGTTTAATAAGTTCAACATAATCAACAACTTAATTCAAAAGCAGGATTTTCGGCAGGGAAAACTCCAGGCCAGACAGGGCTTGACATGCGCTAGCACAACTTGTGCACAACTCTAGGTAAAAAAGACCAACGGACACCCCGCAGCTGTCGCACAATTGTCAAGTATTCGTGAAACAAATTTTTTCGAGCCTCCCGGGAGGCCGTATGGGGAGGCGGGCCGCAGGCTAGAGCCGACAGCTGCGGCCGCACGCAGGCCAAAGGCTAGCCTTGTCCTCTGCCGGTCATCGGGTAGACTGCCTGCTTTTGCTCAGGGCTGTCGTGGCGACGCCCAACCTGTCAATCAGGCATGGACGCGCCAGCCCTTCTGGAATAGCTCAGTCACATGAACGTCTTCATCGCGGGTCAACACGGCCAACTTTCTCAGGCGCTGCAACAACTGCTGGCCGCCAAGGCCCGGATAACCGTCATCGGCCGGGCCCAGGTGGATTTCACCCAGCTGGAGGCACTCCATGAACGCGTCCTGGCCGCAAAGCCCGACGTCATCATCAATGCCGCCGCCTACACCGCCGTGGACGCCGCCGAGAGCGATCCCCAGACCGCTGCCCTGATCAACGAACGGGTGCCCGAGGTCTTCGCCCGGGCCGCACAGCAGCTCGGCATTCCGATGGTCCACTACTCCACCGACTATGTTTTCGATGGCAGCAAGGAAGGCCGTTACCGGGAAGAAGATCCGACCTGCCCACTCAATGTCTATGGTCGGACCAAGCTGGCCGGCGAGAACGCCGTGCGTGAACACGCCGAGCGCCACCTCATCCTGCGCACCAGCTGGGTCTATTCCTGGCAGGGCAACAATTTCCTGCGCACCATGGTGCGGCTGCTCAGCGAGCGCGACGAACTGAACATCGTCGACGACCAGATCGGCGCGCCCACCTGGACCCGCACCATCGCCGCCGCCACCGACCGGCTGCTCGCCCACAGCGACCAGGACGAACTCTGGGGTACCTATCACCTGACCGCCAACGGCACCACCTCCTGGTTCGGGTTCGCCGAGCAGATCGCCCGGCGCCTGCGCGAGACCGGCCAGCTGAAGGCCCGCCTCAATCCCATCCCCAGCAGTTCCTATCCCACCCCGGCCCATCGCCCCATCAATTCCCGCCTGTCCACTGAAAAGCTGGCGGCGGTGCTGGGTGAGCCGCTACCCGACTGGCAAGCGGCTTTCGCCCAGTGCTGGAGCGAGCGCGAACTTCAGGTGAGCGGCTGAAACGGGCCGTCGGTCATACTTCTGGGATCTGCTCGAGAACTACCCCAGCCTCTCGAAGTCAATGGCACTGACCCCGCTCACGCCAGTCAGGTACGTCATGGACAACCCTTTCCAACTCATCGCCGCGGCTTTCGAGCATGACTTCCGGGTCAATTTCCGCATCGAGCGCCTCGACGGCAGCGTCAGCCTGACGCTGTCCGACGACAGCGGCGTCAAGGTCAAGCGGTTGATCAGCAAGCAGCAATTGCATGACCACACCCGCCTCGCGCGATTGATCGACAGCATCCGCCTGGGTATCGCCATCGATGAAGGTCATGGCGTCACGGCCTTGCTGGCCGGCGGCAGTGGCACCGTGAATCGTCTGACCGTAGCGAACTGAGCAGGAAGCAGCACTATGCACACCATGGAAGGCATCAGCGACGGCCTGCTACCGGGCCCTAGCCCGGTCACCCTGCTCGATGGCCTGGAGACGGCAGCTGCGCTGCATACCCCACGCGCCTCGCTGTACCAGCTCACCTGCGCCCGTCTCGACGAGCAACTGGCGCCACTCAAGGTCTGGCCAACGCTGCCGGACCGGACCGGGCGCTTTTCCTTTACCTTGCTGGACCGCTGCGGACGCATCCTCTACCGCTCGCCGACCTTGCGTCAGGCGCTGTATCGGGAAGAGGAACTGCTCAATGGTGTGATCGCCAGTGCGCGGCTGGCTGCCGTGCAAGCCGGACAGGGCTTTCCGTCCTGGGGTGTAGTGGACGTCGCCTGCCCCATGTATGAGCTGCCTGTCACCCAACTGCCCTGTGCGGGATGCCGGCTGCTGAAGTGCAAGAGCTGAGAGAAGCGTTACGGCTAAAACTCTGACGCTAACTACTTGTTTAGTATCTTTTTTAGCATCTTTGAATCTTCAACGTTCGAGACCAACGAATGCCAGGGCATCCGTACTGCAAGTCTCGCGCTGAAGCTTTCTTCGCCGAGTCGTTACTCGGAATATCTCAGCATGTTGGCGCCCGTGGCCCGCAGCACCGCCATGGATTGCGGCGCCAGCGCGCCGGCCCGCAGCGATACGTCCTTGCGAACCTCGTCGATTACCGTTTTCAGCAGCTGGCTCTCGCCCAGTTGCCGGGCGCTGACCACCCGGTTCACCCGCGCATCGTCACACTGCTGATCCTGCACCGTCAGCACAATACTGCCATCAGGGCGAGGCGCCGTGACCGAGCATTTATAAGTACTGAAAGCGGCAGTCAGTCTATCTATGGCGTTTTCCATTCTTCCCCCTCTTATTTGTCTAGAAGTGCATGGACGATCAAATACGACGCAACTGACAGTGATAGAAACAGCAAAGTTCTTGCGCTCTACTTGAATAAGACCCGCAATGGCGCTAGTGCCCGATTTTGTGAGCCAGCTCTGCTAATCGGGTTTTGCTGCGGAACTTTCAGCAGAGCAAAATCGATAAGGTATGACCATTCGTCCGCCTTGCCGGTCGTTGGGCATCTTGCCTCCCGACCTTATAAAGGCGCCGGTAGAGCGCCATGGCGGTCCTGATCGGTGGAACCTTTGCTTCCAGCGCTCACTCGAAAGGGCTGAAACGGATACCCATCGCCTATCAGGAGCGCGCCATGAACGACAAAATCCCTCCCGTGATCAAAGACGAGCTTGCCGCTGACATCGATGAGCAGGCACACAAGCAGAACGCTGACCGGGTCCGTCGTCATCTGGGCGAGGCCGAGCAGGCACTGACCGACGAATTCCACACCCTGCTGGCAGATGCCGAGCAGCTGCTCAAGCACACCGCCAGCATGGCCGGTGAGCAGGCAGACGAACTGCGTGCCAAGTTGAGCTCCAGCCTGGAACGCTCCCGCGATGTGCTCAAGTCCAAGCAGGACGATCTCTATCGCCAGGGCGTCGCGGCCAAGGAAACCACCGAGGAATACGTGGTCGACAATCCCTTCAAGGCCCTTGGCATCGCTGCTGGCGTCGGCTTCCTGATTGGCCTGCTGGCCTCGCGCCGCTAAGCCTGGGGGACTGCCATGGACACCTCCTCTCCTCCACGGGAGCTGCCTGACGAGGCGCCCAAGCCATCGGTCAAGCGCCTCGCCGGCGCAGTGGTCGGCCTGCTGCAGAGTCACCTGGAACTGCTGGGCATCGAGGTTCAGGAAGAGAAGGTCCGTACCTTCCAGCTGTTTCTCTTTACCGGCCTGAGCCTGATCTTCGGCTTGCTGGTACTGGTCGGCGTCTCGGCAGCGGTCATCATCGCCTTCTGGGATACCTACCGCATGGCTGCAACGCTGGGCCTGTGCGCCTTCTATGCGGTGGCACTGGTGATCTGCATCCTGCGGGCCCTGAGCCTGGTCAAGGGTGCGGCGCCCTTCCATGCCACCCTGGAAGAACTCAACCGCAACCGGGAGCGCCTACTGCCATGAACCAGCCGCTTACCTCTGCCACCAGCCAGGCAAAGCGCAAGGAACTGGTCCGGTTGCGCATGGAGATGTATCGCCAGCAGCTGATCTACAACGCTCAGCCCCTGCATAACCCCATCAGTCTCATCGGTGACCTGGTGCGACCGAACCGGGACAAGGTGGCCAGCTCGGCGAAGAAGCCGTTGATGCTGGGTGCCACGGTGTTCCTGTCGCTGTTCGGCAAACGCCTGGGCGCGGTGGGTCGGCTGGCCCGCATCGGCCTGGCGCTCTACCCGATCGTCAACCGCTTGCAGAATCGCCATCGCGAGCAGGCTGACCAGCCGCTGCCGCCGCCCCGCTAGCGGTGTTATGAAGAATGGCTCCCTCGGGAGCCATTCTGTCATCTGGCACCCTTATCGCATGGCTAAGCTGAACGCTCCGCCCACGATAAGGATAGCCCTGTGTTTTCTGGCCAGCCCACTGCCTTCTTCCAACCCTTCATCGACACCGCGACCGGGCGTATCGCCGGCGTCGAAGCCCTGGGCCGTCTGCGTCAGGCCGATGGCCGCCACGCCTCCGTCGGCCCCCTGTTCGCCAATCCCGATACCCCGACCGCGGAGCTGCTGCAGCTCGACCGCACCCTCAGGGACGATGCGCTGCGGCGCTTCGCCGGCGCGCCGGAGGACTGGTTTCTCAGCCTCAACCTCTCGCCACGCTGGATCAGCCAGCTGGACGATGGCGTCGCCCTGCCCAGCCTGGCGCAATTGCAGCGTTCCGGTATCGACCCGACGCGGATCGTCTACGAGATCACCGAGGCGGCCGGCGATCTGCCGAGCCTGACCCAGGCCGTCGCCCGCTACCGCGAACTCGGCATCCGCATCGCCATCGACGATTTCGGTTCCGGCTATTCGCAACTGGATCGGGTGCTGGACCTGCAGCCGGATATCCTCAAGCTAGACATGCGGCTGTTCCAGGCCGCCGCGCGAGGTGGCCCCCGGGGCGACGCGGTCAAGGCACTGGCGCAGATGGCCGAAAAGACCGGCTGCTGGCTGATCGCCGAGGGCGTCGAGACCGAGACCGAACTCGACTTCGCCCTGGAATGCGGCGCCCGCTACGTGCAGGGCTTTCTCTTCGCCGAGGCCACCGCCGAACTGGGCGCGAGCGACAGCCATCAGCAACGCTTCGCTGCCCTGCGCAGCCGCTTCGTCGATGGCAAGCTGGCCCAGCAGACCCGGTTACTGGAATTGCGCCAGCAACTCGCCGAATTCGTCACCCGGCTCAGACCCTGGGCGGAACACGGCGGCCCCCTGAGCGCGCTGCCCGATCCCCAGGCCTTTCCCGGACTGCTGCGCATCTACCAGTGCGACCGCGCCGGTACCCAGATCACCCCGAATCTGGAATGGAACGGCATGTTCTGGCGCGAGAATCGCCGCTACCTCAATCACAACTGGTCCTGGCGCCCCTACTTCTACGCCCTGCTGGCCGAAGGCTGGAACGAGCGCCGCCTGGCGCTTTCGACGGTCTACCGCGACGCCACCACCAACCAGTACTGCCTGACCGCCAGCCAGTTCCTGGAAAGCGGTCAGCGCCTGCTGCTGATCGACCTGGACGCCAGTCAATTGCCAGGCTTTGCCAAGTAAGCGGTGATGATCGTATGTTGCCGAGGTCAGAACGCAGAAGCGCCGCACGGCAACCGCCGGCGCTCCCCTTATCGGTGATAGCTCGAGGACGGCCTTGGACTGGCAGACACTTCTTATCCGCGAACGGCTGGGCAAACCCCTGCACAGCCCGGATGAACTGGGGCGCAGCCCCTTTCACAAGGACCACGACCGCATCATCTTTTCCGGTGCCTTCCGCCGGCTGGGGCGCAAGACCCAGGTTCACCCCGTCACCAGCAACGATCACATCCACACCCGCCTGACCCACAGCCTGGAAGTCAGCTGCGTCGGGCGCTCGCTGGGCATGCGCGTGGGCGAGAGCCTGAGGGGGGCGCTGCCCGACTGGTGCGATCCAAGCGATCTCGGCATGGTGGTGCAGTCGGCCTGCCTCGCCCACGACATCGGCAATCCGCCCTTCGGCCATTCCGGCGAAGACGCCATCCGCTACTGGTTCACCCAGGCCGCCGGCCGCGGCTGGCTGGACGACATGAGCGAGGCGGAGCGCCAGGACTTCCTGCATTTCGAAGGCAACGCCCAGGGCTTCCGGGTGCTGACCCAGCTTGAATACCACCAGTTCGACGGCGGCACCCGCCTGACCTACGCCACCCTCGGCACCTATCTCAAGTATCCCTGGACCTCGCGCTATGCTGCGGCGCCCGGGTACAAGAAGCACAAGTTCGGCTGCTACCAGAGCGAGCTGCCGCTGCTGGAGCAGATCGCCGAGAAACTCGAACTGCCGCTGCTGGGCCCGGAGCGCTGGGCACGGCATCCCCTGGTCTACCTCATGGAGGCCGCCGATGACATCTGCTACGGGCTGATCGATCTGGAAGACGGCCTGGAGATGGAGCTGCTGGACTATGCCGAGGTCGAGGCGCTGCTGCTGGGCCTGGTCGGCGACGACCTACCGGAAACCTATCGGCAACTCGGCCCCAAGGATTCGCGGCGGCGCAAGCTGGCCATTCTGCGCGGCAAGGCCATCGAACACCTCACCAACGCCACCGCCCGCGCCTTCGTCGACCAGCAGGATGCCCTGCTCGCCGGCACCCTGGGCGATGACCTGGTCGAACACATGGCCGGCCCGGCCAAGCTCTGCGTGCAGCGCGCCAAGGCGCTGGCCCGGGAAAAGATCTTCCACGACAAGCGCAAGACCCTGCACGAGATCGGCGCCTACACCACCCTGGAGATCCTGCTCAACGCCTTCTGTGGCGCCGCCCTGGAGCAGCACCGCGGGCGCGAGCCGTCGTTCAAGAGCCGCCGCATCCTCGACCTGCTGGGCAACAGCGCGCCCGATCCTTCCTGGACCCTGCACCAGGCCTTCATGCGGGTGATCGATTTCATCGCCGGCATGACCGACAGCTACGCCACCGCCATGGCGGCCGAGATGACCGGGCGTTCCAACCCGGTCTAAGGAGCGCCACGATGGCCACCGTACCCCGTACGCGCAAGGGCCCTGGCAGTCGCTGGCTGGCCGCCCAAGGCTGGAAGGCCTTTCCCTTTCAGCGCGAGGTGGCCAAGGCCATCGCCGCCGGCGAATCCGGTCTGCTGCACGCCACTACCGGCTCGGGTAAGACCTACGCGGTCTGGCTGGCCGCCCTGGATGCCTTCGTCGCGCCCAGGCCGATCACCGCCAAGGGCCTGCCCAGCAAGCGCAAACAGGCGCCACCGCCGCTCACCGTGCTCTGGCTGACGCCCATGCGCGCCCTGGCGGCGGACACCCTGCGCGCCCTGGAGCGGCCGGTGCTCGACGAAGAACTGGAATGGACTCTGGGCCTGCGCACCGGCGATACCGGCAGCAGCGAGCGCGCCCGGCAGAATCGCCGCCTGCCGACGGCCCTGGTCACCACGCCGGAGAGCCTGTCGCTGTTGCTCTCCCGCGAGGACGCCCAGGAAGCCCTGGGCCAGGTTCGCCTGGTGGTCATCGACGAATGGCACGAATTGCTCGGCAACAAGCGCGGCACCCAGACGCAACTCGCCCTGGCCCGCCTGCGGCGCTGGAATCCCGGGCTGCAGACCTGGGGCCTGTCGGCCACCCTCGGCAATCAGGCCCATGCGCTGGACGTGCTGCTGGCCGGTGCCCCGGGCCAGCTCGTCCAGGGTCGTCAGGACAAGCGCCTGCAGGTGGACACCCTGCTGCCCGAAGGCGGCGTCGAACGCTTCGCCTGGGCCGGGCACCTGGGCATGCGGCTGCTGCAGCAGGTGATCCGCGAACTGGAAGACAGCCCCACCACCCTGGTCTTCACCAACACCCGCGCCCAGACCGAACTCTGGTACCAGGCCCTGTTGCAGGCGCGCCCGGACTGGGCCGGTCTGATCGCCCTGCACCATGGCTCCATCGAGAAGCAGGCCCGCGAATGGGTGGAGGCCGGTCTCAAGAATGGCCAGCTCAAGGCGGTGATCTGTACCTCCAGCCTCGACCTCGGGGTGGATTTCCTGCCGGTGGAGCGGGTGCTGCAGATCGGCTCGCCCAAGAGCATCGCCCGCCTGCTGCAACGCGCCGGCCGCAGTGGTCACGCCCCGGGCCGGGCCTCGCGGGCGACCCTGGTACCCACCTACAGCCTCGACCTGCTGGATGCGGCGGCCACTCGCCGTGCCATCACCGCGGGCGAGATCGAGGCGCGCACCGCCCCGGTCAAGCCCCTGGACGTCCTGGTGCAGCATCTGGTGACCGTCGCCCTGGGCGGCGGCTTCGAACCGGACGACCTGCTACCGGAGATCCGCAGCGCCTGGGCCTATCGCCACCTCAGCGAAGGCGAATGGATCTGGGCGCTGGCCTTCGTTCGCAACGGGGGCGCCTCGCTGTCGGCCTATCCGGACTATCGCCGTGCCGAGCCCGATGCCGAAGGCATCTGGCGGGTGCCTGACAAGCAACTGGCCAAGCGGCATCGGCTGGGCATCGGCACCATCGTCAGCGAGACCAGCCTCAATGTGCAGTTCTGGTCCAAGGGCGGCGGTGGCAATCGCCTGGGCAATATCGAGGAAGGCTTCATCGCCCGGCTGCGGCCCGGCGACCACTTTCTCTTCGCCGGTCGTACCCTGGAACTGGTACGGGTGGAAAACATGACGGTGTACGTGCGCCGTGCCAGCGGGCGCAAGGCCGCCATCCCGCGCTGGAGCGGCAGTCGCATGCCGCTCTCGGACACCCTCGCCCGGCACGTGCTGGCCCTGCTCGAAGACGCCGAGGCCCAGCGTTACGAAAGCCCGGAAATGCGCCTGCTGCAACCGCTGCTGGATGTACAGCGGCAGTGGTCGGCACTGCCCAGCGCCCATTACCTGCTCGCCGAGACCCTGGAATCCCGCGAAGGCTCGCACCTGTTCCTCTATCCCTTCGCCGGCCGGCATGCCCATCTGGGGCTGGCCAGCCTGCTGGCCTGGCGCCTGGCGCAGAGGAGACCCTGCACCTTTTCCATCGCCGTCAACGACTACGGCCTGGAACTGGTCTCACCGGTCAGCCTGGACTGGCAGGAGCTACTCGATGCCAGCCTCTTCACTACCGACAACCTGGTCAGCGATACCCTCGCCAGTCTCAACGCCGCCGAACTCGCCCAGCGCCGGTTTCGCGAGATCGCCCGCATCTCGGGGCTGATCTTTTCCGGCTATCCGGGGGCGCACAAGAGCAACCGCCAGCTGCAGGCCAGCAGCAGTCTCTTCTACCAGGTCTTTCGCCAGTACGACCCGGACAACCTGCTGCTCGGCCAAGCCCAGACCGAAGTCCTGCGCCAGGAACTCGATGCCGATCGCCTGCAGCAGACCCTGACCCGGACCGGCGCCCTGCCCCTGCGCCTGGTGAACCTGGACCATCCCTCGCCCTTCGCGCTGCCCCTCATGGTCGAGCGCTTGCGCGAGAGTCTGAGTTCGGAAAAGCTGGCCGACCGCATCACCCGCCTGGTCGGCGATCTGGAACGCGAAGCCGGGCCCGACGAGCGAGCACGCGCCTTCGATCCCGAATCCCTGGTGCAACCCAGCCATGACAGCGATCTGACGCCCCGCCGTGGCGCTACTGCGCGGCGTCCTCGCGTACAGAAATCCGGTCGTCCTCGATAACGATCCGGCCCTGGCGATAGAGATGGCCGATGGCCTTCTTGAAATTGCCCTTGCTGACGCCGAACAGCTGGTGGATCAGGGCTGGCGGACTGCTGTCGCTGAGCTCCAGCACCCCGCCGCGCGCCTTGGCCAGGGCGATGATCTGCTCGGCGAGATCGGCGCCCGCCGCGGCTCCCTGGGCCTGCAGGGTCAGGCTGATCTTGCCGTCCGCTCGGATCTCGCGAATGAAGCCGCGCTCGCGCTGACCCAGGCGCAGCGGCTTGAAGGCCTCATTGCGATGCACCAAGCCCCAGTGCTTGTTGTCGACGATCACCTTGTAGCCGAGGTCGGTCTGCTCGACCACCAGCAACGGCACCGGCTGGCCGACCTTGTAGCGCGGCGGGTCGCGGTCCAGATAGCGATCCAGGCGTGCGGTGGCGACGATCCGCCGGGTGCGGGCGTCCAGATGCACGTGCACCACGCAATGGTCGCCCACCTGCAGCGGACGCTTCTCTTCCGAATGCGGCAGCAGCAGGTCCTTGGGCAGGCCCCAGTCGAGGAAGATCCCTACCCGGCCGACCTCCACCACCCGCAGACTGGCAAAGCCGCCGACCTGCACCTTCGGCTTATCGGTGGTGGCGATCAGGCGGTCTTCGCTGTCCAGATAAAGGAAGACGTTGAGCCAGTCGCCTTCGGCGCAGGGTTCGTCACGCGGCGCATAACGACGCGGCAGCAGCACCTCGCCGTCGTTGCCGGCATCCAGGAACAGACCGATGGGGGTGTTGCGCAAAATCTGCAAGCTGTTGAAGCGACCCAGCAAGGCCATGAATGGAGACTCCTGTAGAAAGCGGTCCATTTTACCGCGATCATCAAGGCCACTGCTCGATCGCTAGCCTGCATCGTCGAAAAGGTCGCTCGGCGGCATGCGCAACGCTGATGGCGGCAAGGCAGTGCTCGTGTGACGAACCTCGACCTGACCTGACTCCATCCCCGCATAGCTCGGCGCCATGAGTTGCCGAAGGCACATCCGTAGGGCCGGAGCATCATGTTATTGGCGGCTGCTTGCGGCTTGGAACCGCAAGCTGAAGGGAAGCAGCCCACGCGCGAGGAGCGCGCCCACTGCTCCACGTCGAATCCAGTGACCGCCTGACTCAGGCAGTCAGGCAGTCAGGCAGTCAGGCAGTCAGGCAGTCAGGCAGTCAGCTGCGAGTGGAATCTCTATGAAGAGACCGACCGTATCAGCCTCGACGCGCATCGCCGCCACGACCGTATTCAACAGGAACGGATTGGTAGCCTGCTCGTTGGTCACTATGCGCTGGGTCAGCTTGATCGCCTGGTGGGCGTGGTAAACCGCTATCAGTATCTCGTTGAGGTTCAGGCGACGAAGCTCGACGCGGTATCCGGCGAGGCCATGGCCCAGTGCGCGTCCTGCGCTTTCCAGTCCGTTTTTCACAGTAGATCCTTGGACCCTTGCGGTCCGGGGTAATAATTCGAACGAAATAATAGCACCTAGCCACCACCCGAATTGAGCAGGTCATCACCGTTTCGACACCACTGGCCTATGAGATCCGCCACGCCAGGCTAAGCCCTCGCCCGCAACGGCTGTGCATGGCTCAGGCCGGCCACGGAATAGCTCTGCCTGGACGCCAACTGGCGACATCTCGGCGCGCAGGACCAGGGTGCCGACCTGCAACGACGTTCAAAGGAGCCTGCAGGGGGCGCATAGGCTCCTGAAAAACCTGCAGAACCATCAGGTGCGCAATACGGCTTGCCGAACTCGACGTACTGCCCTGCGTCTCGCTCCCCGGTACCCTCCGTTCAGGAAACGATTCAGCACGGATCGCTGCTCGCAGTCGACGTGACCAGGCCCAGGACAGCGCTCGGCGCTCCCTCCGCCAACAGCCGTTTACCTGCTCCAGCTACCGCTTCGACCATGGTCGGTAAAGTCAACATCGGGCAGCTCAAAGGTCTTGTTTTGCGCAAGCCAGTCTGAGACCATCCATCGCTGTCAGGTGAGGCTGTCTCTACAAAGCGGCTCACCTGTCGAGAACCTGGAGTACATCAGGGCCAGCTTTCGCGGCATGGGTTTCTCCTCGTTTCAAAACTGTCGTCCTTTGGACAACAACGTCATCTTATTCAAGGAGAAATCCATGTCTACTCGCCAAACTGGCACCGTCAAGTGGTTCAACGACGAGAAAGGCTTCGGCTTCATCACTCCCCAGAGCGGTCCGGACGTGTTCGTTCACTACCGTTCCATTCAGGGTAACGGCTTCAAGAGCCTGCAAGAAGGCCAGGCTGTTTCCTTCCTGGTCGTGCAAGGCCAGAAAGGCCTGCAGGCCGATGAGGTGCAGGTGATCTAATCACCCGCCTTATCGAAAAAGCCCAACCCCCGGTTGGGCTTTTTTTTGCGCGGACGTTGGCCCCTGCCAGCTTTCGCTATCGCCACCTAGGGATGAGGTGCGTTTCATGAAGACTCTCGCTGCCCTGCTCTGCCTGCTTCTGCTCGCCGGTTGCGCCGCCTTTCCCGGTGACGAACTCTCTTCCCAGCCATTCCGCACGTCCCTGAGCGCGCCACCACAGCGGCCCAATGTGCTGGTGGAATTCAATTTCTATCGTGGCACTGTCGAGGACGCCAAGGACGCGACATCGATCGCCGTCGCCCGTGAAGGCCTGAAGCCCCGGTTGCGCGAGATCCTGGCAGGCTCCGGGCTGTTCGACCGCATCACCCTGGTGCCGGAACTCGGCAGACCCGACGACGCCCTGCTGCGCCTCAAGCTCTACAACAGCACCTCCTACGCCGCCGCCATCGCCAGTGGCCTGATCACCGGCGCAACCTTCTTTCTCGTCCCGGGAACCGCCAGGGACGACTATGTGCTGACCGCCGAATGGATCGCGCCGGGAAGCGGACCGTCCACCCGCGTGCGCAACGCCAGCTCGGTGCGCACCTGGATGGGGGTGTGGTTCCTGCCCCTGGCCGCCAGCCATCAGGCCGGGACCGCCATCGAGGAATCCTTCGCCCGCCAGGTCAACGAAGCCCTGCGCCAGCTGCAGAACGCCGGCGTGTTCGCTGACCACTCCTCGCCCCAGGGGAACGGCGAAACGCCTGCGCCGGTCATACCTTGACCGGCAATCACGTAGACGAGGATCCCATGGCCGAAGAAAAGCGCAAAGCCGACGAACGCGAACTGCCCAAGGACGAAAAGCCCCTGCGCACCGAGCACGCCAAGACCGACGACGGGCGCGATCCGCCTTCGCCCAACAGTCCGGACCGTACCAAGGACGCCACCGGCTACAACTGATCCCGCCTTTCCGGAAACGACCGCTGCGGCGGTCGTTTCTTTATCCGCGCCCTGCCCCTTGGGGTTGGCTCGCCCCTCCCTCCTTACTGCATAATGCCCACACTCCGACGTCTATCGGCCCCTTTTCTCTTCAACTAGGCCGATACCCTGCCAAGGTGTGTGTCCCGATGCGAAAGACCTTCCGATCTCTGGGCCTGCTGCTGAGCTGCTGCGCCCTGGGCTTTTCCCTGCCCGTCAATGCCGATACCTCCTACCTGCCGCCGCGAATCGAAAAGGCGATGCAGACCAACAAGATTCCCGGCAGCGACCTGTCGCTGGTGATGCTGCCCCTCGATGGCCCGGGCGAGAACGACTACTACAATGCCGACGTCTCGGTGAATCCGGCTTCGACCATGAAGCTGATCACCACCTTTGCCGCCCTGGAACTGCTGGGTCCCACCTATCAGTGGAAGACCGAGTTCTATACCGACGGTACGCTCAAGGACGGCAACCTCAACGGCAATCTCTACCTCAAGGGTGGCGGCGATCCCAAGCTGAACATGGAGCGGCTGTGGCTGCTCATGCGTGATCTGCGCGCCAATGGCGTGCTGGAAGTCACCGGTGACCTGGTGCTGGATCGCGGTCGCTTCGTGAAACCCAATCTGCCGGCCTTCAACGACGATGGCGAAGACGAGAACAAGACCTTCCTGGTCGGTCCGGACTCGCTGCTGGTCAATCTCAAGTCGGTGCGCATGGTGGTCCGCTCGGCCGATGGCCGGGTCAGCGTCTCCATGGATCCGCCGCTGACCAACGTCAACATCGACAACCAGATGCGCGCCACCGGCAAGAGCGGTTGCCCGGCCTGGCCCGAAGTGCGCTTCAATCCGGTGCCTCAGGCCGATGGCAGTACCAGCCTCATCGTCAGCGGCCAGTTGCCGGACGGTTGCAACGCCCAGAGCTATCTGTCGCTGCTCGATCACCCTGCCTATACCGCCGGCGCGGTCCGGGCCATCTGGCAGGAACTGGGTGGCAGCATCAAGGGCCGTACCCGCGAGGGCAGCGTGCCGCGCAATGCCGAGCTGCTCGCCCGGGCCTTCTCGCCCGATGTGGTGGAGATCATTCGCGACATAAACAAGTACAGCAACAACACCATGGCCCAGCAGCTGTTCCTCTCCATCGGGGCGCAATTCCGCACCTCGGCGGATGCCGACGACAGCAAGGCGGCGCTGCGGGTCATCCGCTCGTGGCTGGCGCGCAAGGGCATCAATGCCAGTCACCTGATCATGGAGAACGGCTCCGGCCTGTCCCGGACCGAGCGGGTCAGTGCCCGGGAGATGGCGGAGATCCTGCGCGCCGCCTGGCAGAGTCCCTACGGCCCGGAGTTCATCTCTTCACTGCCGCTGGCCGGCATGGACGGCACCCTGCGCAAGCGCATGAAGAATTCACCGCTGACCGGCCAGGCCCACATGAAGACCGGCACCCTGAACAATGTACGGGCCCTGGCGGGCTTCGTCCGGGACGCCAACGCGCGCAACTGGGTGGTGGTCGCCATTCTCAACAGCAGCCGCCCCTGGGGAGCTTCGTCGATCCTGGACGAGGTGGTGCTGGACCTCTATCAGCGCAGCCGCCAGGATGGCGCGGTCGCCAACTGACGCGCAAAACAAAACCGGCGTCTGCTTGCACAGACGCCGGTTTTGTTTACCACACTCGGCAAGGCAGGCCGGAAAGCCGACGTTACCGCGCTGCACCGCATTGGGCAAGAACTTTGTCCCACGCACCCTTGTGGGGCATTTTCAGGCCTTTGACGGGCTAGATCATGCCGAGCAAGAGCAGTACCAGCAGGACGACCAGGATGGCGCCCACGATACCGGACGGGCCATAGCCCCAGCTGCGCGAATGCGGGAATACCGGAAGTCCGCCGATGAGCAGGACCAGCAGCACCAGAACCAGGATGGTCGAGAGAGTCATCTGCCATTCTCCATGAAGGCCAGGGGTCGACCGTCGCCGTAACAGCTTGATACGAAGCAACGGGCCTATTCCATGGACCCGCGCCAGCGACGGAAAATCCCGACGTCGTCAGGTAACTCCGGCTGCCCATGCCAAGTCGGTGTTTTCACGCCCAAAAGAAAGCCCGGATCAGAGATCCGGGCTTGGTCTTGTCGCAGATATCTGTCAGTGCGAGACGGCGCCGCTGGCACCCAGACCGGTCTGGGATCTGACGAACTGCGGATAGAAGCGCGCACGCTCTTCTTCGCCAGCCGCCGACTTGTCGGTGATGGAGAAGAACCAGATACCGATGAAGGCCACGGCAATGGAGAACAGCGCCGGGTATTCATAGGGGTAGATCGGCTTGGCATGACCGAGGATGGTCACCCAGATGGTCGGGCCGAGCACCATCAGGGCCACTGCGGTGATCAGGCCGAGCCAGCCACCGATCATGGCGCCACGAGTGGTCAGCCGCTTCCAGTACATCGAAAGCAGCAGGATGGGGAAGTTGCAGCTGGCGGCGATGGAGAACGCCAGGCCCACCATGAAGGCGATGTTCTGCTTCTCGAAGAGGATGCCAAGGGCGATGGCGACGACGCCCAGCGCCACGGTGGTCATCTTGGAGACGCGGATCTCGTCCTTCTCGTTGGCCTTGCCCTGCTTGATCACGCTGGCGTAGAGGTCATGGGAGACCGCCGAAGCACCGGCCAGGGTCAGACCGGCGACCACCGCCAGGATGGTGGCAAAGGCCACCGCCGAGATGAAGCCCAGGAAGATGCTGCCACCCACGGCGTTGGCCAGGTGTACCGCGGCCATGTTGTTGCCACCCAGCAGGGCGCCGGCGGCGTCCTTGAAGGCCGGGTTGGTGCTGACCAGCAGGATGGCGCCAAAGCCGATGATGAAGGTCAGGATGTAGAAATAACCGATGAAGCCGGTAGCGTAGAACACGCTCTTGCGGGCTTCCTTGGCGTCACTGACGGTGAAGAAGCGCATCAGGATGTGCGGCAGGCCGGCGGTGCCGAACATCAGCGCCAGACCCAGGGAGAAGGCCGAGATCGGATCCTTCACCAGACCGCCGGGACTCATGATGGCTTCGCCCTTCGGATGCACGGCGATGGCTTCGGCGAACAGGCGGTTGAAGTCGAAGCCGACGTGCTTCATCACCATGAAGGCCATGAAACTGGCACCGGAGAGCAGCAGCACCGCCTTGATGATCTGTACCCAGGTGGTGGCCAGCATGCCGCCGAAGAGCACATAGAGCACCATCAGGATACCCACCAGCACCACGGCGATGCTGTAGTCCAGGCCGAACAGCAGCTGGATCAGCTTGCCGGCACCGACCATCTGGGCGATCAGGTAGAGGGCGACCACCACCAGCGACCCGCAGGCGGACAGGGTACGGATGTCCTTCTGCTTGAGGCGATAGGAGGCCACGTCGGCGAAGGTGTACTTGCCCAGGTTGCGCAGGCGCTCGGCGATCAGGAACAGGATGATCGGCCAGCCCACCAGGAAGCCGATGGAGTAGATCAGGCCGTCGTAGCCGGAGGTGAACACCAGGGCGGAAATGCCCAGGAAGGAGGCGGCCGACATGTAGTCACCGGCGATCGCCAGGCCGTTCTGGAAACCGGTGATGCGTCCACCGGCGGCGTAGTAGTCCGCGGCAGAGCGATTGCGTTTCGAGGCCCAGTAAGTGATGCCCAGGGTGGCCCCGACGAAGGCCACGAACATCAGGATGGCGGAGACGTTCAGGGGTTGGCGCTGGACCGCGCCGCTGATGGCATCGGCGGCCCAGAGCGAAGGCGAGAGGGCCAGCAGCGCGGCGGTCAGGGAAAGACGTTTCATGGCTGCACCTCCCGGAGGATTTCCGCGTTGAGCCGATCGAATTCGCCATTGGCCCGGCGTACATAGATACCGGTCAGGACGAAGGCCGAAAGGATCAGACCGACGCCCAGGGGAATGCCCCAGGTCATGGCGGTCTCCGCATGGATACGGGTGCCGAGGACCTTGGGGGCGAAGGCGATCAGGAGGATGAAGGCGGAATAGAGTCCGAGCATGATGGCCGAAAGCGTCCAGGCGAATCGCCCGCGTTTCGCCACCAGCTCCTGGAAACGCGGACTGGCTTCAATCCGCCGGTAGGTGCTGTCATTCATTATTGTTGTTCCTTACAGCATGACGGGAGCGTCGAGCTCTACTCTAGGCCCGCCCGGTAAGGCTTCCAGACGACTTTAGTCGTACCCCTCCAGACCTCAGTAATCCCAGAGGCGACGCCAGCCCTGCAACGGGTGGTGACCCTCGCCATCGAGCACTGAAACGCTCGCTGTCATCCCCGCACTGAGGTGGATATCCGCCGGTACGTCGAGCAGTTCGATGCGCACCGGAATGCGCTGCGCCAGGCGTACCCAGTTGAAGGTCGGCTCGACGTTGGCCAGCAACTGGGCATCATTGGCCGCATTGCGATCGGTGATGCCGCTGCTGATGCTCGCCACCCGTCCCTGCAGCGGCGCTGCCTGGTTCATCAGGCGCACCCGTACCGCAGCGCCGGGGTGGATATGGGGGATCTTGGTTTCCTCGAAATAGGCCATGACGTAGAAGGAACGGGTATCCACCAGCGCCATCACCGCCTGGCCGGTCTGCACATAGTTGCCCTCGGCGAATCTGAGGTTGGTGATCCGCCCCTCCCGCGGCGCCAGCACCCGGCTGCGATCCAGGTTGATCTGGGCCAGGTTCACGTCGCTCAGGGCTTCCTGGTACTGGCTGCGGGCGACGGCGACATTGACCTGGGCGGTCTCGCGGTCCTCCGCGCTGATGGCACTGGTACCCAGACGTTGGCGCCGGGCCGCCTCGCTTTCGCGCAGACGCAGTTGCTGCTGGCGCGTATCGGCCACCGCCTTGGCATGGTCGAGATTGGCCTGATAGCGCTGCTGGTCGATCTGCAGGAGCAGATCGCCGCGCTTTACCAGCTGGTTGTCCACCACTGCCAGGCGCGTCACCCAGCCCGACACGTCGGGCGCCACCACCACCACGTCCGCCCGTACCCGCGCATCGCGGGTCCAGGGGGTGTAGAGATAGAAATGCCACAGCCAGGTGCCGGCCAGGATGGCGAGCAGTACCACGCTCAGGGTTATCGCCACACGCAGGGTCTTGTGCATCGCCTTGGGGATCCTCTTGTCAGGGGGCTCAGGTGGCCAGGACGGCGACGAGGCCGGCCAGCCAGAGCACGAACAGCGCACAGCCGAACAGGGCGCTGTGCCACAGATGGCGGCCGAGGCCGCTGCGCTGCAGCAGCCACAGCGACAGCGCCGTCAGCAGCAGCGCCAGGACGCCATAGACGAACAGCGGCCCCAGATAGACCCCGCCGATGGCCCATTCATGCAGATTCATCCGCGCCCTCCTCCGCTACCGCTTTCAGACAACAGCCACGCCAGGTCTGCTGGAGCTGGCCGATGGCGCCGCGCGCCAGGCGATGCGGCTCATCGTCGGGGGCCTGGCCCAGCGCCACGCGCAGGCGCTGGGCCGCCGTGTCCAGCGCGTCCGGCTGCAGGTCATCGAAGCCGACCGCCAGTTGCTCGGCGAAGCGCCCGAGAAAGGCATCCCGCGCCCGTGCCACTTCGCCCCGGGCACCTGCCAGGCAGGCGCGCAGGTGCAGCAGCTCGTTGCCCAGATCGAGCGCCAGCAGGCCCCGCTCCCAGCGGCCGCGTTCGCTGGCCGACAACTGCTCGATATGCCGCGCCAGCAGCAGCAGGCGATCCGCCATCCGCCCGCCGAACCAGGTCTCGGCATTGGCCAGGGGGACCGTGGTCAGCCGCTGCAGGTCGTGGGTGGTGGCCTCGAGGATCCGGCGACTGGTGCGCCGCGGCGTGCGCAGACTGATCAGCCGGAACATGAGCACGGCCGAACCGACGCCGATCAGCAGACTCTGCAGCTGGTTGAGCAAGGCACCCATCTCCACCTGGCCGTGGTTGTTGGGCGAGACCAGCACCAGCAGATGGATGGCGAAGGCCGTCGCTGTCCCCACCACGCTGGGAGGCCCGGCCATCCCCAGGGCGGCAAAAAACAGCGGCACCCCCAGCACCAGGCACAGCAGCGGATAGCCGCTGATCTGCGGCAGCAGCACCTGGCTGATCAGGATGGCGACCGGCGCCGCATAGAGAATGCCCCGCAGGAAACCGAGGCCGATGGCGGCGGCGTTGTCGCGATTGGCGAACAGGCTGCAGATGACGCCGGCCATCAGCATGGCGCCTGGCGCGGACGGCCAGGCACTGGCCAGCCAGAACACCCCCACGGCCAGCAACGCACAGGCGCTGCGCAGGCCATAGAGCAGCGCCGTTTGGACATCGCGATGGCGGGCTAGCGCCGAGGGCGCCACGGCGCTGAGCCGGGCCGTATGGACGCTGTCCAGAGCGCGACCGGCGAGCAGGATCTTGTCCAGCAGGATGGCGAAACGGGCCAGCAGGTAGCGCTGGTCGTTGTCGAGTTGCGGCGAGGTGCCGGCAGCCTCTCGCAGACGCTGCAGGAGGGCTTCCAGGGCCGGAGCCTGGGGGTCGGCCAGGGTCGTAAGCAGTTCGTCGCGCCAGGGCTGCAGGACGGCCCTCCGCGGCTCGTCCAGGCCACGCCACTGGCGCATGGCGCCGCGAGCGGTCCGCAACAGGCTGAGCAGGTCCCGCGACAGCAGCCGCAACGCCCTGGCGCGCTGCCGGCCGCGCTGGCCTTCGAACCAGGCGTGATCGCGCTGGGCATCCACCGCCACCACCTGACCGAGCATGGCCAGCAGTCCCTGGGTTGCATCCTGGGCCTCGGCCAGCTCCGCCCGGGCGGCAGCCACGCCCTGTTCCCAGGTGCGGCGTGCCTGGACAGCTAGATTCTGCTCCACCCGTTGCGGCCAGAACAGCGCACTCACCGCCGAGGCCACGACGATACCCAGGCAGATCTCGGTACAGCGGGCCACCGCCTGATCGAACACCGTCAGCGGATGGGCGATGGCGGGCAGGCCGATGATGGCGACCGTATAGCCGGCCAGCACGAAGCCATAGGCGACGTGATTGCGCAGCAGGGTCGAGGCCGCCGTGCACAGCGCCATCCAGCCGGCCAGCGCGAGCAGGAACAGCCAGGGCGTCTGGGCGAAGAAGCCCATCAGCACCACCGCCATGCAGGTGCCGACGAGGGTGCCGAGCAGGCGGAACAATCCCTTGGCCAGCACCATGCCGGACAGCGGCTGGGAGACGATCATCACTGTCATGCAGGCCCAGACCGGTTGTTCGAGACTGAAGCGAAAGGCCAGCCAGAGCGCCAGTCCGGCGGCGAACAGGGTCTTGCCGGCAAAGAGGAGCGCCGTCGGCGTGGGAGCGAGAAAGACCGTCCAGGGTAGACGCACGTCGGCTCTTGGATTGCGGGGGATCCAGCATAGGCCGCGCGGCCCAGGCGAAGTTCCAGCGGTTATGCCGGACGAAAAAAAGGCGACCCGGGGTCGCCTGAAGTGCCTTGCGTGCTCGAGCGACGACGCTCCGTCGTCACCACTCCCTGCAGACTAGCCGAGTTGCAGCCGCCGCTCTTGATCGAGATCAAGGTTTGCCGGGTTTTGTCCGGTCATGCCAAGCAGGCGGTCGATCAGGGCGCAATCGGATTCGCGCCGCACCTGGGCGAACAGGGCCGCAGCCTCGGGATAGCTGCGCGTCAGCATGCCAAGCCACTGCTTGAGGCGTCCCGGGGCATAGCGCGGTGCCAGCTTGCGTTGCGCCATGCTCCAGAAGCGCTGCACCCGCGGCAGGATCTCGGCCCAGCTCTGCGGGACGGCTTCTTCTCCGCGTACGGCAGCGGCGATCTGCAGCGCCAGGTCCGGTCGCGAGACCAGACCGCGCCCCAGCATCACCGAGGCCTGGCCGCTGACGCTGCGACAGCGCCAGTAGTCGTCCAGGGTCCAGATCTCGCCATTGGCCAGCACCGGCACGGACACCCGGTCAGCCACCCGCGCCACCCACTCCCAGTGCGCCGGCGGACGATAACCCTCGACCTTGGTCCGCGCATGGACCACCAGTTGCGCCGCGCCCCCCTCCGCCAGCGCCTCGGCGCAGGCCAGGGCGCCGTTCGGGCTGTCATAGCCCAGGCGCATCTTGGCGGTGACCGGAATGTGCGCCGGAACGGCCTGGCGCACGCTCTCGACAATGCGGTTGAGCAGCTCCGGCTCCTTGAGCAGCACCGCTCCGCCGCGGGACTTGTTGACGGTCTTGGCCGGGCAGCCGAAGTTGAGATCGATCACTGGCGCGCCCAGGGTGCAGGCAAAGGCCGCGTTGTCCGCCAGGCAGGCCGGATCCGAGCCCAGCAGTTGCACCCGCATGGGCGTACCGGATGGCGTGCGCGCGCCCTCCTCCAGCTCCGGTGCCAGCTTGGCGAAGGCCGCCGCCGGCAGCAGCCGATCACAGACGCGGATGAATTCGCTCACGCACCAGTCGAGTCCACCCACCTCGGTCAGCAGTTCGCGCAGGATGTCGTCGACGAGACCCTCCATGGGCGCCAGGGCGATCTCCATGCTCAGAGGTCCTCGCCAGGGAGCGCCTGGCCATAGCCAACCAGGAATTCGGGTGGCATGCGCCTGGGCTTGCCGGAAGACAGCTCGATGCAGACGAAGGTCGTCCGGGCGCGCAGCAGGGTCACGCCATCGGCGGGCCGCTGCAACTGGAATTGCCGGGTCATGCGCAGACGGCGATCCCAGTCCACCAGCCAGGTGCCCAGCACCAGCTCATCGTCCCGATAGCCACTGCTGAGGTAGTCGATCTCGTGGCGTACCACGGCCATGGCGCGATCCAGGCGCTGGAAGGTGGCCAGATCCAGACCCAGGGCCGCCGAGTGCTGCCAGGCGCACTGTTCGAGCCAGCTGACGTAGACGGCGTTGTTGGCATGGCCCAGGCCGTCGATGTGCTCGGCGCCGATGCGCAGCGGCAGGAGATGGGGAGTCGGTCTGTCCCACTGCATGAAGAGACCCTCTCGCGGGCAAGGTCGGAAGACGGGAAGCCGGACCGGATACGAACCTGGCCAGGTCATCGGTCGCGGATACTGGCACGAATCCACGGACAATAAAAAAGGGCCTGCATCGCTGCAGGCCCTTCTTCATGTTTGGCGCACTCGGGAGGATTCGAACCTCCGACCGCTCGGTTCGTAGCCGAGTACTCTATCCAGCTGAGCTACGAGTGCGTTTCGGTGAGTTTAACCAGAACACCGCTGGTACTGCTGAAGCCAGAGGCTTCGTCGATTTGGCGCACTCGGGAGGATTCGAACCTCCGACCGCTCGGTTCGTAGCCGAGTACTCTATCCAGCTGAGCTACGAGTGCGTTTCGGTGAGTTTAACCAGAACACCGCTGGTACTGCTGAAGCCAGAGGCTTCGTCGATTTGGCGCACTCGGGAGGATTCGAACCTCCGACCGCTCGGTTCGTAGCCGAGTACTCTATCCAGCTGAGCTACGAGTGCGTTTCGGTGAGTTTAACCAGAACACCGCTGGTACTGCTGAAGCCAGAGGCTTCGTCGATTTGGCGCACTCGGGAGGATTCGAACCTCCGACCGCTCGGTTCGTAGCCGAGTACTCTATCCAGCTGAGCTACGAGTGCGTTGAAGCTGCGTATTCTAGCTTCCGTTTCTGACGTGTCAAGCAAATTTGCTTGTTTATCAGGTACTTACCAATCGGTCAGTACAGCGGAGCCAGTTTGAAGCAAATGGCGGTGAGGGAGGGATTCGAACCCTCGACACCCTTTTGAGGTGTACTCCCTTAGCAGGGGAGCGCCTTCGGCCACTCGGCCACCTCACCGCAACGGGGCGAAACTATATCGAAGGTTTGCCCGTTTGCAAAGAGAAAAATTCAAAAAAAATCAGTGGTTTGGTTCTTGGTCCTTTTCCTTCTGGATGCGCTGATAGATTTCCTCGCGATGAACCGCGACTTCCTTGGGTGCATTGACGCCGATACGGACCTGGTTGCCCTTGACTCCCAGTACCGTCACGGTGACTTCATCACCCACCATCAGGGTCTCACCAACCCGACGAGTCAAAATAAGCATTCCATTCTCCTTAAGCTTTTAACTCAGTCTGCACGTATGAACCGAAACGATCCCTGAATGGACGTTCTAGTCGCTATTGACCTCTGTCCATGCAAGTAAAGTTCCGTAGAACCCGCGTCAGATGAGGTCCCTGTGGCAGGGACCTCATCTGACCGGTCACTCGGCGCCGCGTGCGGGGGCGTCGAGCTCGAAAGCGGTATGCAGGGCACGGACGGCCAGTTCGAGGTATTTCTCCTCGATGACCACCGATACCTTGATCTCGGAGGTGGAGATCATCTGGATGTTGATGCTCTCCTTGGCGAGGGCTTCGAACATCTGGCTGGCCACACCGGCATGGGATCTCATGCCCACGCCAACGATGGAGACCTTGGCGATCTTGGTGTCGCCGACGGACTCCCGGGCACCGATCTCGACGCCGGTGCGCTTGAGGATCTCCAGGGCCGCCTGGTAGTCGTTGCGGTGCACGGTGAAGGTGAAGTCGGTGGTGTTATCGTGCGCGACGTTCTGCACGATCATGTCGACTTCGATGTTGGCCGCACTGATCGGGCCGAGGATCTTGAAGGCCACGCCGGGGGTATCCGGCACACCGCGAATGGTCAGCTTGGCTTCGTCACGGTTGAAGGCGATGCCGGAGATGATCGGCTGTTCCATGGATTCCTCTTCATCAAGGGTAATGAGGGTGCCCGGACCCTCCTGAAAGCTGTGCAGCACGCGCAGCGGCACGTTGTATTTACCGGCGAATTCCACCGAGCGGATCTGCAGCACCTTGGAGCCGAGGCTGGCCATTTCCAGCATTTCCTCGAAGGTGATCTTGTCCAGGCGCTGGGCCTGGGGCACCACGCGCGGATCGGTGGTGTAGACGCCGTCGACGTCGGTGTAGATCTGGCACTCATCGGCCTTCAGCGCGGCCGCCAGGGCCACGCCGGTGGTGTCGGAGCCACCACGGCCCAGGGTGGTGATGTTGCCCTGCTCGTCGACGCCCTGGAAGCCGGCCACGACCACGACCTTGCGCGCCTTGAGGTCGGCGCGGATGCGGGCGTCGTCGATCTGCTGGATGCGTGCCTTGGTGTGCGCGCTGTCGGTAAGGATGCGCACCTGGCTGCCCGTGTAGGAAACCGCCTGGACGCCGCGCTTGAGCAGCGCCATGGTCAGCAGGCCGATGGTGACCTGCTCGCCGGTGGAAACCATGACATCCAGCTCGCGCGGATCGGGTTGCTCCATGATCTGCTTGGCGAGGCCGATCAGGCGATTGGTCTCGCCGCTCATGGCCGACACCACCACCACGATCTGGTCGCCTGCCTCATGGAAGCGTTTCACCTTGTCGGCGACCTGCTCGATACGCTCCACCGTACCCACCGAGGTACCGCCGAATTTCTGTACGATCAATGCCATTGCTTGCTGCCCGTCCGCAGAAAAATCTGATTCAAGTTGTTGAGGGAGGAAGCGGGCCGCCCTCCCCGGCGACCCGAGCCCGTTCATAATCTGCTGCGCGTCGGCCAAACGGCGTTGGGATTGCTTTCGGAATGCTCATTTACCATTCGTAAACTCGAACGCGAGTCCGATCCGCTTCCTCAAGCACTTCCGCCTTGTTTGGCTCTAGCTCGCGAGATTATGGCTCCTATAGGCTTTCCTCGGCGTACTGGCCGGCACAGGCCAGGGCCGCTTCGAGCTGGCTGGCATCGGTGCCGCCGCCCTGGGCCATGTCCGGACGACCGCCGCCCTTGCCACCGACCACGGCCGCGGCGCGCTTCATCAGCTCGCCGGCCTTGAGCCTGGCGGTCAGGTCGGCGGTGACGCCGGCCACCAGCACCACCTTGCCGTCGGCTTCGCCACCCAGCAGGATCATGCCGCTGCCGAGCTTGTTCTTGAGCTGGTCGACCAGCGCCAGCAGCGCCTTGCCGTCGAGACCGTCGAGGCGCGCGGTGAGCACCTTGGCGCCCTTGACGTCCTGCGCCTGGTCCACCAGGTCACCGGCCGAGGCACTGGCGGCCTTGGCCTTGAGCTGCTCGATTTCCTTTTCCAGCTGACGATTGCGCTCGACCAGCGCGGCCAGCTTGTCCAGCACGTTGTCGCGACTGCCCTTGAGCAGGCTGGCGGCTTCGCGCAGCTGCTCCTCGGCGCCATTGAGGTAGGCCAGGGCCGCGGTGCCGGTGATGGCCTCCACGCGGCGCACGCCGGAGGCCACGCCGCCTTCGCTGACCAGCTTGAGCAGGCCGATGTCGCCGGTCTGGGCCACGTGGGTGCCGCCGCACAGCTCGACGGAGAACTCACCGCCCATGCCGACCACGCGCACCACGTCGCCGTACTTCTCGCCGAACAGCGCCATGGCGCCGCGGGCCTTGGCTTCGTCGATGGCCATGACCTCGGTGGTCACCGCGCTGTTCTTGCGGATCTCTTCGTTGACGATGGTCTCGATGCGCTTGAGCTCCTCGGGCTTGATGGCCTCGAAGTGGCTGAAGTCGAATCTCAGGCGCTGGTCGTTGACCAGGGAGCCCTTCTGATGGACATGATCGCCCAGCACCTGGCGCAGCGCGGCGTGCAGCAGGTGGGTACCGGAGTGGTTCAGGGCGATGCCCTGGCGACGGCTGGCGTCGACCTGGGCCATGAGCGCGGTGCCGACGTTGAGGCTGCCCCTGGTCACCACGCCATGGTGCAGGAAGGCGCCCTGGGTCTTGGTGGTGTCGCGCACGGCAAAGCCGACGCCGGCGCTTTCCAGGGTACCGGTATCACCGACCTGGCCACCGGATTCACCGTAGAACGGCGTCTGGTCGAGGATGACCACGCCCTCCTCGCCTTCGGCCAGGCTGTCCACCGGCTGACCGGCACGGTACAGGGCGACGATGGTGCCCGAGGCGCTGGTGGTGTCGTAGCCGAGGAAGCGGGTTTCGCCCTCGACCTTGACCAGGCTGTTGTAATCCACGCCAAAGGCACTGGCGGAACGGGCGCGCTCGCGCTGGGCTTCCATCTCGCGCTCGAAACCGGCCTCGTCGAGGTTGAGGTTGCGCTCGCGGGCGATGTCGTTGGTCAGGTCGACCGGGAAGCCGTAGGTGTCATAGAGCTTGAACACCACGTCACCGGGGATGGTGTCGCCCTGCAGTTGCGCCAGATCCTGCTCGAGGATCTTCAGACCCTGCTCCAGGGTCTTGGCGAACTGCTCTTCCTCGGTGCGCAGCACGCGCTCGATGTGCGCCTGCTGCTGGACCAGCTCGGGATAGGCCTGGCCCATCTCGGCCACCAGGGCGGCGACGATCCTGTGGAAGAAGGTGCCCTTGGCGCCCAGCTTGTTGCCATGACGGCAGGCGCGACGAATGATGCGCCGCAGCACGTAGCCGCGGCCTTCATTGGACGGCAGCACGCCGTCGGCGATCAGGAAGCTGCAGGAGCGGATGTGGTCGGCCACCACCTTGAGCGACGGGGCATCGTCATTGGCGCAGCCGATGGCCTCGGCCGAAGCCGCCAGGAGTTGCTGGAACAGGTCGATCTCGTAGTTCGAATGCACGTGCTGCAGCACCGCGCTGACCCGCTCCAGGCCCATGCCGGTGTCGACGCTGGGCGCCGGCAGCGGATGCAGGACGCCATCGGCGGTGCGGTTGAACTGCATGAAGACGTTGTTCCAGATCTCGATGTAGCGATCGCCGTCTTCTTCCGGGGAGCCGGGCGGGCCACCCCAGATCTCGGCGCCATGGTCGAAGAAGATTTCGGTGCAGGGGCCGCAGGGACCGGTGTCGCCCATGGTCCAGAAGTTGTCCGAGGCATAGGGGGCGCCCTTGTTGTCGCCGATGCGCACCATCTGCGCCTCGGGCACCCCGACTTCCTTGGTCCAGATGTCGTAGGCCTCGTCATCGGTGGCATAGACGGTGACCCAGAGCTTTTCCCGGGGCAGACCCAGCCACTGGGGCGAGGTGAGGAATTCCCAGGCGAAGGTGATGGCGTCGCGCTTGAAATAGTCGCCGAAGCTGAAGTTGCCCAGCATCTCGAAGAAGGTGTGGTGACGCGCCGTGTAGCCGACGTTCTCCAGGTCGTTGTGCTTGCCGCCCGCGCGCACGCACTTCTGGCTGGTGGCGGCGCGGGTGTAGCTGCGCTTTTCCATGCCGAGGAAGCAGTCCTTGAACTGATTCATCCCGGCGTTGGTGAACAGCAGGGTCGGATCGTTCGCGGGGATCAGCGAACTGGAGGCGACCCGGGTGTGCCCCTTCTCTTCGAAGAAGCGGAGGAAGGCTTCGCGGATTTCGGCGCTTTTCATATTCATTCCAGACAATGGGCTTTTCGACGCGCGTGACGGGCATCCGACTGGATCGCAGACGAGACGAACGGAGCGGGCGCCGCAGACGCGGCACGTGCGGAAAACGGACACGCATGTCTGGGAGTATATCGACGCCCGCGCCCCGGTGTCGCCCCGGTTGCGCAGGAAAAACGTCGTCGGAAGACTTAGCGGCGGCGGTAGGCGGAGAAAGCGGCGATAACCGTCTCGATATCGGCGGCGCTGACGTCCAGATGGGTGACCAGCCGCAGGCGTGCTGCCGGACTGATGCGGATGCCACGCTCGGCCAGGAAGGCATGCAGCGCGGGCGCCTCGTCGCCCAGGGCGAGATAGACCATGTTGGTCTGCACCGGCTCCACCTGATAGCCGAGCTCGGCCAGGGCGGTGCCGAGTTGCGCCGCGTGGGCGTGGTCCTCGGCCAGCCGCTCGACCTGGTGATCGAGGACATGCAGGCCGGCGGCCGCGAGGATGCCGGCCTGGCGCATGCCACCGCCCACCACCTTGCGCCAGCGCCGCGCCTTGGCGATGAGCGCGGCCTCGCCGCAGAGCACCGAACCCACCGGGGCGCCGAGGCCCTTGGACAGGCAGACCGACACCGAGTCGAAATGCTGGCTGATCTCGCGCACCGGTACGCCGAGCTTGACCGCGGCGTTGTACAGCCGCGCGCCATCCAGGTGCAGGGCCAGGCCGTGCTCCCGGGTGAAGGCCCGCGCCGCCGCCAGATAGGCCAGTGGCAGGACCTTGCCGTGCATGGTGTTTTCCAGCGCCAGCAGCCGGGTGCGGGCGAAATGGAAGTCATCGGCCTTGATGTAGCTGCGCACCAGGTCGAGGTCGAGACTGCCGTCGGCGGCCATCTCGATGGGCTGCGGCTGGATGGAACCGAGCACGGCGGCGCCGCCGCCCTCGTACTTGTAGGTATGGGCCTGCTGGCCGACCAGGTATTCGTCGCCCCGCTCGCAGTGCGCCAGCAGGCCGAGCAGGTTGCTCATGGTACCGCTGGGCACGAAGAGTCCTGCTTCCAGACCGAGATCGCTTGCCAGACGTTGCTCCAGGCGGGTGACCGTGGGGTCTTCGCCGTAGACGTCATCGCCGAGTTCGGCGGCCAGCATGGCCTGGCGCATGGCCGGCGTGGGCTGGGTGACGGTGTCGCTGCGCAGATCGATCAAGCGTTCGCTCCTTATGCGGGGACCACGATGAGTCCGGCCCGCAGGCCGACGGCGACCTTGGGATTGGGGAAGATGATGCGCGCCTCGGCTTCGTCGACGATCCAGCGCTCGCTGCCGTCTTCGGCCAGCAGCGAACCCTGGCGCAGCGGCGAGAAGTTGGCCACGTCGTCGGCCAGGTGCAACTGGAAGCGCGGACTGGACTTGTACACCTGGCGCGCCACACGGAATCTCAGCAACGAGGAATCCGCTGGCGGCAGCTCGGCTTCGCGGCCTTCGACCAGGGCTTCCAGCAGCAGGCGCAGGCGACTCAGGTCGAGTTCGCTGTTCTCACCGAAGGGCCGTGCCTGGCCCAGTTCCAGGGTCAGGGCCTCGGCCTGGCATTCGGCGTAGGTGTAGGCGCTGAAGGTGATGCCCGGCTTGTCGTAGAGCAGCACGGCCTCGATGCCAGCCACTTCGAGGCGCTGCAGCTCGGCTTCCGAATGCTCGCGCCCGGCGCTCCAGGGATAGAGGGCGAAACGCGGCAGCGCCGAGGCGCGCAGCGCGGTGTGCAGGTCGTAATGCAGGCGCGCCCGATCGGGCTTGCTGAAGAACTGTGCGGACAGGCGTTCCAGGTCGTTGGCGCGTTGCGCCTCGGAGCCTTCGGCCTGGGCATGGCGGCCATTGAAGAGGCGATTCAGATCCTGCTCGACATAGCGGGTGCCTCGACGCATGGCGTCGGGATTGCCGTACATGAACAGCAGACGGCAGGCGGGGCGCAGGGCGCCGCTGGCGATGCCACTGAGCAACGCGTCGAGCAGCTCCATGGGCGCCGTCTCGTTGCCATGGATACCCGCGGAGAGCAGCAGGTCCATGCGGTTGTCGCGCGCCACCGGCGGGGTGACTTCCAGCACGCCTTCGGTCAGCCAGTGGAGACGGGTGCCGTCGGCAGTCAGTTGAATCTTCTCGGTCGGCTCGCGGCCGGCCAGGGTCAGGTCCAGCAGGCGGCCAAGCGCCAACCGATAACGTTCAGATGCAGCCATGCTCTACTCCGCTGAGCGACGTGTCGTCGGGCTAGATACTCAATGATCGTGGCCGCAACCGCAATCGGCGTCATGCACATGATTCTCATCGCCTTCGTCGGCGAAGGTCTCCAGGGCAATGGACAGGCCCAGGGCATTGAGGGCCTGGGGGCGCAGCACCAGGACCGGGGTCTGCTCCTCATCATCCTGGGAGTCGGCGAAGATGTTGAGACCGCCGCTGCCATCGGCTTCCAGCCAGAGGTCGCGACCGGCCAGGCGGATGGCCAGGCGCTGGACCTGCAGCGTCTGCTGCTCGTCGGCGGTGGGTTCGAGGATGAGATCGAGAAGGTGGCTCATGGGGGCTCCGGAGGTCAGGGCAATTGAAAGGGATAGACCGAGCCGAGACCCAGCAACTGGGTCAACTCGTCGAGGGCGGTGCGGACTTCGCCCAGCAACTGGGGATCGGCGAGATCCGCAGGTGTCAGGCGGTCGCGGTAGTGGCGATCCACCCAGTCGAGCAGTTGGGCATGCAGCGCCGGGGTAAAGCGCACCCCCGGATTCACCGCGACCAGCTCGTCCGCGGTGAGCGCCACGCGCAGGCGCAGGCAGGCGGGGCCACCGCCGTTCTGCATGCTCTGCTTGAGATCGAAGACCTTGACCTCATCCAGCGGGCCTGCGCCGCCGACCTGGGCCTGCAGATAGTCCCAGACCAGCGGATTCTGTCGGCACTCGTCGGGCACCACCAGCAATGCGCCCTGCCCTGGTCGATCCAGCAGCTGGCTGTTGAACAGATAGGAGCGCACGGCGTCACCGACGCTGATCTCGCTGCGCCGCACGCAGAGGCGCTGCAAGGTGGCGCCGCGTCGGGCGAGCTTGGCTTGCAATTCGTCGAGTACGTGGTCGCTGTCGAGGAAGGCGTCTTCATGATGGAACAGCACCTGGGCATTGCCCACCGAGATGACGTCGTTGTGGAAGACGCCCTGGTCCACCACCGCCGGATTCTGCTGGGCGAACACCACGCCCTCCTCGCTCAGGCCATGCAGGCGGGCGATGGCCTGGGAGGCTTCCAGGGTCTGCCGGGCCGGATAGCGATGGGGCTCGGGATAGCGCGGATCGAAGGCGCTGCGACCGAAGACGAAGAATTCCACGCCCGGGGCGCCGTGGTCGCGACTGAAGCGGGTGTGGTTGGCCGCGCCCTCGTCGCCGAACTGGGCCACCGAGGGCAGCGGCGCATGGTGCTGGAAATGCGCGGGATCGCGAAACATCGCCTGGAGGATGCGCGCCGTGGTGCTGGGTTCGAGGCTGCGGTGGAACTTGCAGGCCAGGTTGGCCGGGGTGAAATGCACGCGGCCGTCGCGGGTGTCGGCGCTGGGGCTGACGGTGGCGGCATTGGCCGTCCACATGGCCGAGGCGGAACTGGCGGAGAGCAGCAGCGGCAAGGCTTCGCGCGCCGCACCCTCCAGCACCTGGGCATCGCTGCCGGCGAACCCCAGGCGGCGCAGCGAGGCGATGTCGGGTCTTTCGTGAGGGGCCAGCACACCCTGCTCGAAACCCAGCTCCATCAGCGCCTGCATCTTGGCCAGGCCCTGGCGCGCGGCCTCGCGTGGATTCGAGCACTGCTGCTTGCTGGCCTGGGAGGCCACGTTGCCGTAGGACAGGCCGGCATAGTTGTGGGTCGGACCGACTAGGCCGTCGAAATTGACCTCCCGCGCAGCTGGGGCGAGTTGACTCATAGCTGTAGTCCTGGAGGCAGTTGGCTAGGCAGGGTCAGGGCGTCGCTTTCCAGCGAGGCGACCGGGAAGGCGCAGTAGTCCGCGGCGTAATAGGCGCTGGGTCGATGATTGCCCGAGGCACCGACGCCGCCGAAGGGGGCGGCACTGGCCGCCCCGGTCAAGGGCCGGTTCCAGTTGACGATGCCGGCGCGCACCCCTTGCCAGAAGCGTTCGTAAAGGGCCGGATCGTCGGCCAGCAGGCCGGCCGCCAGGCCAAAGCGAGTGGCATTGGCAAGCGCCAGCGCCTCGTCGAAGTCGCCATAGCGCTGGACCTGCAACAGCGGCCCGAAGACCTCTTCATCGGGCAGGTCGGCGATCCCCGACACCTCGATGATCCCCGGCGTGAGCAGCGCTCGCTGGGGCTCCGGCTGCCGCAACTCCAGCAGTGCCCGGCCACCCTGCGCCAGGCGCTGGGCCTGGGTCTGCAGCAGGGCCTGGGCAGCGGCAAGAGAGATGACGGTGCCCATGAAGGGCGCCGGATCGGCGTCGAAGGGACCGGTGCTGAGCCCGGCACTGACACTCACCAGGCGCGCCAGCAGGGCATCGCCCCAGGCCCCCTGGGGTACCAGCAGGCGGCGGGCGCAGGTGCAGCGCTGCCCGGCGGAGAGGAAGGCCGACTGGACGATGGTCACCACGGCGGCGTCCAGATCGGCCACCGGCGCCACCACCAGGGGATTGTTGCCGCCCATCTCCAGCGCCAGCAGTCGCTGCGGACGGTCCGCGTTGAGACGATGCAGCGCCGCACCGGTGGCGCTGGAGCCGGTGAAGAGGATGCCGTCCAGGCCCGGATGCGCGGCCAGGGCCTCGCCGGTGGTCCGACCGCCCTGCACGAGATTGAGCACCCCGGCCGGCAGCCCGGCGGCGATCCAGCATTCCAGGGTCAGGGCGGCGAAACGCGGCGTCAGCTCGCTGGGCTTGAACACCACCGTGTTGCCAGCCAGCAGCGCCGGGACGATATGGCCATTGGGCAGATGGCCGGGGAAATTGTAGGGACCGAAGACCGCCAGGACGCCGTGCGGTCGATGGCGCGTGACGCTGCGGGCGTCCGCCACGCTAGCCGAACGCTCGCCACTACGGGCCGCTTCGGCCTGGGCCGAGATGGCCACCTTGGCGATCATGCTGCCGAGCTCGGTATCGGCCTCCCACAGCGGCTTGCCGGTTTCCTCGGCCAAGGCCCGGGTCAGCTCGGAGCGGCGTTGCTGCAGCGCCTGGGCGAAGGCCTGCAGGATCTCCAGGCGCGCGGCCTGGCCGCGCCTTTCCCAGGCGGGAAAGGCCTGGCGTGCCGCGGCGATCGCCTGGTCGACGTCCGCTGCGTCCGCGGCCGCGCCCTGCCACAGCGCGGTACCGGCGTAGGGGGCGAGCGAGGTGAAGGTCGCGCCGCGCCCGGGGCGCCACTGACCAGCAATATAGAGGCTATCCATGAGCGCTCCTCAGGGCATCAGGCGCACGGCGCGCACCTGGGCGCCGGCCATCAGCCGCAGTTCGCGGGCGGTGGCCAGATCGACCACCAGGGTGCCGGACGCCAGGCGCGCGCGGGCACTGGTAATGCGGCAGTCCTGGCATTTGCGGTTGTGGATCAGATAGACCTCGGCATCGTCGCCCGGTGTGCCCACCGCCAGTACCAGGCGCTGGCTGTCGCGGATCGCGCGCACCTTGGCGGTCTCGGCCTCGACGGTCGGACCCGCATCGAAGATGTCGACATAGCCCTGGTAGTTGAAGCCCTCGGCCTCCAGCAGGCGGCGCGCGGCCTCGGTATCCGGGTGCACCCGACCGATCACCTGGCGCGCTTCCGGCGACAGGAAGCAGGTGTACAGCGGAAAGCGTGGCATCAGCTCGGCGATGAAGCCGCGATTGCCGATGCCGGTGAGGTAGTCCGCCTGGGAGAATTCCATCTTGAAGAAGTGCCGGCCCAGGGCTTCCCAGAAGGGTGACCGGCCCTGGTCATCGGACATGCCGCGCAATTCGGCGATGATGCGCTCGGCGAACAACTCGCGGAATTCGGCGATGAACAGGAAGCGGGACTTGGACAGCAGGCGCCCGGACGCGCCACCGCGCCGATCGGCGCGCAGGAACAGCGAGCAGAGTTCGGAGCTGCCGGTCATGTCGTTGGCCAGGAACAGCGTGGGGATCTGCCGGTGGATGTCCAGTTCGCGCGAGGCGCTCACCGTCAGGCCGACCCGGTAGTTGTACCAGGGCTCGCGCAGGCCCAGGGCGGCGGCGATCCCGGCGATGCCGATGACTTCGTCGTCCTCTTCCAGGACGAACAGGTAGTCCGCATCGGCGGATTCGACCTGACGCAGAAAGCTGCGCTCGGCATTTTCCACCCGCTGCGCCAGGCGTTCTTCACTGGCCGGCAGGGTGGTGAGACCGGCGCCGGCTGCCTGCGCCAGCTGCAGCAGCGCGGGCACATCGGCACGGGTGACGGGACGGACGATCATCGGACCTCCAAAGACGCTAGGGTCGGCTACAGCGCTACCAGACGAACCCGGTCGCCTTCGGCGATCTCCAGGGTGGCGATCTGCTCGGGGGAAAGGACGACGGCTTCGCCAGGCGTCCAGCGCAGCGGCGTGGCCAGCGCCCGGAAATTTTCCAGGCCGTCATTGGCGACCAGGAACCAGGGTGCCTCATCGCCGGCCGGGGTACCTCCGCTCACCGGCGCCAGGCGGCTCTCGGCGATGGAGCGGATGGCCGTGGTGCGGGCGTGCAGGGTCGGACCGCCATCGAAGATGTCGATGTAGTTGTCGGTCTCGAAGCCTTCACGGCTGAGGATGTCGAAGGTGATCTGGGCACGGGGATGCACCTGGCCCATGGCTTCCTGGGCGCTGTCGGGCAGCAGGGGCACATAGAGCGGATAGGTCGGCATCAGTTCGGCCAGAAAGGTACGACTCTTCTGCCCGGACAGGCGCTCGGCGGCGGCGTAGTCCATGTCGAAGAAATTGCGCCCTACCCCGTTCCAGAACGGCGATTCGCCGTCGTCGTCCGCCAGCCCGACGATTTCCACCACCACCGTCTCGGCGAAGCGCGCCGGGTGGGCGGCCATGAACAGCAGGCGGGCGCGGGAGTTAAGTTCGGCGTGAGGGGTGTCGAGCAGCGGACGCTGGATGTAGAAGCTGCTCAGCACGCTGTTGCCGGTCAGGTCGTGACAGAGCGACAGCACATGGACCTTGTTGTGGATCTTCAGCTCGCGCGAGGCGTGGATGAAAGTCTCGTTGCGAAAGCTGTAGAAGGGCTCGGAGAATCCGGCCGAGGCAACGATGGCCGAACAGCCCAGCAACTCGCCGCTGCGGGTGTCTTCGAGCACGAAGAAATAGCTCTCCTCGCCATGAAAGCCCACCTCGGCCGCCAGCGACGACTCCGAGGTGCGGATCTTGTCGCGCAACCGCTCGGGGTTGTCGGGCAGCGAGGTGACGCCAACCGGGCTATCCGCGGCGAGCCGCTGGACCAGGGGCAGATCCGCCGCGCGCGCAGGGCGCATTACCAGCATGAGAACTCCTTGTGTACGGATCCATCCCTGGATGCCAGCGGTACGCGTCCCGCGTCCGGAGATTAGCCTTGGGTGAGTCGCGCCAGGGCGCGATCCAGGCGGGCCAGGCCTTCGTCGATATCGGTCTCGGCGATGATCAGGCTTGGCGCCATGCGCAGCACGTCCGGGCCGGCCTGCAGGATCATCAGGCCTTCCTCGTTGGCGGCGGTGACGATGTCCTTGGCGCGCCCCTTCCAGCTGTCGTTGAGCACCGCGCCGATCAGCAGGCCCAGACCGCGGATCTGCTGGAACAGGTGGTAGCGGGCGTTGAGCTGCTCCAGACCGGCGACAAAGCGCTGATGGCGCGCGGCGACACCGTCCAGGGTTTCCGGGGTGGCGACGATGTCCAGCAGCGCGGCGCCGATGGCGCAGCCCAGCGGGTTGCCACCATAGGTGCTGCCGTGCACGCCGGCGCTGAAGTGCTGGGCGACCTTCTCGGTGGTCAGCATGGCTGCCAGCGGGAAACCGCCGCCGATGCTCTTGGCGGTGGTGAGGATGTCCGGCACCACGCCATAGTGCTGGTAGGCGTAGAGATGACCGCTGCGACCGACCCCGCTCTGCACCTCGTCGAAGATCAGCAGGGCGCCATGGGCGTCGCACAGGCGACGGGCGCCTTCCAGGTAGGCCTGGTCGGCCGGCAGCACGCCGCCCTCGCCCTGGATGGGTTCGAGGATGACCGCGCAGGTCTTGTCTGAAACCACGGCTTCGAGGGCGGCCAGGTCGTTGTAGGGCACGTGGCGGATGCCTTCGATCTTGGGACCGAAGCCATCGGAATACTTCGGCTGCCCGCCGACACTGACGGTGAACAGGGTCCGGCCGTGGAAGCTGTTGGTGGCGGCGACGATCTCGTAGCGACTGCCGCCGCTGACGTCGTGACCATAGCGACGGGCCAGCTTGCAGGCCGCCTCGTTGGCTTCGGCGCCGGAGTTGGCGAAGAACACCCGGTCGGCGAAGGTATGGTCCACCAGCTTGCGTGCCAGGCGCAGCGCGGGCTCGTTGGTGTAGATGTTGGATACATGCCAGAGCTTGCCGGCCTGCTCGGTCAGGGCCTTGATCAGCGCGGGATGGCCATGGCCCAGGGCACTGACGGCGATGCCGCCGGCGAAGTCGACGTATTCGCGATCGGCCTGATCCCAGACGCGGGAACCCTCTCCTCGCACCGGAATGAACGCGGCGGGGGCGTAGGTCGGGACCATCACCTCATCGAAGGCGGCGCGTTGCACATTGGGTTGAGAAGCGGACATCGGGATTTCTCCTGCCGATCACGGCGGTGACTGAGGGGGATTGTAGGACGACCTCCAGGCGCGGCATTGCGCCCAGGCGACAACTATTTACGGGCGAAAACGCAAACGGGCGTCCGACTCGCAGTCTAGCGATTCGGACACCCGCTCTGGAAGGGCAAGGACGTACCTTCGGGTACGTCCGAAAGATCAGTTGGGCGCGACGCGGCTGGTGCCGTTGACAGTCATGATGCGCACCCGCTCGCCGACGCGGAACATCTCGCCCTTGTTGACCGCCTGCACATAGGCGCGGGAGCCGCCGTCGTCTTCCTTCACGGTGATCTCGACACCGCTGGCCTTGGTGAAGCCTTCTTCGGTGGCCGCACCCAGCAGGCCGCCGGCTACCGCGCCGATGATGGCGGTGACGAAGCTGCCACGCCCGCCGCCAATGGCGCTACCGCCAATGCCACCGACCACAGCACCGGCACCGGCGCCGACGGGCGATTTGGTGCCCTCGATGGTGACCGGACGCAGGGCGGTGATGGTACCGGTACGGACCGTCTGCACCTGCCGGGCCTCATCACGCGAATAGACGTCGCCGGACTGATCGGAGGCGCAGCCGGCCAGCAGGGCGACGGCGGTCAGGGAAGCGGCGAGCTGAAGGACTCTGTTCATGGGGCAACTCCAGGGGCAGTTGAAAGACACTGGTCGTACCGGGCAGCGGTACGGGCGCAGATCGCTATTATCCTTGACCCAGGGCGTCCGGGGAGGTTTCCGGCGACTGTAATCTCGGCACCTTGCGAACGCCTTAAGGAGCCAGGCGCTGGCGCTGCCAGCCACCCTCTACGCGCTGGTAATCCAGCCGATCGTGGAGGCGGCTGGAACGCCCCTGCCAGAATTCGATGCGCTGGGGCTTGAGGCGATAGCCACCCCAGAACGGCGGCCGGCTGGGATCACCGTCGGCGAAGCGCTGCTGCACCTCGGCCAGACGCTGCTCCAGCTCGTGACGATCGGCGATGGCCTGGCTCTGCGGCGAGGCCCAGGCACCCAGGCGACTGCCCAGTGGACGGACCCGGTAGTAGGCATCGGATTCCTCGGCGGACACCTGTTCCACCCGGCCCTCGATCCGAACCTGGCGCTCCAGTGCCGGCCAGAAGAAGGTCATGGCCGCCCGCGGTTGCGCGGCCATCTGCTGCCCCTTGGCGCTGTCGTAATTGGTATAGAAGACGAAGCCCTGGGCATCGACGCCCTTGAGCAACAGCACGCGGCAGTGGGGCTGGCCTTCGTCATCGACGGTGGCCAGCCAGCAGGCATTGGCTTCGACCGGAGGCTGCTCGGTACGCACCGCCTCTTCGAACCACTGCCCGAACAGGGCATAGGGATCGGCGGGCGCCTGGGCTTCGGTCAGGCCGTCGCGGGTGTAGTCGCGACGCATATCGGCGAGGGACGGTGACATGGAAGTCTCCTGCTAGGTCGGTATCGACCTAGCTTAACCAAGTCCCGCCCGGCTCGCCTGCTTCAGGACAAGCTTTGTAGCTAGCGCGCCGCCAGCGACTGCAGGCTGGCCAGCACGGTGGCGCGCGGCTGGATCAATACCTCGACGCGGCGGTTGACGGCACGACCGGCGGCGGTGGTGTTGTCGGCACGCGGATGGGCGGCGGCCAGACCGCGCACGATCAGGCGATTGCCGCTGTAGCCGCTGAGACGGAAGATCGCCGCCACGGCCTGGGCGCGTTGCAGGCTGATCTTGTCGTTGAGCGCGGCGGCGCCGGTGCTGTCGCTGAAGCCGAGCACGATGACGGCGCTGTCTTCATCCACGCTCACCGACTTGGCCGAGCGGGACAGCGGGCCGAGCATCACCGGCAGCAGCATCTCGGCGCGATCCGGGTTGAAGGAGCTGTCCACCGGCGTGATCAGTACCAGGGCGTCGTCGCGACGCTCGACCTTGACGTTGCTGCCGGCCACGGCGACGCGCAGCTTCTGCTCGTGTTCATCCAGCCAGGCCTTGCTGACCTTGACCGGTACCGGCTTGAGCACTTCCGCCTTGGCCAGGGGCTTCACGTCTTCGCTGCCGAAGGGCCACCACCAGCGACTGCCCTTCTCGCCTGCCGCAGCGGCCTGTTCGGACTTGGCGGCGGGCGCCTTCGCCGTGACCTTGGCTTCGGCCTTGGGCTCGGCCGCCTTGGCTACCGGCTTGGCCGACTCGGCCGCCTGGTCGCCACCACCGAACGGCCACCACCAGTGGCTGCCGCTGGCGGCGGTGCTGGCCTGGGCATTGCCCGGCTTGGCAGGCGCGGCGGCCTGGTCGCCAGTGCCCTGGAAGGAGCTGCAGGCGGATACGCCCATGCAGAGAATGAGGGTGGTGGATTTGATCAGCTTCATGCAAAGTTTCCCATCGGCGAGCCGGAGGACAGAGTGAATCAATGCCCCGGCCAGAGCCGGCGGCATGAGTGAACTTAAAGTAGTTTCGAGATTGTGGCCGCAAACCTACGCCGGGCAAAGCGGTGGAGTCACGAAATTTGCGTCCGTGCCGACCAGTGGCAGTGCCACGGGCAGCGAGCGAAGGAAAATCCAGGCGAATCGCCGCCAGGGCGCTGCTGACGGGTTGGCGGCGAGCGAAGGTTCAGTTGAAGGCATGGCTACCCGCCAGGAGGCTAGCGCATGGAAGGACTCATCGATGTCGCGACCCTGGAGCGTATGGCCGCCAGCGCCGCTGCCATTACCCGGGATTGTCGCTGTCTGCGGCGGGATCTGGCGGGATGGGCGGCCTGGCCGGTGGGCTACCGGGAAACGGATTTCGTGCAGATCGGCACCCTGGCGCGTCACGCACCCGAAGATGCCATCATCGCGGAGTACCACCCGGCGGGTACTCACTACTGGTCAGCTGACGCCCCCATCGCGCCCCGCTTCTATCCCTACAACCAGAGCACGGTATGGCGGTGTCTGGGCTGCGAGCGTCTTTACCTGCGGCATGATGACGATGGCGCCTACCACGTGGCGCCGCGCATTCGCCTGCTGCAGAGCGCCCTGATCATCGATGCCCCCCATGCCAATGACGGGCGTGAAGCCGCGGCGACCTGACCACCGGCCTCCAGCGCCTGCGACCTGGCAGGGGTCGATCAGCCGGTCCGCCTTCGCTGTCCAGGAGCACTTTCGCGCCCGGGCGGACGCTCTAGATCGCGGCGTTTGCAATCCCCTCTCGTTACCTGAGGCGCAAACCGGGAATTAAGCCCACAATAGGCGCCGCGTATCCCGCGTGCGGGTGTGCGCCCATCAACGGTAAAAAAACCTGGTCCCAGCAATACGATGGCAACTACAACTCGAACGGGCGTCGCCTGGTTTGTCGACGGTGCCTATGCCCTGAGCGCCTGGAATGGTTCGGTCTACGGCGCGAAATTCGACTATCTCAAGCTACGGCTCTTCATTGAAGAGGATGCGGGCGAACCGATAGGCGACGCCTACTACTTCAATTGCGATAGCGACCCACCCACCATCGCCCAGACCGGCTTCAACAAGTTCTTGAGCTCGGCCCCACCCAAGGGCGCCGGTCTGAGGGTCAAGCTGTACTGGCTGCAAAGCAAGGCCCACGAATGGCCTGCCTCCGTGGGTGGCGGACCGATCCTGCATCCGGTGACCGGCGAGCAGTACACCACCAAGAGCCAGAAGGGTGTCGACGTCGGCCTGGCCTTCAATCTGATGCGCTCCCATGCCAAGCGCGGCTGGAAGAAGCTCTACCTGGTGGCGGGCGACGGCGATTTCCACGAGGTGGTGCAGTACCTGGTGGAAAACGAAGGGGTCGAGGTCACGGTGATCGGCGCGCACTTCTCCATCAGCGGCGAGATCGCGCCCTATGTCCGGGTGATCGAATTCAAGGACATCGAGGCGGCCATCGCCCGCTAGCCGACCGCCCTAGAGGCACTCCCCCACCGCCCGCGCCAAGGCCTGGGCGCGCGGGTCCATCAGCACGTAGGGCCCCAGGGTATTGGTGACGAAGCCGAAGGCCACCTCGCGTTCCGGATCGGCGAAGCCGGTCGAGCCACCCGCCCCCGGATGACCGAAGGCCTGGGGGCCGAGGCCATAGGTAGCGTTGGCCTGGTCCGGCTGGTCGAGCATGAAGCCCAGGCCGAAGCGGGTCGGCGTGAGCAAGGTCCGGTCCTCGCCCTGACTGTGCTCCACCAGAGCCTCGCTCAAGGTCTCCCATTCCAGCAAATCGCCGGCCAGCAGGCCGGCATAGAAGCCTGCCAGGCTGCGTGCATGGCCGTGGCCGTTGGCCGCCGGCTGCTGGAAGCGGCGCCATTCGGCCTTGTTGGTGCTGGTGAGCACCCCGGACGGATTGCCAAAGGCCAGGGTCGGCAGGGCCACGGGGTCGCTCAGGGTGGTCTTGAGCAGGCGCTGCGCGGCGGCATCGCCCAGCACGCCCTTGCCCCGCACGATATGGGCGACGCGCTCGTCTTCGCTGGCCGGCAGGCCGATGTGAAAATCCAGATCCAGGCGCCCGGCGGTCCGCGCCACGATGGCGTCGCCCGGGCCACGGCCGTCGGCGCGACGGATCAGTTCGCCCAGCAGCCAGCCAAAGGTGATGGGGGCATAGCCATGGGCGGTGCCGGGCGTCCACCAGGGTGCCTCGGCGGCAACCGCGGCGGTCATAATGTCCCAGTCGTACAGGGCGTCACCCGCCAGACGTTCGCGCAAGGCGGAGACGCCGGATCTGTGGCTGAGCAGCTGTCGCAGCGTAATGTCGGCCTTGCCGGCGGCGGCGAATTCCGGCCAGCGTTCGGCAACCGGGGCATCGAGGGCCAGCTTGCCCTCCTCCACCAGCTGCAGCGCCGCCACCGCGGTGAAGGCCTTGGTGCAGGAGAACAGATTGAGCAGGGTATCGGTGTGCCAGGGCGTCTGACCGTCCTTGTCGGCCAGGCCGCCCCAGAGATCCAGCACCGTTTCACTGCCGACCTGGACGCACAGCGCCGCCCCGCGGGTCTGGCCGGCGGCCAACAACTCGGCGAAGGCCTCGCGGACGGATTCGAATCTCAGGTCGTGATAGCCGTGGACGGTCATGGGTTTTCCTTACGGGTGATGCGCTGGCGCCGTGGGTCAGACGGTCCGCTGATACGGCCACTGCCAAAGGTCGCGGTAGGTTGGGTTGAGCGTAGCGAAGCCCAACAGCTGTTGCCTCGGGGCCGGATCTGTTGGGCTTCGACGATAGAGCCGTCTCAGCCCAACCTACGGCTTGTCGCAGCCAGGGCCACCTCTTATTGAATCTCCCGCCGAAACGGCGGCAGCGCATTGAGGATGGCCTTGCCGTAGCGCTGGGTCACCAGACGGCGATCCAGCAGCGAGATGGTGCCGCTGTCCTGCTCGGTGCGCAGCAGCCGACCGCAGGCCTGGATCAGCCGCAAGGAAGCGTCGGGCACGGCGATCTCCATAAAGGGGTTGCCGCCGCGCGCCTCGATCCACTCGGCCAGGGCGGCCTCCACCGGATCGTCGGGCACGGCGAAGGGAATCTTGGCGATGACCACGTGCTCACAATAGGCGCCGGGCAGGTCGACCCCCTCGGCGAAGCTGGCCAGGCCGAACAGCACGCTGGCCTCGGCATCGTCGACACGCTTCCTGTGCTTGTTCAGGGTCTCCTGCTTGGACAGGTTGCCCTGGATGAGCACCCGCTTGCGCCAGTCCCGTTCCAGGCCGTCGAAGACGTCCTGCATCTGCCGCCGCGAGGAAAACAGCACCAGGGCGCCACGCGCGCCTTCGAGCATCGCCGGCAATTCGCGGACGATAGCCGCGGTGTGCTCGGCGGCGTTGCGCGGATCGGCCTTGAGATCCGGTACCCGCAGCACCCCGGCCTCGGCGTGACGGAACGGACTGGGCACCACGGCGGTGGCCGCCGAGCGCGGCAGGCCGGATCTCATGCGAAAGCGGTCGAAGGTGCCCAGGGCGGTCAGGGTCGCCGAAGTCACCAGGGCGCCGAAGGCGACATTCCACAGGTGACGGCGCAGCATCTCGGCGGCGAGGATGGGGCTGGCATTGACCTCGATGTCGTACAGCGAACCCGTTTCGGCTAGGGTCATCCAGCGTGCCATGGGCGGGCTGTCTTCCGGGTCTTCGCAGGTAAAGGCCGTCCACAACTCCCAGTTGCCCTGGGCGCGCGCCAGCAGACTACCGAACAGCGGATACCACTCCTCGGCCTGGTAGCTGGCGAGGCCAATGCTGGATTCGCCGTCCATGGCCTGCTTGAGCATCTCGGTCAGGCGGGTGAAGAGGTCGGTAAGCTTGGCGAAGCCTTTCTTGAGTTCGATGCCCATCTCGCGCAGGTCTTCGGGGATCACCCCGCCAACGAATCTGTGCCGCGGCCGCTCGCGGCCTTCCATATCCTCGCCCGCGCGAAAATCCGCCAGGGCTTCGCAGGCAGTGAACATGAACTGCTGCTGGGTGCGGATCTCCCGCGCCAGCTCCGGCACCTGCTCGACCAGGCGACCGAGATCACCCGGCAACGGATGCTGGGCCAGCAGCTTGGTGAGATTCTTGGCGATCTGCTCCAGCCACTCGGCGGTGGATCTCAGCCGGGTGAAATGGGCAAAGTGGCCGATGGCCTTGTCCGGCAGGTGGTGGCCTTCGTCGAACACATAAAGGGTGTCGCGGGGATCGGGCAGGATGGCGCCGCCACCCAGGGCCAGGTCGGCCAGTACCAGGTCATGGTTGGTGACGATGACATCGACCTTGGTCATGCCTTCGCGCGCCCGGTAGAAGGCGCACTGCTGGAAATTCGGGCAGTGACGATTGGTGCACTGGCTATGGTCGGTGGTGATGCGCGACCACTGGACGTCCTCGATGGCCTCCGGCCAGCTGTCACGATCACCGTCCCAGCGATTGCCGGCCAGGCGCTCGATCATCTTGCCGAACAGTTCGTTGGACGCCTCGTCCACATCGATCTTGAAGCCATCCTCGGCGAACAGCTGGGCGGTGGCGTTCTGCGCCTGACCCTCCTGCAGCAGCATGTCCAGCTTGGACAGGCACAGGTAACGCCCCCGGCCCTTGGCCAGCGCGAAGCTGAAGGACAGTCCGCTGTTGCGCAGGATGTCCGGCAGGTCCTTGTGCACGATCTGCTCCTGCAGCGCCACCGTCGCCGTGGCGATCACCAGCCGCTTGCCGGCCGCCTTGGCCACGGGAATGGCGGCCAGGGCATAGGCCACGGTCTTGCCGGTACCGGTACCCGCCTCCACCGCCACCACGGCGGGCTCGCCTTCGCGATGGCCCTCCTCGTCCTGGGCGATGCCACCCAGGCCCTTGGCGGTCTCCGCGATCATCAGGCGCTGGCCATAGCGTGGCTTGAGCGACTTGGCTTCGAGGAAACGCGTGTAGGCGCCCTGGATCTGGGTCTTGAGTTCGGTGCTGAGCATGCCTGGTTCCGGGCGATGGCAAAGCAGCGCCCCGTCCGGCGGACGAGCGCTGTATGCATCTACAGTAATGGATCTTGGGCGCTATGATAACGCGCCTGTCGTCAGGATGCGCCCGACGTTGAGGTCGCAGGCCGCTCAGGCGCCCGGCAGCTGGGGCGGCAGCCGATGAAAGGCGCCGAAGATCAGCAGGCTCAGACGATCGAGCCAGGGATGGCGGCGCAGGCGCAGGGCACGACGGCTGGCGAAGACTTCACCCAGGTGCAGCAGCAGCAGGGCCAGGGCGACCAGGGCGAGCAATTGGGGGAACGGGCGAGCGAGAGGCAGGGCGACAGCGGCGGCTGCGGCGAGCCAGAACAGCAGGAGGAGGACTTTGCCGGTGAGGGACAGGGTTTTCATGGATTCCAGCAGGAGGACGAGATGGATCGGACCATAACGCCTGGAGCCGGAAAAAGTAAAGGCGGCGGACCTAGGTCCGCCGCCGATGCATCACTCGCGGTCGATCTGGATTTCGACGCGGCGGTTGGTGGCACGGCCTTCAGCGGTCTCGTTGGTGGCGATCGGCTGACGCTCGCCCATGCCTTTCACGGAGACGATGCTGGCTGCCGGCACACCGGCCTGGACCAGGTAGTTGCTGACCGACTTGGCGCGACGCTCGGACAGACGCTGGTTGTAGGCGTCGGTACCCTTGCTGTCGGTATGGCCGGTGATCGACAGACGAGTGCTGGCGGCTTCGCCACGCAGACGACCGGCGATACCGTCGAGCTGAGCACGATCCTGCGGACTGACTTCGGCGGAATCGAAGGCGAAGTGCAGATCACGCGCGGTGATCACTTCCTGCTTCGGCAGCGGTGCCGGCGCGGGAGCCGGTGCGGGCGCCGGAGCCGGGGCCGGAGCGGGCTCCATGCGGGCGACCTGCTCGTTGCCCTTGCCGTGCACCCAGCAATAGGCGCCAGCGGTGGTACCTATGCCCAGGGCCGCCATGCCGGCGACGTTACCGCTCTGGGTAGCGCCGGCCGCACCGCCGACCAGGGCGCCGACCGCAGCGCACACCGGCCAATCGGATTTCTGTACGCCGCCCGCGCAACCGGCCAGCACGGTGCTTGCCAGGATGAGGGGTAAAGCTGTCCTTGCGATGCTCTTGCTCATGAAGGGTCTCCTATAGACCAGGTACCGCGAGTTAGGCTCGTCTTTCGTTGTAGTGCGCTGTCAGACTAATGGTGGCGTACACATCTTGACAACGCTGGTTGCTTAGTCAATCGCGATTTGATTAGGGTTCCCTTAATGGCAAACATATTCTCGTCCCGTACCCCGCAACAGGCTCTGGCAAGCCTGCTCGACCATCATCGCCCGGCACGTCTGCTCTGCGTCGCGCGTGAGCCGCTACCGGCGCTGCAGGCCTATGCCGAGGCCCATCCCCACTGCCAGCTGGTGCAGGCCGCGGTCCCCCTGGACGAGCCGAGCCTACTGGCCGAACGCTACGATCTGGTGATCCTCGCCGATTGCCTGGAACATCTGCCGCTGCGAACGGGCCGCGAATTGCTCGGCGGCCTGCGCAACCTCAACACCTCGCGGCTGGCCGTGCTGGTGGACCTGGCCGCCAGCGAATGGCAGCTGACGGATTTCTACGCCCTGGCCCTGCAGGCCAGCGAGCGCTTCGCCCGGGACGGCCAGGTAGTCACCCTGTTCAGCTATGATCTGCACGACTACAAGCAGGTCCCGGACTGGCTCAATGCCCGGTTCTGGGCCAATCCGCAGAATTTCGGCAAGTACTGGTGGTGAGATGCATTCCATGGCCCCCTGCCCCTGTGGCTCGGACCTGTCGCTTGGCGACTGTTGCGGCGCCTTTCATGCCGGCACTCCGGCGCCCGATGCCGAGCGCCTGATGCGTTCGCGTTACAGCGCCTATGCGCTGGGACTGATCGACTACCTGGTGGCCACCACGGCCCCCGCGCAGCAGGCACTGCTGGACAGGGAAGCGCTGACGGCCTGGAGTCTGGGCAGTCGCTGGCAGGGTCTGCAGGTGCTGGAGCATCGCCCCGAGCCCGGCGATCCTGACCATGCGCGCGTCAGCTTCGTGGCGCGCTGGGAGGATGGGCGCGGCGCCCATCGCCATGAAGAGCGCTCGGGTTTCGTCCAACGTGAAGGCCGCTGGTACTTTCTCGATCCGACCGCCAGACCCCTGCCAGGCCGCAACGACGCCTGCCTGTGCGGCAGCGGCGCCAAGTTCAAGAAGTGCTGCGCCGGCTTCCTGTAGCGCTGACCGCGCCTATTCCCTGACCAGCGTCAGGTGATCGGTATCCGGGACCGCCACGGGCAGTGGCTCGGAGGCCGGGCCCAGGTCGCTGCCCATAGGCGCCAGACTCAGGTGCGACAGATCGACCCGCGACGGTGCTACCGGTGCGGCCTCGTCCTGGAGATCGGCGCCCACCGGAGCCAGGCCGAAATCCGGTGCCTGGACATCGACGAAGGCCGCCATCACAGCATCCCGTGGCGCGACCGACAGCGACCCGCGCTCGGCGGCAGACGCGGCGGTAGGTGCGGTGGCGGCTGGCTCTTGGGTCTCGACGGGTGCCGCAGCCGGCTCGCCCGTCTCGGCCATGGGCGCCACCTCGACCCGCGCCCCGGCCTGGGCCAGGGTGGCGCGATAGCGCTCGGCGGTGGCGGCGTCGAGACGATTCTTGATGATCATGCGGCGACCGGAGAAGAGCACGGCGATGCGCTGTTCATCCGCCTGAAACAGCCGCATCAGATTCTGTCGGGTCTGCTGCGCATCGGCGCCAGCGACCAGCTCGCCCTGGAAGGCGATTTCATAGAGCACGGCGGACATGACGACCTCCTCGGTCACGGCAAGAGCTGCAGGATGCAACGTCGCGCCGGAGGGGTCCAGTCCGCACGGTCGCCTGGCCCAGGCGTTTTTTTGTTAGCCTGTGCCGAAGCGGCCCCGACTTGTGCAGCAATCGGTGCTTGTTAAACTGCGCAGAAAACGGGAGTGCCGCATGCTTCGCCAGGCCTTGTTCATCACCCTGCTCGGCGTCCTGCTGAGCAGCCTTGGCGGTTGTACCTACATCGGGCGCAACTATGAGGAGCCCCAGGTCGAACTGACCGGCGTGGAGCTGATCCGCGCACGGCTGTGGAGCCAGGACTTCGTGCTGCACTTCCGCGTCCAGAATCCCAACGACAGCACCCTGCCCGTGCGCAGCCTGGCCTATACCGTCTACCTGAACGATCTGCTGCTGTCCCAGGGCACCGCCAACCTGCATTCGTCGGTGCCGGCCAACGGTCAGCGCAGCTTCTCAGTGCCGGTGCAGACCAATCTATGGCGCTATGTGAAGGACGTCGGTCGCATGCTGGAAGACCCCAACCAGCCGATCAACTATCGGCTGCGCGGTCGGGTGAAGACCGGCTGGCTGTTCGGGCGCAGCGTCCATTTTTCTCGCCAGGGGCAGTTCGTGCCTGGCGCCTACATCCCGGAGTTATGAGATGAACCAACACGTCCACGGTCCCGATTGTAATCACGACCATGACCACGATCACGGCCATGCCCACCATGTGCACGGCCCGCACTGCAACCATGGCCCGGCCCAGGAGCCGGTGCGCAATCCGCTGAAGGAAGTGGGTCGCAACGATCCCTGCCCGTGCGGCAGCGAGAAGAAATTCAAGAAGTGCCACGGCGCCTGATCGCGCCTTGAGCGACGGGTGAGGCCCTGCCCTCACCCGCTCCGCGACCCTGGCGTGTTACCAGGGCTGTCCGCCGCGTTGCGACTCCAGCCGCCGGATGAATTCCTCCAGCACCAGGGCGTAGAGATCGTCCTTGAGCACCAGGTCCTCGACCCCGCAATCGATGTTGGGATTGTCGTTGACCTCGATCACCGCCAGCTTGTCGCCCGCCTGCTTGAGATCCACGCCATAGAGACCATCGCCGATCAGGTTGGCGGTGCGTACCGCCAGCTCGACCACCGCATGGGGCGCGTCCTGCACTGCCAGGGTACGGAAATCGCCACTGACCTCGGTGGCGCTGGCGCTGTGGTCGTAGATCTGCCAGTGCCCCTTGGACATGAAGTACTGGCAGGCGAAGATCGGCTCCTGGTTCAGCACGCCGATGCGCCAGTCGTATTCGGTGTAGAAGAACTCCTGGGCCAGCAGCAGCACCGAGCGTTCGAACAGTTCGGCGCTGGCCTTGCGCAGCTGCGCCGCGTCCTCGACCTTGATGACGCCGCGGGAAAAGGAGCCGTCGGGGATCTTCAGCACCAGCGGAAAGCCCAGGCGCTCGCCGAGGTCTTCGAGTTGACCGGGATTGTCCTTATAGAGGATCTCGGTCGCCGGCATGTCCAGCTTGTGGGCGCGCAGCAGGTCGGCCAGATAGACCTTGTTGGTGCATCTCAGGATGGAACGTGGATCGTCCATCACCACCAGGCCCTCGCTTTCGGCCTTCTTGGCGAAGCGATAGGTGTGGTGGTCGATGACGGTGGTCTCGCGGATGAACAGGGCGTCGAATTCACCCAGCCGTGCGTAATCCTTCTTTTCGATCAGCTCCACGTCCAGCCCCAGGTGCTTGCCGACGCGCACAAAATTCTTCAGCGCCTTGGCATCTGACGGCGGAAAGGCTTCCTTGGGGTCGTGCAGGATGGCCAGGTCGAAACGGTATTTTTCGCGCCGCCCCGGCTTGAGCCAGACGCGGCGACTGAAGCCGTCGAGGGCGTTGGCGAATTGATCTTCCTGCTGTTCGTGCAACTTGTGGATGCTGCCCAGCTTGAGGCCGCCGATGTGCCAGCCGGCGCGATCGCGGCGGAATTCCACCAGCAGCAGTGGACAGGGAAAGGCCTCGAACACCTGGCGCGCCAGATCCTGCAGGGGCGCGATGTCGGTGTTGCCGAAATAGAGCGTGAGGGTGAAGCCGTCGGCGCTGCCATAGGGATGGCCGGCCAGTGCCTTGGTCAGCAGCTTGTCCAGGTCCTCCAGCGCCAGGCCATAGAGCGACTTGCGCGCCAGTTCGCTGATGGTACGCACCGAGGGGATGACCTTGTGCCCCCGGGCTTCGGCGAGCAGCGAGCAGTAGTAGCCGTGGCCGAGGTACTTCTGGCTGCGGCAGAGGTTGATCACCTGCACGCGTTTGCCATTGTCCTGTTCGTTGGATTGTTCCAGGTATTCCTGGGCGGTGATGACGTCTTCGCTGGGATAGTAGGACGACCAGTCTTCCTTGCGTTCCACGACGATATACAGCTTGCTCACTGGACCTCCTGGTTGCGGGGCGTGGTCCCGGCGGAAACCCGGATGCCGCCGGACCACTCCAACTGTTGTAACGCGGGTGCTATTAACCGTTGCTTAACCATGCCAGGCTGCCCGCTCTGCTCCAGGAGAATCCTTCGCGATGAGTTTCACACTCAGGCCCGCCGGGCTGGATGATCTGGCGGCGCTGGTCGATCTGGAAGCGCGCTGCTTCAGCTATGACCGCCTTTCCCGGCGCAATTTCCACTACATGCTCACCCGGGCGAACGCCGTGCTGATCCTGGCGGAAAACGACCGCCAGGTGGCGGGCTACGCCCTGGTGCTGTTCCACCAGAACACCTCGCTGGCGCGGCTCTATTCCATCGCCGTCGACCCCGCGGCGCGCGGCCATCGCCTGGGCCAGCGGCTGCTGGAGGCTGCCGAAGCCGAGGCGGTGGAGCGCGATTGCGCCTACCTGCGCCTTGAGGTCCGGCCGGACAACGCCGCCGCCATCGCTCTCTATGAGCGCAACGGCTACCTGCCCTTCGCCACGGTGGAGGACTACTACGAGGACCATAGCCAGGCCCTGCGCTTCGAGAAGCGCATCCGCCAGCCGCGCGAAGGCCAGGCGCGCCCGGTGCCCTTCTATCGCCAGACCACCGATTTCACCTGCGGCCCGGCCAGCCTGCTGATGGCCATGGGCGCCCTGCAGCCTGGTCGCCCGCTGGAGCGCCGCGAGGAACTGCGGCTGTGGCGCGAAGCCACCACCATCTACATGACCGCCGGGCACGGCGGCTGCGGCCCCCATGGCCTGGCCCTGGCCGCGCTGCGCCGGGGCTTCAGGGTCACGCTGCAGGTCAATACCCGGGGCCCCCTGTTCCTCGACGGCGTACGCAGCGAAGAAAAGAAGGAGGTCATGCGCCTGGTGCACGAGGACTTCAGCGCCGAGATCAAGCAATCGCCCATCGAGCGCCTCTACCGGACGCGCCTGGACATCGCCCACTGGGTCAACCAGGGCGCCTTTCCGCTGGTGCTGATCAGCTCCTTCCGGCTGACCAAGGCCAAGGGGCCGCACTGGGTGCTGGTCACCGACTGCGACGAGGACTTCGTCTACCTGCACGATCCCGACGTCGACCACAGCCAGCATCGCCGCGAACTGGACTGCCAGCACATCCCCGTGTCCCACGCCGAGTTCGACAAGATGAGTCGCTTCGGCCGCGGCAAGCTGCGCGCGGCGGTGATCCTGCGCACAGGCTGAACCCTGAGGCTTGTCTGAAAAGTCGCCGAGCGAAGATGAGGCAAGGCAAAAATCGGCGAGGAAGCGGAGTTTACGAGTGGTAAATGAGCATTCCGAGCTGATTCTTAACGCGGCATCATCGATGCGCAGGCACTTTTCGGACAAAGCCTAGGTTGCGCAGGATGTCCAACAGGGCCAGGATCAAGGCCAACAAGAATCACGGGGCGGTCGATGAGTCAGTCCTTGCGCAAGCGCAATCCCTCCTACGAATTGATGGAGGACCTGAGCGGTCACTCGGTGATCTATCGGGAGCATGGCTTTCCCTGCCCGCTGGTGCGCTGGCATTTCCACAAGGAATACGAGCTGCACCTGATCGTGGCCAGTTCGGGGACCGCCTTCATCGGCGACTACATCGGCAACTTCTATCCGGGCAGCCTTTTCCTTACCGGTCCGCATCTGCCGCACAACTGGATCAGCCGCGTCGCCGAGGGCGAGGTGGTGGCCAAGCGCGACATGCTGGTCAACTTCACCAACGAGACGGTGGACAACGCCACGTCGGTGTTTCCCGAACTCAGCGGCCTGGCGCCGCTGCTGGAGCGCGCCCGCTACGGCATCGAATTCCAGGATCCGCAGCTGATCGCCCGCGCCGAGGCGTTGCTGCAACAGATTTCGGAGAGCGGCGGCGCCACCCGCCTCGGCCACTTCCTGGTGCTGATGGAGGCACTGGCCACCTCGGAGCGCTATCAGCTGCTGTCGGGCAGCGTCGAGCCGGCCACGGCCAGCGAGCAGGCCGTGGATCGCACCAACCGGGCGCTGAATTTCATCTTCGATCACTACCAGCGTGATTTCACCCAGGAAGAAGTGGCCGAGCACCTGGGCATGACGCCCACCTATTTCTCGCGTTTCTTCCGCCAGGCCACCGGGCGCACCTTCGTCGAATTCGTCAACAGCCTGCGCATCAGCAAGGCCTGCGAGATGCTCTCCCACAGCAGCATGCCGGTCACCGACATCTGCTTCGAGGCCGGCTTCAACAACATCTCCAACTTCAATCGACGCTTCCACCAGCTCAAGGGCATGACCCCGCGCCAGTACCGCAGCCTGACGGTGCAGCGCCTGACCGAACAGAACGCCTGAGCGGCTTTCGTTGATCCGGTTTGTTGCCAGCGTGAGAGCCATTGAACAGACCTGGCGCAAAGTTCGGTTATGATCGAACTACCCATCCGTGCCGACCGAGGATAAAGCCACCATGAGCGAACCCTACACGCCCCCACGCGTCTGGACCCCCACCACCTCCGGCGGCAACTTCGCCAGCATCAATCGCCCCATCGCCGGGCCGACCCACGACAAGGAGCTGCCGGTCGGCGAGCATCCCTTCCAGCTGTATTCGCTAGGCACGCCCAACGGCATGAAGGTGACCATCCTGCTGGAAGAGCTGCTGGCGGCCGGACATGGCGACGCCGAATACGATGCCTGGCTGATCCGCATCAGCGAGGGCGAGCAATTTTCCAGCGGCTTCGTCGAGATCAATCCGAATTCCAAGATCCCGGCGCTGGTGGATCGTCGCGGCGCCGAGCCGCTGCGCGTCTTCGAGTCCGGCGCCATCCTGCTCTATCTCGCCGACAGCTTTGGCGCCTTCATCCCGAAGGATCACGCCGGTCGCACCGAGACCTTGAACTGGCTGTTCTGGCAGATGGGCTCGGCGCCCTTCCTCGGCGGCGGCTTCGGGCATTTCTATGCCTATGCGCCGGAAAAGCTCGAATACCCCATCAACCGCTACGCCATGGAAGCCAAGCGCCAACTCGATGTGCTCGACCGCCTGCTGGCCGATCGCAGCTACGTGACCGGCGAGGACTACGGCATCGCCGACATCGCCATCTGGAGCTGGTACGGCAACCTGGTGCTGGGCCAGCTGTACAACGCCGCGGAATTCCTCGCGGTGCAGGACTATACCCACGTGCAGCGCTGGGCCCAGGCCATCGCCGCACGGCCGGCGGTGCAGCGCGGTCGGCGGGTCAATCGCACCTGGGGCGAGCCGGGCGAGCAACTGGCCGAGCGGCATTCGGCGGCCGACCTGGATTGACGCGAGGTAGACGTCAGCGGAGCCGTTGGGTTCGCTGATCGCGGCCATGGGCCGCTATTACAGAGGCTTGATGTTTCCGTAGGAGCGGCCGCATCGGCGGACCGCCATGGCCGCGATAAAGACAGTTGCTGCTACGAAAGGGGCGACAGTTGATCCCGATTTTTTGCCAGGGTGATGGAGATGAGCGCCTGCTCGAAAAGCCCTCTCGCCACCAGGCCCAGTGGAAAAGGCTGCGCCGTTTTCCACGCTACTGCAGTGCTCGGCCGCAACCTATTTGCCACTGGCGCGGAACCTGATCGCGAGTGACCGGAGCTGAAGCCGCCATAGCCCTGCGCGGCCCCTGGCCAGCTCTAGATACCGAACCGGACCCAAAGCGCTCGCCAACTCCTGCGCGAGCGTCTGGACTACCCCATTAGCAGGCGCTGAGCGCCTTTCCATATTTCCTGCACATTTGCCCAGCAGCCTGACTTCCATCTCAGTCAGGTCTGGCAGGCATGAGCAGGAAAACCCGCATTCTCGTCGTCGTTGTCTTGGTCGGTGCCGCCGTGGCGCTGGGGCTGGTGCTGCACGGGCGTTCGACCAATGCCGGCAGCGCTGCGCATGGCAGCCAGGGTGGCCGGGCCTGGGGCGCGGCCGCGGGACAGGGCCAGGCGATCACCGTGGCAGTGGGCCAGGCCGGGCATGCGGATGTGCCGGTCACCCTCACCGCCCTGGGCACCGTGGTGGCCAACGCCAGCGTCACGGTGACCACCCGGGTGGCCGGTCAGCTGGAGCAGGTATTCTTCACCGAAGGTCAGCGGGTGAAGAAGGGCCAGCTCCTGGCGCAGATCGATCCGCGGCCCTACCAGGCCACCCTGGATCAGTATCGCGGTGACCTGGTGCAGAACCAAGCGCAACTCAAGAGTGCCCAGCTGACCCTGGAACGCTATCGCCGGCTGGTGGCCAAGGATTCCCTGGCCAAACAGGAGCTGGACACCCAGGTCGCCACTGTGGGCCAGTACCAGGGCGCGGTGCAGGCGGACCAGGCGCAGATCGCCGCCGCCCAGTTGAATCTGCAGTACGCCCGCATCATGGCGCCGCTGGAAGGCTATGTCGGCCTGCGCCTGGTGGACCCGGGCAACTACCTCGCGGCCGGCGACACCACCGGCCTCGTCAGTATCACCCAGACCGATCCCATCGCCGTGACCTTCAGCCTGCCCCAGGCGACGCTTGCCAGCCTGCTGCCCAAGGTCCGCCAGGGCCAGGCGCTGCCGGTCACCGCGCTTGGCCAGCTGGACGGTACGACGCTGGCCGATGGCGCGTTGAAGTTCATCAGCAACGAGATCGACACCAGCACCGGCAGCCTCAAGCTCAAGGCAGTGTTCGCCAACCCGGAAGAGAAGCTCTACCCCAACCAGTTCGTCAACGTGCGCCTGCAGACCGACACCCTGAAGAACGCCGTGGTGGTCCCCGCCGCCGCGGTGCAGCTGGGCAGCGACGGCAGCTTCGTCTATGTGGTGGGCGCCGATGACAGGGTGCAAAGACGCAGCGTGACCGCCGGGCCGGCACTGGGCGAGCGGCTGGCCATCACCCAGGGACTCGCGGGCGATGAGCGGGTGGTCATTCGCGGCATCGACCACCTGCGCGACGGCGCCCAGGTCCGCGTGGAAGGCGCGCCGGCGGCGGATGCCCGCCGATGAATCCGTCACGGCTGTTCATCCAGCGACCGGTGGCCACGGTGCTGCTGATGGTGGCGGTGCTGTTCGCCGGCCTGCTCGGCTATCGCCTGCTGCCCATCTCGGCGCTGCCGGAGGTGGACTATCCCATCATCCAGGTGACCACCCTCTACCCCGGCGCCAGCGCCAAGGTGCTGGCCACCGCAGTGACGGCGCCGCTGGAACGCCAGCTGGGACAGATGGCCGGCCTGGCGCAGCAGTACTCCACCAGCTCGGCCGGCGCCTCGGTCATTACCCTGAAGTTCGACCTCAGCCTGTCGCTGGACGTCGCCGAGCAGGAGGTGCAGGCCGCGATCAACGCCGCCAACAGCTATCTGCCGGACGACCTGCCCAATCCGCCCACCTACAAGAAGGTCAATCCCGCCGACGCCCCGGTGCTGACCCTGGCCGCCATTTCCGACAGCCTGCCACTGACCCGGGTGCAGGACCTGGTCAACACCCGCCTGGCGCTGAAGCTGTCGCAGATCTCCGGGGTCGGCCTGGTGAGCCTGGCCGGCGGCCAGCAGCCAGCGGTGCGCATCGATATCGACCCCAAGGCCCTGGCCGCCTACGGCCTGACCCTGGAAGACGTCTACACGGTGGTCAATGCCGCCAACGTCAACGGCTCCAAGGGCGGCTTCGACGGCCCCGACCACTCCATCACCATCGACGCCAACGACCAGTTGCGCAGCGCCGCCGAGTACGGCGAGCTGGTGCTCAGCTACGCGCACGGCGCCGCCCTGCACCTCGAGGACGTGGCCACGGTCGAGGAGGCACCGGAAAACGCCTATCTGCAGGCCACCGCCAACGGTCGTCCGGCCATCGTCATCAACATCCAGCGCCAACCGGGGGCGAACGTCATCGGCGTGGTCGACGCCATCCAGAAACAGTTGCCCAAGCTCCGGGCCGCCCTGCCCGACAATGTCCAGCTAACGGTGCTGGCCGATCGCACCCAGACCATCCGCGCCTCGCTTGCCGACGTGCAGTTCGAGTTGCTGCTGTCCATCGCCCTGGTGGTGATGGTGACCTTCCTCTTCCTGCGCAACCTCACCGCGACCCTGATTCCCAGCCTGGCGGTGCCGCTGTCGCTGGTGGGCACCTTCGGGATCATGTATCTCGCGGGCTTCTCGCTGAACAACCTGACGCTGATGGCCCTGACCATCGCCACCGGCTTCGTCATCGACGACGCCATCGTGGTGGTGGAAAACATCGCCCGCCATCTGGAAGAGGGCGAGCCGCCGCTGCAGGCGGCGCTGCGCGGTTCGCGGGAGATCGGCTTCACCATCATTTCGCTGACCTTCTCGCTGATCGCCGTGCTGATCCCGCTGCTGTTCATGGGCGACGTGGTGGGTCGGCTGTTCCGCGAATTCGCCATCACCCTGGCGGTGGCCATCCTGGTCTCCATGTTCGTCTCCCTGACGCTCACGCCGATGCTCTGCGGCCGGCTGCTGCAGCACGTGCCGCCGGAGCGCCAGAGCCGCTTCGCGCGCTGGGGCGAGCGGCAATTCGAACGCCTGGTAGCGGGTTACGACCGCACCCTGAGCGTGGTGCTGGACCATCAGCGGCTGACCCTGCTGGTGGCCGTGGCCACCGTGGCGCTGACCGCCCTGCTCTATGTGCTGGTGCCCAAGGGCTTCTTTCCCGGCGAAGACACCGGACTGATCGTCGGTTTCACCCGCGCCTCCCAGGATGTCTCCTTCGACGCCATGGCCCGCCGCCAGCAGGCGCTGGTCGAGCAGGTGCTGGCCGATCCGGCGGTGGCGACGGTCACCTCGACCCTCGGCGTCGACGGCAGCAACGCCACCCTCAACCAGGGCCGCCTGCAGATCCAGCTCAAGCCCTTCGACGAGCGCAGCGAGCGGGCGCCGGCCATCATCCAGCGCCTCAAGCAGGGCGCCGCGGGCGTCGCCGGTATTCGCCTGGACCTGGTAGCCAACCAGGAGCTGACGGTGGACGACCAGCTCACGCCCAGCCAGTACCAGTTCACCCTGGACGATGCCGACGGCACCCGGCTGGCCGCCCTGCTGCCGCGGCTGATGCCGCGTCTACAGGCCCGGCCGGAATTGCGCGACGTGCTCGACAACCTGGAAGACCAGGGCCTCACCGCCCAGGTGGAGCTGGACCGCGCCGCCGCCGCCCGTTTCGGCATCACCGCCGCCGACGTGGACACCGCGCTCTACAACGCCTTCGGCCAACGGCTGATCTCCACCATCTTCACCCAGGCCAACCAGTACCGGGTGGTGCTGCAGGTGCCCGGTGCCTTCCGGGCGACGCCGGCGGCCTTCGGCGACATCTACCTGGCGCCGGCGACCACCGCCACGGCCAGTGGCACCAGCAGCAGTACGACAACGACCACCAGCACCCCCAAGGGCCTGGTACGCCTCACCGACATCGCCCGCATCGAGCAGCGCCCGGGCCCCCTGTCCCTGACGCGCCTGGGGCAATTCCCGGCGGTGACGCTGTCCTTCAACCTGGCCGACGGCTACTCCCTGGAGCAGGCGCAGCAGGCCATCGCCCAGAGCATGGCCGAGGCCCAGGCACCGAGTAGCGTCACCCTGAGGTACCAGGGCGCGGCCCAGGCCTTCCAGCAGGCGGCGGGCAATACCCTGTGGCTGATCCTGGCCGCGGTGGTGGTGATGTACATCGTGCTGGGGGTGCTCTACGAGAGCTTCATCCACCCGGTGACCATCCTCTCCACCCTGCCCTCGGCGGCCATCGGCGCCCTGCTGCTCCTGCTACTGACGGGCACCGAGTTCTCCCTGATCGCCCTGATCGGCGTGGTGCTGCTGATCGGCATCGTCAAGAAGAACGCCATCATGATGGTGGACTTCGCCCTGGAGGGACGCCAGCAGCTGCACCTGGCGCCGCGGGAGGCCATTCACCGCGCCTGCCTGCTGCGCCTGAGACCCATCCTGATGACCACCCTGGCCGCCCTGCTCGGCGCCCTGCCGCTGATGTTCGCCAGTGGCTCCGGCGCCGAACTGCGCCGGCCGCTGGGGCTGGTGATCGTCGGCGGGCTGCTGGTCAGCCAGGTGCTGACGCTCTACACCACGCCGGTGATCTACCTGGTCTTCGATAGACTCGGCGAACGACTGGGGCGGCGCTGGCAGCGGAGCGGCGGACGATGAATCCCATCCGCCTGTTCGTGCTCAAGCCGGTCGCCACCCTGTTGCTGAGTCTGGCGGTGCTGTTGCTCGGCCTGCTCGGCTACGCCCGCTTGCCGGTGGCGCCGCTGCCCAAGGTGGACTTCCCCACCATCGTGGTCACCGCCAGCCTGCCGGGCGCCAGCCCCGAGACCATGGCCGCCACCGTGGCCACGCCGCTGGAGCGCAGCCTCGGCCAGATCGCCGGAATCACCGAGCTGACCTCCAGTAGCAGCCAGGGCGCCACCACCCTGATCCTGCAATTCGACCTGTCGCGCAACATCGACGGCGCCGCCCGCGACGTCCAGGCCGGCATCAATGCCGCCCGTAGCCTGCTGCCCAGCGGCATGCCCAGCCTGCCCACCTATCGCAAGGCCAATCCCACGGAATCGCCGATCCTGATGCTGGCGCTGACCTCCAAGACGCGCAGCCCGGGCGAACTCTATGACCTGGCGTCGAGCATCCTGCAGCAGAAGATCGCCCAGGTGCAGGGCGTCGGCCAGGTATCGATCCGCGGCAGTTCGCTGCCGGCGATCCGCATCGACCTGCAGCCCCAGCAACTGGCCCATGCCGGCATCGCCCTGGACAGCGTGCGCGCGGCCATCGCCAACGCCACCACCCATGGCGCCAAGGGCGTGCTGCATGCCGAGGGCCAGACCTGGTCCATCGAGAGCAACGGCCAGCTGGAGCAGGCGGCGGACTATGCGCAGCTGATCGTCGGCTACCAGCAGGGCGCCGCGCTGCGGCTGAGCGACGTGGCGCGGGTCTACGCCACGGTCGAGGACGTCTACGTCAGCGGCTCGCTGAACGGCCAGCCCTCGGTGACCCTGGGCGTCACCCGCCAGGCCGGCGCCAACATGCTGCAGACCCTGGACGCCATCAAGGCCCAGCTGCCGGTCCTGCAGGCCCTGGTGCCGGGTGACGTGGACCTGGTGCCGGTGATCGACCGCTCCGCCAGCATCCGCGCCTCGCTGCACTCCACCGAGGAGACCCTGCTGGTGGCGATGCTGCTGGTGATCGCGGTGGTGTTCGTCTTCCTGCGCGACCTGCGGGCCACCCTGGTACCCGCCGTGGTCCTGCCGCTGTCGCTGATCGGCACCTGCGCGGTCATGTACCTGCTGGACTACAGCCTGGACAACCTGTCGCTGATGGCGCTGATCATCGCCACCGGCTTCGTGGTGGACGACGCCATCGTGGTGCTGGAGAACGTCACCCGCCACCGCGAGCTGGGTCGCGGTCCGCTGCGCGCAGCACTGATCGGCGGCCGCGAGGTGGCCTTCACCGTGCTGTCCATGACGCTGTCGCTGATCGCCGTGTTCATCCCGCTGCTGCTCATGGGTGGCATCGTCGGCCGGCTGTTCCGCGAATTCGCCGTGACCCTCAGCGTGGCCCTGGTCATCTCCATGCTGCTGTCGCTGACCCTCACCCCCATGCTCTGCGCGCGGGTACTGCGCGAGGGCTCACCCGAAGCACCGGTGCCGGCGCTCTATCGGTGGATCGAGCACGGCCTGGCGCGCCTGCAAGGCGGCTATCTGCACGGCCTGGACTGGGTGCTGCGGCACCCGCTGCTGACTCTTGCGAGCCTGGCGCTGACCGTGGGGCTCAACGTCTACCTCTATGTGGTGGTGCCCAAGGGCTTCTTTCCGGATCAGGACACCGGGGTGGTGCTCGGCGCCATTCGTGCCGACCAGAGCATCTCCTACCAGGCCCTGGCGCCCCATGTGAAGGAGATCGCCGCCCGCTTGCGCGACGATCCCGACGTGGCGGCGGTGATGGCCTCCACGGGCGGCGGCATGTTCGGCTCGCGCAACTCGGCGCAATTCTTCATCCGCCTCAAGGACTACAGCGAGCGCAAGGACAGCGCCCAGCGGATCGCCAATCGCCTCAGCCAGCTTGGCAGCCGCCATGCCGGCATCCAGCTGTTCCTCATGCCGGCCCAGGATCTGCGGGTCGGCGGGCGCAGCGCCAACGCCACCTATCAATTCAGCCTGCAGGCCGACGACCTCGACGAACTGCGCCGCTGGACACCCAAGGTGGAAGCCGCCTTCAAGACCCTGCCGGAACTCACCGGGGTGGATTCCGATGCGCAGAACGGTGGCCAGGAGGTGCGCCTGGAGATCGACCGCGCCGCGGCGAGTCGCCTGGGAGTGAGCGTCAAGGACCTCGACACCCTGCTGGACAACGCCTTCAGCCAGCGCCAGGTGGCCACCCTCTATCACACCCTCAACCAGTACCACGTGGTGCTGGGGCTGGCGCCGGCCTACACCCAGGACCCCGAGGTGCTCAAGCAGCTGTACGTGGTGACCGGCAGCGGTGCCCAGGTCCCACTGGCCGCCTTTGCCCGCTTCACCGGCGGCAACGCGCCCCTGGCAGTGGCGCACCAGGGCCAGATGGCCACCAGCACCCTGGCCTTCAACCTGGCCGACGGGGTCTCCCTGGAGCAGGCCCAGGCGGCGATCCAGGCGGCGCTGGTCAAGGTCGGCCTGCCGCGGGAGATCCAGTCCGGCTTCCAGGGCACCGCCCAGGCCTTCGCCACCCTGGTCGCGCAGATTCCCTGGCTGGTGGCCGCGGCCCTGGCGGCCATCTACCTGGTGCTGGGCATGCTCTACGAGAGCTACATCCATCCGCTGACCATTCTCTCCACCCTGCCCTCGGCCGGGGTCGGTGCCCTGTTGTTGCTGCTGGCGACCGGCACCCAGCTGACCCTCATCGCCCTGATCGGCATCCTGCTGCTGATCGGCATCGTCAAGAAGAACGCCATCCTGCTGGTGGACTTCGCCCTGGTCGCCGAGCGCGACCGCGGCCTCTCGCCCGAGGCCGCCATCCGCGAGGCCTGCCGGCTAAGATTCCGGCCGATCCTGATGACCACCCTGGCGGCCTTCTTCGGCGCCCTGCCGCTGGCGCTGGGCAGCGGCGGCGACGACGCCCTGCGCCAGCCCCTGGGGCTGGCCATCGCTGGCGGCCTGGCGCTGAGCCAGGTGCTGACCCTCTTCACCACCCCGGTGGTATTCCTCTGTCTCGACCGCCTGAGCCGCGCCAGCCGCCGGTTCTGGCGCCAGCATCTGCGCCGCGCCGCGGCCTGAAGGTAACGACCATGCCGCTCCCGCGCCTCCTGCCCCCGCTGCTCCTGCTGACCCTGCTTGCCGGCTGCACCGTGGGGCCCGACTACCAAAGGCCCAGCGCCCCGCTGTCGACGCAATTCAAGGAGGCGGCCGGCTGGAAGGCCGCCCATCCGCGCGACGACCAGGCCAAGGGCGCCTGGTGGCAACGCTACGACGATCCCCAGCTCAGCGCCCTGCTGACCCAGGTGGCGGTCTCCAACCAGAACGTCGCCCAGTACCAGGCGCTCTATCGCCAGGCACGCGCCCTGGTCCGCGAAAGCCGCGCCGAGACCCTGCCCAGCGCCACCCTGGACGCCAAGACCACCCGCAGCGAGAACGCCAGCAGCAGCGACAGCGGCAGTGCCAGTGCCGGCGGCGCCACGGTCAGGAACGCCGACAGCCTCAGCCTCGGCCTGAGCTGGGACCTGGACCTCTGGGGCCGGCTGCGCCGCACCCTGGAAGAAGACCGCGCCAGTGCCCAGGCCAGCGCCGCCGAGCTGGCCAACGCCACCCTCAGCGCCCAGGCGGAACTGGCCCAGGACTACTTCCAGCTGCGCGTGCTGGATCGGCGTCTGGCGCTCTATGAGCAGACCCTGGCCGATTACCGACGCTATCTCGCGGTGATCCAGAACAAGTACGACGAACAGCTCGCCTCCCGTGCCGATCTCGCCCAGGCACGGACCCAGCTGGAGAGCGCCGACGCCAATCGGCTGGCCCTGACCACCCAGCGCGCCCAGCTGGAACACGCCATCGCCCTGCTGCTGGGCAAGCCGCCCGCGGACTTCGCCCTGGCCGCCGATCCCCGGTGGCAGGCCCGGCTGCCGGACATTCCTGCCGGCCTGCCCACTGCCCTGCTGGAGCGCCGCCCGGACATCGCCCAGGCCGAGCGCCAGGTGGCCGCCGCCAATGCCGCCATCGGCGTGGCCACCGCCGCCTACTACCCCGACCTGACCCTGAGCGCCAGCGGCGGCTACCAGAGCAGCCTGCTCGGCGAGCTGCTCAAGACGCCGAGCCGCTTCTGGTCACTGGGACCGACCCTCTCCGGTACCCTGTTCGATTTCGGTGCCACCCGCGCGAGCGTCGACCAGGCGCGCGCGGCCTACGACGCCAAGGTGGCGAGCTACCGGCAGACGGTGCTCACCGCCCTGGGCGAGGTGGAAGACGACCTGGTGGCGCTGCAGGTGCTCGGCCCCGAACTCGCCGCCCAGCGCCGCGCCGTGGCCGCCGCCCGCGATTCGGCCAGCGTGACCCGCGACCAGTACGAAGCCGGCATCATCGACTACCTGGACGTGGCCACCACCCAGGCGACCCAGCTGAGCCAGGAGCAGAGCCTGCTGCAACTGGAATCCAGCCAGCTGGTAACCAGCGTCCAGCTGCAGATGGCGCTGGGTGGCGACTGGCAGGCCGCGCGTCTGGCCGACGCCCCCTGAGAACCTGTTCTCGATCTCGCGAGCTAGAGACAAACAAGGCCTAGGCGGCCCCACGAAAATAGCTGAGGAAGCGGATCGCACTCGCGTTCGAGTTTACGAGTGGTAAATGAGCATTCCGAAGCCATTTTCAACGCCGTTTGGCCGACGCGCAGCAGATCAAGAATAGGTTCTGACAGCCACCCGTGGAGCTGCTAGCGTGCCCTTACCTTCCGCCGTCGAGATCCGCATGGGCCTGCTGCGTCTGTCCCTTTCCGCCAAGGTCTTTCTCGCCGCCCTGGCGCTCTGCGCCTTCGCCGTGCTGGGCATGGCCTGGGCCTCCTACCTGAGTTTCTCGCGGGATTTCCTCGGCTATCTCAACGGCCAGGCCGAACAGCGGCTGGATGCCCTGGTACCGCGCTTCGAGCACGCCTACGCCGAGCATGGCGACTGGAATTTCCTGCTCAACCAGCACCCGCCCGAGGCCTGGATCCAGCTGCTGCGCCCGGAATTGCCCGCCAATACCAGCGTCCGCCCCTCCCCGCCGGTGTCGGATCTCACCGGCGCCTTTCTGCGCTTCTCGCTGCTGGATGCCGAGCATCGCTACCTGATCGGCTTTCGCGACCTGCCGCCCGTCCCGCTGTTGCGGGCCATCCACTGGCAGGGCCGGGTGGTCGGCTGGCTGGCGCTGACGCCCTTCGAGGCGGTCATCAGCGACGGCGACCGCCGCTTCCAGCAGAGCCAGATCCGCTCCAGCCTGGTGATCGCCTTCGTCTGCCTGTTGCTGGCCGCCGCCCTGGCCTGGTGGATCGCCCGCACCCTGCTGCGCCCGATCCGCACCGTGGCCGGCGCCACCCATCGCCTGGCGGCCGGCGACTACGGCATCCAGCTGCCCATCCGCTCCGCCGACGAGGCCGGCCAGCTGGCCCAGGACTTCAACCGCCTGGCCCGCGTCCTGGCCAGCAACGAGCTGCAGCGCCGCGCCTTCATGGCCGACATCTCCCACGAATTGCGGACGCCCCTGGCGGTGCTCAGGGGTGAACTGGAAGCCATGGAGGACGGGATCCGCCCGCTGGATGTGAGCGGGCTGAAGTCGCTGCAGACCGAGGTCGGCTCGCTGAACAAGCTGGTGGACGATCTATTCGAATTGTCGCTGGCCGAAGTCGGCGGCCCCACCTACCGCCACGAAGCGCTGGACCTGGCGACCCTGCTGGCGCTGACCGCCGATGCCTGGCGCCCGCGCTATCGCCAGGCCGGCCTGGAACTGCGGCTGGAGCTGCCGGATACCCCGCTGCTGATCCGCGGCGATGAGGCGCGCCTGGGCCAGCTGTTCTACAACCTGCTGGAGAACAGCCTGAGGTACACCGAAGCCCCTGGTCAGGTGCACCTTTCCGCGCGCCAGGTCGGCAACCGGCTGCAGGTCGATCTGCAGGACTCCGCGCCCGGCGTTCCCGCGGCCGACCGCGAACGGCTGTTCGAGCGGTTCTACCGCGTCGAAGGCTCGCGCAGCCGCCGCAGCGGCGGCGCCGGCCTGGGCCTGGCCATCTGTCGCGGCATCGCCGAGGTGCATGGCGGTCAGCTGCAGGCCAAGGAATCACCGCTTGGCGGCCTCTGGCTCGAACTGCGGTTGCCCGCCCTCGCTGACCGGAGCCCGGCATGAGCCAGACCATCCTGCTGGTGGAAGACGAACCCAAGCTCGCCGCCCTGCTGGGTGACTACCTCAAGGCCGCCGGCTTCACCTGCGACTGGTACGCCGACGGCGAACAGGCCCTGGCCGCCCTCCGCGCCACACCACCCGACCTGCTGCTGCTCGACCTGATGCTGCCCGGCCTCGACGGCCTGGAGATCTGCCGCGCGGTACGCACCTTCAGCGCCCTGCCGATCATCATGGTCACCGCCCGGGTCGACGAGATCGACCGCCTGCTCGGCCTGGAACTGGGCGCCGACGACTACATCTGCAAACCCTTCAGCCCGCGCGAGGTGGTGGCCCGGGTCAAGGCCGTGCTGCGCCGCAGCAGCGTGCCGGACGGCCGGCCCGCGCCCAGCGGCCTGCAGCTGGACACCGAGACCTACCAGGCCAGCTTCAACGGGCGGCCGCTGGAGCTGACCCCGGTGGAATTCCGCCTGCTGGCGACCCTGGCCCAGCACCCCGGCAAGGTGCTTTCGCGCGACCAGTTGCTCAACCACTTGCACACCGACTACCGCATCCTCACCGACCGCACCGTCGACAGCCACGTGCGCAACGTCCGCCGCAAGCTGCACCGCCTCGACCCGGACTGCGAGCTGATCCGCTCCATCTATGGCGTGGGCTATTGCGTGGAGACTTGACCCGCTCAGCCTGCGCTCGACCAGGCCGCACTCGCCGATCCCAGCCGCGTAGCCGGCCGCTGCCAGTGCAGGCGCAGGTCGCCGATCTGCAGCGGCGGGCGCAACCGCTGCGCCGGCCCCCAGGCGGTGCGCTCGGGGGTGGCATCGTAGTCGGCGTCCTGCACGCCGGTATAAAGGGGCGCGCAGGCCACGGCGGGATGCTTGGTCAGCAGGCAGGCGGTACGCGCCAGCGACAGGCGCGCGCTCAGCACACGGCCCTCGCGCAGGCGACCGGTGAGGCCGCGGATGACCGCGGCCGCCATCAGGTAACCGGTGGCGTGGTCGAGGGCCTGAACCGGCAAAGGCACCGGCTGCTGCGCCTGCTGCCAGTCGCGCCCGGCCGCGGCGATGCCGCAGGACAGCTGCACCAGGCTGTCGTAGCCGCGCCGCAGGGCCCAGGGCCCGGTCCAGCCGTAGGCGCACAGGGACACGTCGATCAGCGCCGGCTGCAATGCCCGGCGCTGGGCGGCACCATAGCCGAGCCGCTCTAGAGCGTCGGCGCGATAGCCGTGCACCAGGACATCCGCCTCCTCCAGCAAGGCTTCGAACACCCGACGGTCGGCCGGCCGGCGCAGGTCCAGTCGCGCGCAGCGCTTGCCCAGCGTCACCTCGGGTGCCTGGGCCGGTTCGTCCCAGTCGGGGGGATCGATCCGCAGCACCTCGGCGCCCAGCCCGGCCAGCAGGCGGGTGGCGATGGGTCCGGCGAGGATGCGGGTCAGGTCGAGGATGCGAATGCCCTGCAAGGGGCGTTGTGGATCGGGGCGCCAGTCGCGCGCGATGGCAATGGCTGTCCATTCCTGGGCGATCAGGGATTCGGCGCGCACCGCTTGCCCCTGGGGATGCGCTTGCCACTCCGCCTGGGTGCGCAGCCTGGCCGCGCAGCCACCCGCCGCGACAATGGCCGTCTCCAGGGCTTCGCCAGGCCAGTCGGCCATGGCCTCGGCGACGGCAGCCTGGCTATTGCCACAGCCCAGCACTGCGAGGGCACGCTCCCGGTGATGAGGCGCATTGGCGTGCAACCGTAGCCAGCCGTCGCGGGTACGGTAGTCGCCGGTGATCGCATCCCAGACGGCGGGCAATTCCCAGCCCAGGGAACGCAGGGAGGTCTTGAACCAGGCCGCGGCCAGGTGCCGGTCCACCTGCACCGGCAATCCGGGTGCCCCTTCGGCCAGCAGATCGGCGGCGGCCAGGCCGGCGACCCCGATCGCCGCCGTGGCGAGGTCGCTGACCGGAAAGCAGGAGGCCAGGCTGTCGTTGCCCCGGACCTGCAGGGTTGCCGCCTGGGCGGCAGACAGATCCAGGGCGGTGACGAGTTCGTCGAGCAGGGATTGAAAGACGGCAGGCGTACGGGACGGGTGGGTCAAGGCAAGGTCCTCCGCGGCAGCAGGCAGTGCTCTCACAGTAGCCCTGCCTGCGCGAGCAGGACACCGGCGTTCGTCCGTCTACCGTCCAGCCCGACACGGGGACAAATCGCCCTCTGCCTGGGTCTCCCCTTCATCAGCCCACCCACGCTATCGGGAGACCCCATGACCGCACGACAACTCCTCATCGCCGGCGCCAGCGGCATCATCGGCCAGGCCGTGCTGGACGCCTTCGCCAAGGCCGGCTGGTCCATCACCACCGTCGGCCGCTCGCGACAGGCACCCAGTCGCTTTCCTCATCTGACCGCCGACCTGCTGGACCCGGCCAGCCTGGCCGCGGCCAAGGCCGATCTCGCCGGCGTGACCCATCTCTTCTACAGCGCCCTCAAGCCCAACCCCGACCCGGGCGTCGAGGCGGACGAAAACGCCGCCATGCTGGAGAACCTGGTCGCCGCGGTACGGGATGCCGGCGCCCCCCTGGCCCGCATCACCTTCGTCCAGGGCGGCAAGATCTACGGCGCCCACCTGGGGGTGTACAAGACCCCAGCCCGCGAGGATGACAGCCGCCACTTCCCGCCCAACCTCTATTTCCGCCATGAAGACTTCGTGCGCAGCCTGGAGGCCGACGGCATCCGCTGGACCGCCCTGCGCCCCGACATCGTCATCGGTCACTCACTGGGCTCGGCCATGAACCTGGGCAACCTGATCGGTCTCTACGGCGCCCTGTGCAAGGCGACCGGCACCGCCATGCAATTCCCCGGAACCGAGCAGGCCTATCGCGGCGCCCTGGTCAACGTCACGGCCGCGCCGCTGCTGGGCGAAGCCGCGGTCTGGGCCGCCGAAGAGCAGCACGATGGCGCCTTCAACCTCACCAACGGCGATGTCTTTCGCTGGAGTCACGTCTGGCCACAGCTGGCCGACTGGTTCGGGCTGGACGTGGGCGAGCCGCAACCCATCTCCCTGGCCCAGCGCCTGACCGCGCTGAAGCCGCTCTGGCAGACGCTGGCGCAAGGGGAAGGACTGGCCGAGGCCAATCCCGAGCGGATTGCGCCCGGGGCCTTCGGCGACTTCATCTTCCATGTCGAGAAGGACGCCATCTTCGATGTGACCAAGGCGCGGCAGGCCGGCTTCGGGCAGATGGTCCTGAGATCGGACGAGGTCCTGCTCGCGCACCTGGAGGACATGCGTCGGCGGCGACTGATTCCCTGAGGCATCCCGCACCGTCCCGATAGAGGCAAAACGCCCGGGACGACATGCGGTCTCAACCCCAACGTCTCGCCATTGGAGTCCTACCTTGTACGCCGACACCCTCACCTGGGGCCATGGCCCCCGCACCTTCGAAGTCTTTCTCGAGCCCACCTGCCCCTTTTCGGTCAAGGCCTTCAACAAGCTCGACGACCTGCTGACCCAGGCCGGCCCCGAGCGGATCACCCTGAAGATCCGCCTGCAATCCCAACCCTGGCACCTGTTCTCCGGGGTGGTGGTGCGCTGCGTGCTGGCCGCCGCCACCCTCGACGGCGGCAGGGAAAGCGCCAAGGCGGTGCTGGCCTCGGTGGCGGCCCATCGCGAGGAATTCGAGTTCAAGGATCACGCCACCGGACCCAACCGCGACGCCACGCCCAACGACATCATCGCGCGCCTGGAAGGCTACAGCGGCCTGGCCCTGGCCGACGCCTTCGCCAATCCGGACCTGCAGCACGCCATCAAGTGGCACTGCAAGTACGCCCGGCAGAACGGTATCCATGTCTCGCCGACCTTCATGATCGATGGCCTGGTGCAGCCCGATATCAGCAGCGGGGATTCGGTCGCGGACTGGCTCGCTCGACTGGGTTGAGCAGCAGGCCCAGGGTCGAGAGGCGGCGTAGCCTGACCACTCGCGCTATGCTCGGCGGCCCCGTCCCGACCCGAGACAGACCCTTGATGGCCCTGCCCGCTGGAGCCTCATCCTGGAAGCCCTGAGCGTCTACCTGGGCCTGGCCGCCCTCGCCTTCGGCGCGGCCACCCTGTTGCCCCTGCAATCGGAAGCGGCCCTGGCCGGGCTGCTGCTCACCGAGCGCTATGCCACGGCGCTCCTGCTGCTGGCCGCGACGCTGGGCAATGTCGCCGGCTCGACGCTGAACTGGTGGCTGGGCACCCACCTCGAACGCTTTCGCCAACGCCGCTGGTTTCCGCTGTCGCCGCAACGTCTTGCCCGTATCCAGGCGGCCTACCAGCGCTGGGGCTGGTGGTCGCTGCTGCTCAGCTGGATGCCCGTGATCGGCGATCCCCTGACCCTGGTGGCCGGGGTGATGCGCGAACCGCTGTGGCGCTTTCTACTGGTGGTGACCCTGGCCAAGGCCACGCGCTACACCGTGGTCTGGGGTCTTGCCCTGGGTTGGCGCTGAGTCGGCCTGGCTATCGTTCGCTAACCAAGCTGACGCCGGCGGCGCCACAACCAGCGCGTTTCCACGGCGGCGAGATCGGCAAGCGGAATCAGGTCAGCGGGAATACGACTGCAGTTCGACAGGTTGAACACCTGGCGACCCGCGGCGCGCATCGCGGTCTGCATGACCTGCAGGCCGGGCAGGATGCGACTGTGCAGGTGCTCGTCGAGGCCGCAGGGCGACGCCGGCGAGCGGCCATCCTCGTAGAACCGCGGACGGTCGCTGTCGAGATCGACGCCGGCAAGATAGATCTCGGTGAATCCCAGGTGATAGGCCAGTTGCAGGGCGATGAAGGCCACCGTGCGGACATCGAAGATGCCGTAATCCAGGTTGCAGCTGAAGCCGATATCCCGGGCGCGACGACTGAACCAGGCAGGCAGCCGTTGCGCCTGTTCCTGTTCGGCGCCCAGGTGGTGCTCCAGGCGTGTGGCTGGCGCGCGGTGCAGCGGATGCGCCTTGGCGGCCAGTTCCGCGGGCAGGGCCTGGATGGCTTTCGGCCAGAGTGCCAGCCGGGTGGCCCGCTCCAGTCCCTGTCGATAGAGCTCGGGTTGCTGCTGCGCGAAACTGAGATCGCTGCAGACGTAGAACAGCGGACTCAGGGGACTGCCCAGCAACTTGGCGATGGCGCCATTCATGGTGATGACCGGAATGTCCCGCCAGACCGGCAGGTTGAGCCTGCCCGCCGACGGCCCCGAGGCCAGCAGCAGCACGGGGCCGCGGTAGGCATTGCGCCAGGCGGCGAAGGCGCCAGCGCTCGAACTCACAGCTTCGGTCGGGCGGAACGAGAGGGGTGAAAGGTACAAGGTACGACTCCTCGGAGTGACGATGACCAGACCTGGCGCGCCGATCGACCACTAGCGAACGCGCCACGTGACAGGGCCCAGCACCGGACAGCGCTGCGGCCCCGTCGCCCATTGTGCGTGAACCTGCCACTGCTGGATTTCTACCCCAGGTAAAAGTCCGTCGCCACCTTGTATCCGGATCCTTACAAAGTCCGGCGTTGAGTCGTGACCGCTGCTGCCTTGGCGCCTCCCAGGCTGGATACTCTGGCCAGCCTGGGAGGCCTTGCCGCTAGGAACCGCGGTAGGTGCTGAAGCCGTAGGGGCTGAGCAACAGCGGGATATGGTAGTGCTGCTCTGGCTGGGTGACGTCGAACACCACCGGGATCTCAGGGAAAAAGGCGCTGCGGCCCTGCTGGCGATAGTAGTCGCCGGTCTTGAAGACCACCCGGTACTCGCCCTTCTCGAAGGTCCTTTCCTTGGGGAACAGCGCCGGCACCCGGCCCTGCTCGTTGGTGACCTCCTCCGCCAGCGGCTGCCAGCCCTGCCCTACCTGGCGCTCCAGGGTCACGTGCACCCCCGCCGACGGCTTGCCGTCCTCCAGGTTGAGCACGTGGACACTCAGGGGATTGGGCGCGGCGACCGCGAAGCCGGACAGGGCCAGGCCACACAACAGCACGAACGTCTTCATGGAGATTTCCTTCAAGGATGAGAGGTGAGGTTGAGGTGTCCAGCGGCCGCCAGCGCACAGCGCTCGTCCGCCCCGCCACCGCCGGCACCGGCGATGCCCAGGGCGCCGACCAGCTGGTCGCCTTCGTAGAGGGGGATGCCACCGCCGAGCAGCAGCAATTCGGGCAGGGTGATTAGGTTGGCCGCATCCGGGTTCTGCCGGGCGCGCTCGGCCAGCGCCTGCGACGGGGTGCGGGTGGACAGGGCGGTAAAGGCCTTGCGCCGCGCCGCCTCGGCGTTGTGCGGTCCGACGCGGGTATCGCGTTGCAGGAGGATCAACTGACCGCTGCGGTCGAGCACCGCCAGCGCGGCGCTGCAGGGCGCGGCCTGCGCCAGTCGCTGCGCGGCCGCGAGGTCGAGATCAGGGTGCTGCGGCAGCGCCGCCTGCGCCTGACCGAGGGCGGCAGCGCCCAGCAGCGCGAGGGTGAGAGAGGAAAGAAAGCGCGACATGATTCGAGGTCCAGGAGATGACCCCGCCAACCTATCCTGATCACTCGGTCAGGAACGGGTACTGCAGAATGACAGTTTTGTCAGAAGGATCAGCGAGATAGCTGTCCCGACCCGACAGCGTCACCCCTCGCCCGCAGCGTTAACATTCCTGCCTCGCGGCGAGTGGGTAACGCGCCGAGGCTCCCGTTGCCTTGATCCCTCTCTATTGCCAGCGACCCGAGTCGACAGTGGCCTCACGAAGGGCCGTTGCTTTCCAGAGGTGCGCACGCTCATCGACCACGTAAAACCATCGGGTCGCTATTGATCGATTAGATCAAAACATGCTTTATTGTGATCAGAACAATCACAAGGTAGGCATGACCATGAAATTCCGCGGCATCGTTCCCGCCCTCGTTACCCCCTTTGACGCCCAACAACGTGTCGATGAAAACGCTTTGCGCGGTTTGATCGAAAACCTGATTGGCGCCGGCGTCCACGGCCTGTTCGTATTGGGCACCAACGGCGAGTTCTTCGCCCTCTCCGAAGCCGAAAAGCTGCGTATCGCCGAGCTCACGGTGGACGCCGCGGGCGGCCGGGTCCCGGTCGTAGCCGGTACCGGTGCCTTCGCGACGCACGAAGTGATTGAACTGAACAAAAAGATGGCGGATCGCGGCGTCGATGCCCTGTCGGTGATCACGCCCTACTTCAATGCTGTCAGCCAGAAAGAGCTGATCACTCATTACGAAGCCATTGGCGACGCCTCCCCACTGCCGCTCATGCTCTACAACATTCCGGCCAAGACCGGCATGTCGATCGGCATCGGCGCCGTGGCCACCTTGAGCCAGCATCCGCAGATCAAGGGGATCAAGGACAGCGCGGGCAACTTCGACGCCCTGGTGCAGATGATGAAGTACCGCAGCGATGACTTCGCCGTCTTCGCCGGTACCGACTCCCTCATCTACTGGAACCTGCTGGCCGGCGGCGATGGCGCGGTGGCCGCCACGGCCAACGCGGTACCTCAGGTCGTCATGACCATCTGGAACGCCTTCCAGGCCGGCGATCACGCCACAGCCCGCGCCGCCCAGGAAAAGCTGCGGCCGCTGCGCGATGCCTTCGCCCTGGGCACCATGCCATCGGTACTGAAGAAGGCCGCCGACCTGCTCAACGTCCCGGTCGGCCCCTGCCGCGCTCCGGTCGCGCCGCTGGACGAAGCCACGGTGCACAAGCTCGAAGGCCTGCTGGCCATCTATCGCGACTGACCCGGAGCGCCCATGTCCCTCTATCATTTCCAGACCGTCAAACACCTGGTCCACGGCGCCGGCGCCCTGGATCAGCTCGGCGACAAGCTCGCCCTCCTCGATGTCCCGCTGCGCCGCGTGGTGCTGGTCACCCAGAACGCCATGCATGGCCTGGGCGTGACCGAGCGCGTCAAGGCGCAACTGGCCGCCCGCGACATCGACGTGGCCGTCATCGACAACGTCGAGATCGAGCCGACCCTCGAGAACATCGAGCAGGTCTTTCGCGAACAGGTCTCGCCGCGCCAACCGGACGCCCTGCTCGCCATCGGCGGCGGCTCGGTGCTGGATGCCGCCAAGCTGTTCGCGGTCATGCTCACCAACGAGCAGTCGCTCAGATCCATGCTCGGCATCGACCAGGTCGCCCGCGCCGGGCTGCCCACCGTGCTGGTCCCGACCACCGCCGGCACCGGCTCGGAAGTCACGCCCAATGCCATCGTCACCCTGCCCGACGAAGAGTTGAAAGTGGGCGTGGTCAGCCGCCACCTGCTGCCCGCGCTGGTGCTGCTCGATCCGCTGCTGACGCTGAGCCTGCCCAAGGCCATCACCGCGGCTACCGGGATGGATGCATTCACCCATTCGCTGGAGTCCTTCATCTCCAACAAGGCCAACCCGGTCAGCGATACCTTTGCCCTGGAGTCCATGCGCCTGATCGCCGGCAGTATCGTCGAGGCCTATCAGCAGCCGGACTCGGTGCGCGCCCGCAGCGACATGCTGCTCGGCTCCACCTACGGCGGCGTGGCCCTGACCGCCGCCGGTACGGCCGCGGTCCATGCGCTGGCCTATCCCCTCGGTGGCAAGTTCCACGTCACCCACGGGGTGGCCAACGCCATGCTGCTGCCCCATGTCATGGCCTTCAACCTGGACAGTTGCGCGCCGCGCCTGAAGCGCGCCGCCATGGTCTGCGGCCTGGCCCGCGCGGAAGACAGCGACGAAGCCGCCGCGCACCAGCTGATCGAGCAGATCGCCGCCTGGACCGCCACCCTGGAAATCCCCCAGGACCTGGCCGCCTTTGGCGTGCGCGAGGAGCATCTGCCGGAGATGGCCGTGGCGGCCTCCAAGGTCACTCGGCTGATGGTCAACAATCCCAAGCCGCTGAGCCTGGACGACATCCAGGCGCTGTACCGGCGCCTGCTGCCATGACCCGCCTGCTGATCCTAGCCGACGACCTCAGCGGCGCCGCCGACTGCGCCCTGGGCTTTGCCAAGGCCCAAGCGACCCGGGTGCTGCTCGACGCCGAGGCCCTGGACGCCCAGGCGCCGGTGACGGCACTGGATCTGGACAGCCGTCGACTGGATGCGCGTGCGGCGGCCGCACGCCACGCCGCGCTGCTCGGGCACCCGGCGTTGGCGGGCGCCGCGCTCTACAAGAAGATCGACTCCACCCTGCGTGGCAATGTCGCCGCCGAGGTGGCGGCCCTCACCCCGCGCGGCCTGGCCCTGGTCGCGCCCGCCTACCCGGCACTGGGCCGCACCACCCTGGGGGGTATCCAGTACCTGGACGGCGTACCGGTCGACCAGACCGATGTCTGGCGCAACGAAGGCCTGACCGGCAGTGCCGATCTGGTTGCTCAACTGACCGACCACGGCGTCAGCTGTGCGCGGCTGGATCTCGCCACCCTCCGTCAGCCGGTGGCCCTGGCCGCCGCCCTGCGCCGCGCGCTGGACAGTGGTCTGCCCGCGCTGGTCTGCGACGCCGAGCGGCAAACGGACCTGAAGGCACTGGCCCGGGCTTCCGCGCCCGTGGCGCAGCAGCTGTTCTGGGTCGGCTCCGCAGGCCTGGCCGAGGCGCTGCCCGCTGCCCTGGGCCTGACCGGCCACACCGCCCTCCGTCCCCCGAGCGACGGCCCGATCCTCACGGTGGTGGGCAGCATGTCGCGTCACTCCCAGGCCCAGGCCGAGCGTCTGGTGGCGGGGAGCGGCCAACACTGGCAGCGGCTGGCCCCTGCCTGGCTGCTGGATCCGCAGCGCGCCGCCGAGCGTACCGCGCTGGCCACGGCCCTCGCTCGGCAGCTCGCCCGCGGCGAAGACGTCCTGGTGAGTCTTGACCAGCAGGCCCGCGACCCGCGCCAGGCCGTGGCCCTGAGCCAGGCCCTGGCCGAACTGCTGCAGCCCGCCCTGCAGGAGGCCGCCGCCCTCATGGCCACCGGCGGCGAAACCGCTCGCGCCCTGCTCGCCCAGGCCGGCATCACCGCGCTGGACCTGCACGGCGCCCTCGCACCGGGCGTGGCCCTGGCCAGCACCCGCTGGCGTGGTCGCGCCCTGCGGGTAGTGACCAAGGCCGGCGGCTTTGGCCAACCCGACACCCTCCTCGACGCCTGGCGCCACCTGCGCGCCAGCCTACCCGCACAGGCCGCCACGGCCTGCCTGCAGAAGGAAGCCCACCATGTCTGAACGTCCCGTCATCGGCATCACCATGGGTGACGCCACCGGCGTCGGTCCCGAAATCATCATGAAGTCCCTGGCCCACGCCTCGGTCTACGACAGTTGCCGGCCGCTGGTCATCGGCGACGCGGGTCGCCTGGAGGATGCCAATCGCATCGTCGGCGGTCGCCTGCAGATCAACGCCATCGAGCGGCCCGATCAGGCGCGCTTCCAACCCGGCGTGGTGGATTGCATCGACCTCGGGATGATTCCCGCCGACCTGCCCTACGGCAAGCTGTCCGCCCTGGCCGGCGACGCCGCCTATCGCTACATCGAACGCACCGTGCAGCTCACCTCCGCCGGTGAACTCGATGCCATCTGCACCGCCCCGCTGAACAAGGAAGCCCTGCACGCGGGCGGCCATATCTTCCCGGGCCATACCGAGCTGCTGGCGCACCTCACCGGCACCGAGGAGGTGTCGATGATGCTGATGACGCCAATCCTCAAGGTCATCCACGTCACCACCCATATCGGCATCATCGACGCCATCGCACGCATCGAGCCGGGCCTGGTCAAGCGCACCATCGAACGCGCCCACGCCACCCTGCAGCGGGCCGGCATCCAGGATCCCCTGATCGCCGTCTGCGGCATCAACCCGCATGCCGGCGAGAACGGCCTGTTCGGCTACGGCGAAGAAGAAACCAAGATCCAGCCGGCCATCGACGAACTGCGCGCCCGTGGCTGGCGCGTGGAAGGCCCGCTGCCTGCGGACACCCTGTTCTTCCGCGCCGGTCGCGGCGATTTCGACTGCGTGGTGGCCATGTATCACGACCAGGGCCACGGCCCGGTCAAGGTCATGGGCCTGGAAGCGGGCGTCAATGTCACCGTCGGCCTGCCGGTGATCCGCACCTCGGTGGACCACGGCACCGCCTTCGACATCGCCGGTAAGGGCATCGCCGACGAGCGCAGCCTCATCGAGGCGCTGCGCCAGGCCACCGAACTCGCCAGCCGGCACCGCGCCAGCCAGGCCGCCTGAGGAGCCTGACCATGAAAGTCGTCTGCACCTCGCCGTCCTTCGCCAAGTACTCCCGGGAACCGCTCGAGCTGCTGGCCCGCCACGGCATCGACGTGGTGACCCTGCCCGCCGACATCGATGCCGAGGATTTCATCGCCGCGGCCGCCGATTGCCAGGCGGCCATCACCGCCTTCAACGTCTTCGACGCCGCCACCTTCGCGGCCCTGCCGCAGCTGCGCCTGGTGTGCAAGCACGGCGTCGGGGTCGACAACATCGACCTGGACGCGGCCCGCGCCCATGGCGTGACCGTCTGCAACGTGCCCAACTCCAACCGCCATGCGGTGGCCGACTACACCTTCGCCCTGCTGCTGGCCTCGGCCCGCCAGGTGGCCCGCGCCGACCGCGAAACCCGCGCCGGCGAGTGGCCACGGCTGTTTGGCGCGGATGTCCATGGCAAGACCCTGGGCATCGTCGGCCTGGGCAGCATCGGCAAGGAAGTCGCGCGGCGCGCCAGTGGCTTCGCCATGCGCGTCATCGCCCATGACCCCTATCCAGATCAGGCCTTCGCCGACCGCGAACGCATCGAGTTTCGCGCCCTCGACGAGCTCCTCGCCGAAGCCGATTTCGTCACCCTGCACATCGGCCTGTCCGACGCCACTCGCCACCTGCTGGACGCACGGCGACTGGGCCTGATGAAGCCGGGCGCCCACCTGATCAACGCCGCCCGCGGCGGCATCGTCGATGAAGAGGCGCTCTACCAGGCACTGCACAGTGGCCACCTGGGCGGCGCAGCTCTGGACGTGTTCGAGGACGAGCCGGCCAACCAGCACCCGCTGTACGGGCTGCCCACCGTGGTGGTGTCACCGCACATCGCCGGCTACACCCCGGGCGCGCTGGACATCCTCAGCCTCACCTGCGCCCGCAACGTGGTCGCCGCCCTTACCGGCAGCACCACCCTGGAGTCCGTCGTCGTCGCCCCCTGCCCCCCCTACCCCTTTCGGAACCTGATCATGGATAACAACAACAAGGCCACCAGGATTCGCTGGATCATCGCCGGACTGATGTGGACAGCGATCGCCATCAACTATATCGACCGGGTGGTGCTCTCCGCCGCCGCGCCCTTCATCAGCAAGGAATTCGCCCTCAACGCGACCGAGATGGGGCTGATCATGTCGGCCTTCTTCTGGTCGTACGCCCTGCTGCAGTTGCCCGCCGGCTGGCTGGCCGACCGCTTCGGTCAGAAGGCCACCCTGGGCGGCGCGGTGCTCTGGTGGTCGCTGGCGACTGCCCTGACCGGCCTCGCCACGGGCTTCAAGTCGCTGTTCGCCTTGCGCATCGGCCTGGGCATCGGCGAGGCGGCGGCCTACCCGAGCAACGCCGGCATCACCTCGCGCTGGTTTCCCGACAAGGAGCGCGCCACCGTCTCGGGCATCTTCGACAGCGGTTCCAAGTTCGGCGGCGCGGTGGCCATGCCGCTGATCGTCGGCCTGATCGCACTGTTCGGCTGGAAGCTGACCTTCGTCATCAGCGGCGCCCTCGGCATCCTCTGGGCCCTGGCCTGGTTCGCCTTCTACCGCAACGATCCGGAAGACCACCCGCGCATCAACGAGGCCGAGCTGCGCTACATCCGCGAAGGCCAGCGGCGCCGCGAAGGCAATGGCGAGAAGCCGGCCATGCGCTGGTACGAGCTGCTGCGCTATCGCAACGTCTGGGCCATGTGCCTGGGCTTCTTCTTCATCAACTACAACTCCTACTTCTTCATCACCTGGCTGCCCACCTACCTGGTCAAGGAAAAGGGCATGGACCTCATCTCCATGGGCTTCATGGCGGCGCTGCCGCTGCTGATCGCCATGGTGGTGGAAGTCTTCGCCGGCTGGCTGTCGGACCGCATCTACCGCAGTGGCCGCTATTCGCTGACCACCATCCGCAAGACCTTCCTGATCGTCGGCCTGCTGATGGCCTCCTGCATCGGCCTGGCCGCCTTCGCCGAGTCGGCCTGGATCGCCATCGTGCTGCTGTGCATCGCCAAGTCCGGCACCACCGTGGCCGCCACCCAGGTGTGGGCCATGCCCGGGGATATCGCCCCGCGCGGCATGACTTCGATGCTGGCCGGCCTGCAGAACTCGGTTTCCAACATGGGCGGCGTGGTCGGCCCCATCGTCACCGGCTTCATCGTCGCCACCACCGGCTCCTTCAACATCGCCCTGCTGTTCTCGGCGGCGCTGATCGTGGCGGCCATCCTCAACTACCTGTTCCTGCTCGGCCGGGTGGAACCCATCGTCACCGACGACGACCCGGAGGCGGACCTGCTGGGCGCCGGCCAACCCAGCCACTGACGTTCCTCGTTCAGGGCGCCGGCGGCCTGTCGGCGCCCTGTGAAAAAGCTCGTACAACAACAACACGGAGCGATTTCCATGCAGACGTTCGACGTGCAAAGCACCGCCATCATCATCGGGATGGTGGTGGTCTACACCCTCTTCACCACCTGGCTCAGCATCCGCCTGCGCAGCCGCACCAGCGGCGAATTCATGGTGGCCGCGCGCAGCATGCCGGCCTTCGTGGTGGGCATCCTGATGATGTCGGAATTCATCGGCGCCAAGTCCACGGTGGGCACCGCCCAGGCCGCCTTCGAGAGTGGTTTCGCCGCCTCCTGGTCGGTGATCGCCGCGGCCATCGGCTTTCCACTGTTCGGCCTGCTGATGGCGCGCAAGCTCTACGCCTCCGGCGAATTCACCATCTCCGGTTTCATCGCCCAGAAGTACGGCCTGTCCACCAAGCTGATGGTGTCGATCATCATGATCTACGCCCTCCTGCTGGTGAACGTGGGCAACTACGTCAGCGGCGCCGCGGCCATCGCCACGGTGCTCAAGATCAACCTGCCCACCGCGGCCTTCATCACCGCCATCGTCAGTACCCTGTACTACGCGTTCGGCGGGCTGAAGAGCGTGGCCTACGTCAGCATCCTGCACACCGCGGTCAAGTACGTGGGCGTGCTCATCGTCACGGGCGTGGCCCTGCACATGACCGGTGGCTTCACCCCGGTCATGCAGAACATGCCGGAGCACTACTTCACCTGGGACGGCGCCATCGGCGGCAGCAAGATCTTCGCCTGGATCATCGGTACCGTCGGCGCGATCTTCTCCACCCAGTTCATCATCCAGGCGATCTCCTCGACCAAGGATGCACGCGCCGCGCAACGCTCCACCTTCCATGCCTCGCTGCTGTGCATCCCCATCTCCCTGGCGCTGGGCTTCATCGGGGTCGCGTCCAGGTACCTGCATCCGGAAATGAGCAGCCTCTACGCCCTGCCGGTCTTCCTGCAGTCGATGCACCCGGTGCTGGCCGGCGTGGTGACCATTTCCCTGGTCGCCTCCATCTTCGTCAGCGTCAGCACCGTGGCCCTCGCCATCGCCTCACTGGTGGTACGGGACTTCTACGTGCCGCTGCGCAAGCCGACGCCCGAGCGTGAATTCAAGGCCACCCGGGTGATCTCCCTGATCATCGGCTTCGTGCCGCTGTTCTTCGTGTTCTTCGTGCCCGAGATCCTGAACCTGTCGTTCTTTACCCGGGCGCTGCGCCTGTCCATCGCGGTGATCGCCATGATCGCCATCTACCTGCCGCTGTTCGCCACCAATCGCGGCGCGACCCTGGGCCTGCTGGCCTCGACCATCACCACCAGCGTCTGGTATCTGCTGGGCAACCCCTATGGCATCGACAACATGTACGTTGCCCTGGCGACGCCCGCCATCGTCGTGGTCATCGAACGGCTCTTCCCCCAGTCCGCCGCCAAAGCCGCCCCTGCTGAGGTCCCCCATGTCCATCACTGAAATCGCCATCGCTGGTCGCCAGGACAGCTTCCTGCCGACGCCCTATCCGCAGAACCACGCCGCCAACCTGCTGGCTCAGCCGGACGGCACCCTGCTGTGCACCTGGTTCGCCGGCACCCAGGAAGGCAAGGCCGACATCTCGGTGCTGCTGAGCCGCCGCGATCCGGTCACAGGTACCTGGAGCGATCCCGTACAGCTGTCGGACGACCCGACTCGCTCCGAGCAGAATCCCATCCTGTTCCAGGCGCCGAACGGTCCGCTGTGGCTGCTCTGGACGGCCCAGCTGGCCGGCAACCAGGACACCGCCATTGTCCGGCGTCGGCTGTCCACCGATGGCGGCCACAGCTGGGGCCCGATCGAGACGCTGATCGACACCCCCGGGACCTTCGTCCGCCAGCCGCCAGTGGTGCTGGACAACGGCGACTGGCTGCTGCCGATCTTCCACTGCATCGCCCGCCCCGGCGAGAAGTGGGTGGGCAGCCATGACACCAGTGCCGTGCTGATTTCAAACGATCAGGGTCGCAGCTGGACCGAACATGCGGTGCCCGAGAGCAGCGGCTGCGTGCACATGAATATCCAGCTGCTGGGTGACGGCAGCCTGCTGGCGCTGTTCCGCAGTCGCTGGGCCGACTTCATCCATGCCAGCCGCTCCCAGGATGGCGGTCGCAGCTGGAGCGCACCTACCCCGACGGCCCTGCCCAACAACAACTCATCCATCCAGTTCGTTCGCCTCACCAGCGGCGAACTGGTGGTGGCCTACAACCCCACCAGCGCCGCCGACTACAGCGAGCGCCGCGCCTCGCTCTATGACGAGATCGACGATGGCGACAGCCGCGTCGATCCGGTGGCGAAGGACGGTGAACGCAGCGCTGTCTGGGGCGTGCCACGCGGTCCCATGAGCCTGGCCGTCTCCACGGACGAGGGTCAGAGCTGGCGGCGTCTGGACGTCGAGGCCGGCGATGGCTACTGCCTGACCAACAACTCCACCGAGAAGCTCAATCGCGAGTATTCCTATCCGAGCCTGGTGCAGGCGGCCGACGGGGATGTGCACCTGGCTTTCACCTACTTTCGTCAGCGCATCAAGCACATCCGCCTGCCGCTGGCAGCGCTGCGTTAGAGGAGACGGCGATGACAACTCAGCCTCATGCCCTGATGACCGGCGTCAGCTCCGGCATCGGCGCCGCCATCGCCCAGCGCCTGCTCGCCGAGGGCTGGCGGGTGACTGGCCTCAGCCGCCGCCCGCCCGAGCACAAACATCCGGCGCTGACCTGGATCGGCGTCGACCTGGCCGATGCCCAGGCGCTGGATGCCGTGCTGGCCGACATCGGCCCGCTGGACGCCATAGTCCATGCGGCCGGCTTCATGCGCACCGCGCCGCTGGGCGCCCTGGACCCGGCCGATGGCGCTGCCATGTGGCACCTGCACGTCGCCGTGGCCAGCCGACTGGTGGACCGCCTGATCGAGCGCCTCGCCGCAGGCGGTCGTATCGTGCTGATCGGCAGCCGTACCATGCAGGGTGCCGCTGGACGCAGCCAGTACGCCGCCACCAAGGCGGCACTGGTGGGTCTGGTGCGCTCCTGGGCGCTGGAGCTGGCGGCGCGTGGCATCACCGTGAACCTGGTGGCGCCTGGGGCGACCGAGACGCCCATGCTGCGTGATCCGGGTCGTGCCGGCACGCCGCCGCGGCTGCCGCCGCTGGGCCGCTATGTGCAGCCTGAAGAGGTCGCGGGCCTGACCGCCTTCCTGCTCGGCCCGGATGCCGGCGCCCTCACCGGCCAGACGCTGACGGTCTGCGGCGGCGCCTCGCTGTGATGTGGGGGAAGCACGACTGCGCTAGAGTAGCGCGGTCTTTCCCGATGGATTCCCCATGAAGGTCGCCAAACGTCGCCAGGCCATCCTCGAACTGGTTCTGGCCGGTCACACCAATGTCGAAACCCTGTGCCGGCATCTGGAAGTGTCGGAAGCCACGGTCCGCCGCGACCTGACCGCCCTTGCGGAAGAAGGCCAGATCCTGCGCACCTACGGTGGGGCGACCCATATCGGCACCCGTGAGCCGGAGCCGTCGCTGGAGCAACGCAGCAACCAGTCCGGTCCGGAAAAGGCCCTGCTCGCCCGCGCCGCCCTGGCTCATATCAACGACCACGACACCCTGGTGCTGGACGGCGGCACCACCACCGCCGCCCTGGCCAAGCTGCTCAACGAAAGACGCGGCCTGCACGTCATCACCAACAACCTGCTGGCGGTGCCGCTGCTCCGTGATCTGCCTGAAGGCCACGTCACCCTGCTCGGCGGCGACCTGCGCCCCGGCAGCATGTCCACCTTTGGCCCAGCGGCCTTCACCATGCTGGAGCGGCTGTCGGCCGACAAGGTCTTTCTCAGCGCCGATGGCGTGGTGGCCGGCCGTGGCCTCTGCGAGGCCAGTACCGAGCAGGCCTACCTCAAGGAGCTGATGATCCAGCAGGCCGCCGAGGTCTTTGTGCTCGCCGACTCGACCAAGCTGGGGCGTGATCGCCAGCAACACTGGACGCCGCTCAAGACGGACTGGACCCTGATTACCGATGCCACGGCGACCGAGGTTTTGGCGCCGTTCCGGCAGCAGGGGCTGGTAAGGGTTGAAGTTGTGTCCTGAGCGACCTGCCCCCGGCGTCGCCAACCGCGGGTGATAACGGATCGGCGCACCGCCTCACGCGAGTCGATGCGCCCTGTCTTCACTCCGCCGCAGCGACGATGGCAATCTCGACCAGCAACTCCGGCGCCGCCAGCCTGGACTCCACCGTGGCCCGTGCAGGTGCCTGCCCTTCGGGTGCCCAGGCGTCCCACACCTCGTTCATGCCGGCGAAGTTGGCCTGGATGTCCGACAGCCACACCTGGGCGCTGAGGATGCGCGTCTTGTCCAGCCCGACCTTGGCCAAGTAGTCGTCGATCTGCCGGGTTACCAAGCTCGGCAAAAAACTACTCATCTGCAAGAACCTGTCGTTAACAACCATGGCCACCAGAACGATAAATACCGAGGTCACCGGCGATAGCGCGATGGATTGCGTCTTGCATCGGTTCCTTGCTGCGAGGGCTTTCGATAGGTCCTCGAATCGACCATCTGATTTCAACCTGTAGCACTGTATCGAGACGGGTGCCATTCAGTTAGGCAAAACAGTGCCGATAACGATTGAAGCTTGGGTTCCGGAAGGGCTGGCGTAATTGGTTCGTGAAGCGCCGATTTCCAGCGACATGACCTTAACGACTATTAAAATAGTGCCACTGCGAGCCACATTGCTCGATACCCGAGAGCTTCGCGTGCGGACTCTGCCGCATGCAAGATCGATCCGCATGGACGCTCCGGCAAATCAAGGGCAATGATTCATCGCCTAAAACAGACGCTGGACATGCAGACATGCGAAACATGACAAACAAAACCAATTTAGGATTGAGCATGAGCAACAGAAGCGCGGTATTGATATTAGAGGGGCCGTGGAATCTTGACGACAGCGATCGAAATCGCTCTACTGTGCTGCCATTTTTCGAGGGCATGGCTAAGCAGTTCAGCAGTGTGGACATCGTTCATTCACGCTATTACGACCTGCAGCTTCAGGGCCGCATTCGATGAGATGGCCTCCCATCAGTACGATAATGCAATCGTATATGTAGCCGGCCATGGCGACGGCAGTCGCGTCTCTGGAGCCAAGGTGGTAGACATTCTTGTGAAATGCAACTTGGGATCTCGGAAAGCCAATATTACCGGCGTCGTACTTGGCTCATGTTTTTCAGCGGGTACGCAGAAGCGGTCCTTGAGCGGGACCATAAACAACATGATCCAAGATTCGAACATCGCATGGATAGCAGCGTACCGGTGCGCCGCTTACTGGTTTAAGAGCACTCAAATCGACCTATCAATCATTCACGGGATGCTACTAGCGGGCAGCGATGCCTTTGAAAGCAGAGACTTAATCTCCGAGCAGTTAGCTGAAGCTGTCAGTAGCTTCAGCCCTACGGCTACGGTTGGACATAGCGGCGAAGCTTGCGACGGGGTTTCCATTCAAGATGGCCTAGCATTTTTCTCGCAACCCCGCGGAAAAGGCCAGCGTTCGCGCGAAGTTACAGCAGACGTGTGGGAACAGTGGGACCAATTGCAGCTCCACATAGAGTACCTAAAAGAATAGAGAGACGACGCATTACCGCAGAACCTTACAGCGCGCAGTAATACTGCATGACCTTCTGCGCCATCAGCTTACGACAGTCAGCCAGATACTCTTCAAACCGTTCGAGTCGGTAGGCAGTTGCCGACAAGATTATATTTTGGATCGTCTAAACGCGTAATGGCCCCGCAGCATGCCCTGCCCGAACTACACTGGACAACCACGTTTACCATGTAAGTTGCTGAAGATTTATTACTAATTTTGATATTTAACTCCTTCTGCACAAACACAAAGCTTTCCAATTTGCTGTGCCTGTTTCTGGCCAACCCTCGGTGCTTGAAAAAAATTTTCAAGCAGATGTGGTCAATATCGCCGTATTGCGTAAGCATGTCCGCACGGTGATATCCTTGGACAGGAAACCTTGTCGCCCCGATTGGCTTGGGAGACCCAAAACACCTTGATGGCCAAGGCGTTCACTGAAGACGTGTTCAATGCCTGAGGCAGGCCGATGTGGCAGATGATGTCTGACAGCTCGGCCGCTTCGATTTCCGCCAAGACATCGGCATATGGACGGACGTGTACGGCATTGATGTCTTTATCGAAGTACGATTCCGGCGAGTCCGAGTGGCGCCCGGTCAGCAAAGACATCACAAATCAGCGGCGTACCTAGCTTTCGATATTGGTTTTATTGCCTAGGCCGTCGCTTGAGCTTCAGATAAATCACATCGGCATAACACCGTCGGAGTTGATGCGGATCGTTTTAATATGCTATCGCCGCGGATCAGCTAGAACAGGTCCTGTACTCCTTTCAAGTCCACTCGCACCTACCCTCTTGTCATGTAGCACGCCTTAGGCGCAGGCCCACCGGCCTGTCGTTATTAGGCCTAACACAGGCTCAGCTACCGAGAATCTCCGGGATATTCTGCTGCAAGGGTGAGTAGACGGCATCCCTCGTCTTGGTCCAACACTCGGGCTTCTTTGACCATTCCGAGATCATTCTGCCTTCAGAGCGACTGTGCAGAGCCTCGTTAACCTCGACTGCCCAGACGGCAATCTGTCGCTGGAGTTGTGGCGAAATCGCCTGCTCCTGCCAGACGTACCGAAAGTCGAAACGATCTTCGGCCTTCATGGCAAGTATCGCGATCGTATATGCAGTGATGTTCGCCTGAAATGCCGGAAAAAGCGGACGAATCGCCTTGTGGGCGGCCTTAAAGAGAATTGCCTTGGCAATTATCCGCTTAAAATCGTCTTGATCTGGGACCACCTCTTCACCGGCCAGCTCCCGCTCGGCAAGCGCATCCATAAATATCTGGAAATTCTTTTGGCTACCAAGGCTGACCAAATGGGGTTTCTGTTCCCAGGCAACCAGATACTTAGCCAAGTCAGGCTTCGTGAGCCGGCGATAGGGTGGAATGGCGGTCTGCAGCTTCCGTCGCTGTGCCGGCGTCGCTGCTTCCTTTTCCAGCATGACTTTGTAACTGCCCGCCGACCGCTCATAGAACCATCGCCCAACGCCGTCCGGGCAATAGGTCCGCATGGAGATTCGCTCGAGCTCCCGGTGGAATGGCTTGTTTGCAGACAGATCAGACTGCCTGACAACGTTCTGACTGTTGGCATATCGGGAGATGTGGGCTATCAGCTCCTCGTCATCGGCCTGCCCGTCGCGCAGCACGATGATCTTAGCAGGAACGCGTACATTGCTTAGGTCGATATCAGAGTTCTTCTTTTTCGCAAAGTAGATGGACGCCGTTGTCTGGCCTCCGTTTACGATCTGCATCCCCTGCAGCCAGAGGAGACCTACAGATCCGTCGGACGCGCGATCCAGCTGTGCAGCATCCGCTACGACGACTATGCCGTTGTTGTAGGCCATAAACCGGTCTGGATGATTACGCAGGGTATCCCGAATCCCCTTGTTCACTCCCTTGCTTCCGACGCCCAGAAACGAACGAACATTAGCCTCGAGTATTCGAGGCCCATACCTGTCGTACAGATGACGCAACACCTCGCCCGGTATGGCGGTCAGCGCATAATCGTACTCGTCCCCTTCCCTCCCGGGCACCCACACGCTCGGCAGAGGCGTACCGCACAGATCACGGAAGTTCACCACCAGTTCGTCACGTGCCCGGCCCTGCTGCCAGTGGTTGTACAGCCGCTGCAGGTCCATGATCTCTAGCCTGACCTGTTTTCCTTCAACCTCCTGAGGAGCGTAAGCTCTAGTCTTCACAAGCGCGTCGGTGATGACGAAGATCCGGATGTCGTCCAGCGATTCGAAGATTCGCTCCACCTCGACCACAAGCGGATAGACGTCATTGGTTTCATCCAGCTCTCGCGACAGCCTGCCAGAGGCCGAAAGTTTAAGAAACTGCAGTCCAAGCTTGGCGGCTCTTCCGACCTCTGCATCCGGGATCTGCTCAAGCGTCTCAGTTCCGCGGTAGAGGCTTACAAACAGATCCAGCCTGTCCGGGTTGCCCCGCTCATCCGTCGTATCGGAAACCGCGTAACCGCTGACCTTTACCTTGCTGTTGCCAATCCTTGCCTCGTAGTGGCACGAAGTAGGCTCGAACGTAATGCCCTGATCGGCCATGTGGGTCATGACGTGCGAGGAAAACACCGCCTCCGCAGGTACCGGACCCTCGCCGGGAACAAGCTCCTTTGCGACCTCTTCCCGTATGGACGCCTGTGTATCGAGAAGAAAGTCTAGAATTTCCATCATACTGCTCCAAGTTGGGCCAGCACGACCACAAGGTTGTCCTTGCCGGCCGGGACAAGACCGAGGTCAATATCGTAGCTTGCACGTCGTACCGCAAGCGGCACATGGCATGGCGTCAGGCGCGGAAAATCGCCGTTCACGAGATGGAAACGAACCTCGACTACAGAGAAGCGTCGGGTATAGCCTTCCCCATGCATGTCCAAATAACCGACATGGTTCAGCGCCTGCTCGAACATCCCTAGCGCTGCCGGATCGGGGTCCAGACGCTCGCGCATCTGCGTCACCAGATCGGGTAGCGAAGCACCGGCGTTATCTAGTGCGAAACGCAACGCGCACAAATGCAGTGGGGCACACTGCGCGTCATCAAGCTGCTCCAGTGAGGCTATATGGATTGGGAATCCTTCGGCGGCCAGGGTGGACTTAATCTCGATGGCTCCGCTTCCAAACCGAAAGTCGTGCAGTCCATCCAGAGGACCCTTCCAGCAATCCACGGCAGTGAAGAGAGGGATCCCCTCGTCGAGGAGGTCCCGCAACACATGGATTTCCCCGACCAGCCCCAGCTCGGCTTCGGCACTTAAACCATCTGGCCCCCTGCGCATGAATTCCTGCCAGCCGCGCACGCGCCCGAGCAGACGCTGATACACAATGCCCTCCGCCGAACTTGCGAGAGAGATGATTAGCCCACAGACGTCGGCCGCGACCGCCGCGAAAAGCTCGAGGCTTCCCGCGGGCTGCCGCGTGATCGAAAGCCACTGATATGCGCCTCCAACATCGCCAAGCGTAGCCCGCTCCATACGAAAGCCTCGTCCCTGAGGGAGCTGTGAACTCGGCGCGATTCTGGTCTTAGAGAAGCCCACGAGAATCGCTTCCTCGTTACCGGGAGAATGGCGAGCACCCCTGACGCGGCAGTTGCCGGCATTGAAAAGCTCGATCGAGTGCCACCCCGATGTCGACTGGTTCCCTGACAACGCGCGCCAGACCGCCTCGATTTCTCCGCTAGTCGCTGCCGCCATACTGCTGCTCCCAAAGAAGGTTGGTGACGACATAGGGCACGGACTTCCCCTTGCTGCTGGAAGGAAAGCTGATGGCAAAGCCAACCACTGGCAGGTCGAGATCTGTGACTCCGGAGGCTTCCGGATCCAGTAGCGAGATCAGAAGCAGCCCCCGCTCCGGGTGCGGGAGTATGCCTTCCCCGCCAAGCCCCCTTATACGCCTCAGATACGGGCCACTCGGGCTATCCGGCTGGGTTCGGCCCCTCGACCGCCCCGTATCGGGCTTCCAGTTTCTTCGAGTCAGATCGAGCGCTGCGATCCAGCTCGACTCATCCAGATCCAATGCCTCGTCCCTTGGCGAAAGCAGACGCCCGATCGAATATTTCTCTGGTTCGGACGCACTGTTCTGTCGCTTCATCCTTCTGACCTCCCGCCCTCCGACGACTTCAGTCTTCGCCACGCTGCCGCCGATAACCGCTATGGTCCACTCGGTCAGCTCTCCGGCACGGCTCATTTCTTCAACGAAGTCGGCCAGCAGGTCGCTTCGCACCTTACGGGAGTCCGGATGCGTCTCGTAGCTACGAAGGAACTCAATTACCGGCTGCGCAGATACGCCGCACCAGCAAGCACCGCTCCAGCTATCGGTCCTGCCGTTTCGTCCTTGGTCGGGAATTGGCGCTGCCGTCCCCAAGGCAGCCTCGAGGGTCCAGAGAGACGCCAGATTGCGTGTCACCTTCTCGCGATCGGTGAAGAAGGCCACCGTTTCAACCACTTCTCCGCTAAACGAAAGGTATAACGTCTTGGCCGTTCGCATCTTCAGCGGAGAAGTTACCATCAGCACCGGATGGGATTTGACCTTCAGCCCATAGTCACGAGGCGTCAGACCGCTCTCAATCATGAAATCAAATTCGGCCCTGAGCTCCTCTGCTGCGTCAGCGATGTGTTCGAACCACTGCACCAAGTCGTTTGTCGTATACAGCCGACACAGATCTAGGTAGCCAGGTCGATAGCCAAACCAGCGCCCCATCTGCATAAGCGTGTCGTACATCTTCGATGCACGAAGGAAATAGCTTACACAGAGCCCTTCTAGGGTAAGCCCTCGCGCCAGCTTGTCGCCGCCGATGGCTATGACCTTCAGTCCCGTGGCACTGTCCGCATAGTCGAGAGCATCCTTGGCAGTTCCGTTGATCATCCGGACATCGATCTGCTCGAGCGCATCCGGCAGTATCATCTCGATGGCCGCCCAGTCGCCTGCCGAGTTTTGGATGTCCAGACCGCTCTGCATTGCGATACCGGCACTAGTCGAAACAAAATCCCTGCTCCATAGGTCGCGGAGGGCGCTCAGGCAATTCTCATGGTCGATTCGACGCCTCAACCGCTGCCTGAGGTGCAGGACGTAGTCGCCGACCTGCCTATGAACATGCTGCTGGACCAAGTTGAAGCGCGTGACGTGGATGAGCATCGAGCTGTGCTCGCCGCCCTGCCCTCGAAGCTGTCGAATTGCACACGAGAGGATGAATGCATTGATGGCTTCCTGGAGCGAATGGGGTATCCGATCGTATCCGTCAACAGTGGGCACGTACGTACTCTTATGGCCCAACGGCATCCATCCGGTTTTTCCGTCTTCCAAGCACTGGTCCCTTACGTAGCGAACCAGATCTAGCGCACCGGAACGCCCCTCTTCGCTGGCCAGCCCGAAGACGCGGGCCGGTCCGACATAGCTGGAAGGCGCGGCGAGATTGGTAATGAAACCGGCCGGGAACAGATCGGGACCTTCCTTAACCGTCTCGCCATGCTCATGAATATAGATATTTGCAAATGGCGTAGCTGTATAGCCGACGTAGGCCTTGCGAGAGAAAGAGTGAAGAATCTGACGAATGAGACTGTTGATGGCGGTCGGCTGGTGATCCAAATCCGGAGCCCCGTTCTCGTCCACCACGTTCTCGCCTGTATCTACCGATGCGTGGTCCGCCTCGTCGTCGACTATCAAAAGGGGCAGATGGGTAACGAGCGGCCGGCCGGTTTCCGGGTCCGTGCTTTCGGCGACGTGCTTGTGAATCCAAGTCAATAGTCGGGTCAGGATCGTCTTGTTCTTCTTGACCACGAACAGCCACGGCTTCTGCTCCGGAGACACGCCAAGATTCTTCACAAACCTTGTGTTGAAATCGCCCGTTTCGGAGCGGTTGGTCACGTACTGGGGGCGGAGTGAGGCTGACGAGTCGATCTTCCCGACACCAATGGCGACATTGCCGGCTCCTTCCACCGGACTGCTTTCATAGCCGAGAAATCCCTCATCCAGCCGCATCTGCGTCTGGGCCCTCAAGTTATTGTGCAGCCCCGCAAGAACGATAATGATCTTGTAGCCAGCGTCGGCAGCCTTGCAGATGAGGCCGGTGTAGCTGCCAGTCTTGCCAGACTGGACGTGCCCAACCACCATGCCCCGGCGATCCCATTGGCCCTCACGGCGAGGGTCTTCTAGCTTTGAAAGGATGCTGTCGGTGCTCCGATCGAGCTTCTCGGCAATCTCCCAAGACAGCTTCTGCTCCTGCCACTCCCTATACCGTCGCCAGTAGCGCCAGTCGACCTTACGCTCGGGTGTCAGCCACGGGATATGCCCGGCCGTGTCGACAAGCGAGGTATCGTCCCCGACCCAGATGCTGAACCGTCGGATCAGCTCCTCGGTCACGTCCGCACGATCAAGGTCCTCCCCCCACTGCGGCATTAGAGCCAGAACCATGTCGATCTTTTCAGAAATCAGCGTTGGCGTGATCGCCGACTTGTCCGTCTCGCCGGCAAGCATTTCCTGGACGAACTTCACTACGCTCCATTTGTTGTCTTCAGACATTGTGTCCTACTCCTTCAGGCTATCGGGCAACGCATCAATCAGTGCGGGGAAGGCATGGAACGGCTCAGTCGCCTTCAGCTGTTCGCGGGCCGCTTCCGGGGAATATCCCTTTCGTTCGATCATGTTGCGGTACATGACGAGCAGCACCTCGCGAGCTTCATTTGGAGGACTCTGATCAAAGCCCGTACGGGGGGTATCTCGGTTCTCGGCTGTGTCAATCCAGATTCGCTGTACCGGCACGGACTCTTCAATGACGCGCAGCATGGTGCGAATCATTGGAAGAAGGGCTCCGGCCTCGTCGAGTACGGCCCTGACGGCCGGATGTTCGGGGTCGACCCGATATCGCATTCCGCCAGCGAGCCTTTCGATCTTCCAGACCTCCATGACCTGCCTGGTACCAATCAGTGTCGGTCGCCCCCGATGTGCAAATGCCCTACGCGCACGGGAGCGGGTTACCTCTGCCAGACCGGTCAGCCACTGGCGCAGATACACCGGCGGCCTGGCAGTCGACTTGCGAATGTCAATTTTCCAGTCAGCATCTGCCGAGTTCGGAATGTCCAGACGTATTCTCGCGAGCCGATGAGCCTCGTCCTTGGTCCAAGCGCGGCCAGCACCAAGCCCAAGCCAGCTACCTGAAACCAAGAGTCTTTCATTTCGGTAGACGTAAAACCCCTGTTGCGCGGTCCACCCCTCCGGACCGGTGAGACGCTCAAAGGCCTCGGCTGTTAGCATGTCTTTGTGCGGCAGCACGTGGCATTCTGCCTCGATCCCGGAACGACTTGGGTGTGTGAATACCGGAGGGTTGTACGGCTTTCCAGGGTGGTCGGTCATGAACGGATCCCATGGCCGGACAGGCGTCCCATTCAGAAGAATTTTTAGCCGCGGGCGAATTCCCTCGAGGAAACGGTGAAATACCATACCAAGGTGCTGTTCGACCCGGTCCGCAAGGTCGAGAAAGTCCTGCACAGTCGTTCCGGGCGCGACTATCCTATCCAGATCCTCCCATAGCACGAGTGTTCCGCTCGTCCCGCTCGAAAGGCTTTCCAGATAGTCTTCTGACCCCGGGTGGGGACCTTCGAGTAAATGCCAGCCATCATCGGTACTCCTTGCCAGGTAATCCAAATCCCAGCGAAGCGACTGCAGTCCGTCGGTTCCCATTGCGGCAACTGTCAAACGCCGGCACTGGGAGAAAGATGCAGTCTTGAGACCCAGGCCGAAGCGGCCAAGATCGCTCTCCGCCCTTTCCTCGAGCGGGCTGCGTTCACCCAGTCGCATTGCCCGATCCAGCTGGGCAGCGGACATCCCCGAGCCGTTGTCGAGGCACATAACGCGACTGTCCCGCTCGGCCCAGACGAAATCGATTCGAACTTCCGTTGCGCCGGCGGCAATGCTGTTGTCGATGATGTCTGCCAGCGCGGTTTGGGTGTTGTAGCCCAAACCGCGCAGCGCCTCGATCATGGCGCTAGCCTTGGGCGGCGCACTGCGACTCTTGAAGGTTGAATGCAAGGTTGGACTCCCTGTCTGCATATAATTCTGGGCCGATCGCGCGTGCTTTCCCAGCATCAATAATGCGTGCGACCACGTCGGCAATCTGGTGCGCCAGAAGGGGCGGCACCGCGTTGCCTACCTGATGAAATTGCTGCGTGCGGTTCCCGAGGAAGAAGTAGTTGTCCGGAAACGTCTGAAGCCTGGCGGCCTCGCGAACAGTGAGGCTTCGGCACTGCCTGGGATCATAATGGATGAAATAGTGACCGTCCTTCGCGATGTGGCTCGTGATCGTGGTCGACGGATATCCCTTTCGCTGAACACGGAAACGGTCGCTGAACTTTCCACTTTTCCAGTTCTTGTGATCGGGCTCGAGACCAGGAAGGTCGAAGTCGCGATGGCCCTTCGGCGAATACTGGTAGGTTTCAGCAAACGCCGTTGCGTAGACGTAGCGCCGCAGGTCCGAACTCATGTGGCCTCGGGCCTCATGATTCAGCCAGTAGCGCAACCGCTCGTCTCTCAGCCACCCGTCGAGTCGCGTTCCGGTAATGCCGTCGTAGTCCCCTTGCTTGAGAACGCGAAGCGCGCCGCTGGACATCGAGTTCGAGGAATAGCTGCCCGCAAGTATGCCAAGCCGCGATGCAAGCCTTACTCGCTCGGGCATCTCCGAAACACGGTGTCGGCATTCTCTATGTAGCTCGCAAAGATGGTCGCGAATCACCGCAGCCCAGGCGTCCGGCGAGTCCTTCAAGCGCGTCAGTGTGCTTCTGAGCGGCGGGAGCCGGCCGATTACCTGTTCAATTGTTGGACCGGCAGACGGCTCGAGCTGATGGTCGCCGAGCGCGCCGACATACTCTTCGGAAACTCCAAGCAGGATCACCCGGTGTCGAGCCTGCGGAACGCCGTAGTCCTCAGCCTGAATGGTGAAGTTAGCAGGCTCGATGCTGTCCGCATCGGCACCATTCTCATACACGTAGTCCGCAGTTAGCGAACATATCCGGTACTTAGGCCCGCTGGTGCTCAGTCCCAGCGCAGCTTCCGGATCCGATAGGTCCTTAAGGATCTTGGGGAATATCTGCTCTCCCGCAACGCGGGACGAAAGAATGCCCTTAACGTTCTCCATCACGAAGACCGCCGGTCGCTTGCGCTGAATGATCCGGAGATACTCCCGGTAGAGGAAATGGCGCCGGTCGTCCTCCGCCCGGTAGTCGAGCTTGCCGCGATTTCTTGCGCGGCCGACAATTGAGTAAGCCTGACACGGCGGCCCCCCGATCAGAACCCAAGGTTTGGTTTCATCCAGTCTCGACTCCAGCATCCTGTCGAGCCTGGTGTTGCCCTCTTCCGTACCAAGCTCGAGCTGCTGGGCCTCGTGATCCGCCTGCATCCAAGCATCGCGCGATCTCGCCGTATAGGGCTGACTTACGTTTGCTGTTTCGCAAAATTCGTAATAGTCGTCCAGAGCCTCTGGCTTGTCGCGCCTGAGCAGACGGTAGAATGCCCGCAGACGCAGCGTCGACCGTGCGGATGTCTCCATCTCGGCGGAAACCCTTATCTCGAAGGTTTCACCGCTGCCATGTGACGAAAAGCCTTCCCCAAGACCGCCGGGGCCGGCAAAGAGATCTACAACCTGGATGGGTAGAGTACGGCTCATGAAACCACGCTGTATCAAAAAGGGGCGAAATGGACATAGTTGATCCTGCCCGCAGGTCGCGCATGATGGCGACCATACGGGGGAAGGACACGAAGCCCGAAATGCTGGTACGCAGGTTTCTGCATGCCCATGGATTCCGCTTTCGACTTCATCGAGCGGACCTTCCCGGAAAGCCAGACATTGTACTGCCTCGCCTGAGAAGCTGTATATTTGTACATGGCTGTTTTTGGCACCGGCATCCTGGCTGCCGCTATGCAGTACTTCCCAAGACGCGTGCGGAGTTTTGGGCTGACAAGCTTGAAGGCAATGTCGAACGGGATCGGCAGGCGATTGAAGCACTGCGAAACGCTGGCTGGATCGTATTCATCGTTTGGGAATGCGAGCTTCGTGACTCCGAAACGGCTCTGCAAAATCTCTTGCAGAAATTGAGACGATCGTCTTCCCAACCACGAAGGATGCCGGACGAATAAAGTCATGTAGAACGGCCATCGATGGCACCAAGCACATCGGCAACCCAGCACTGACACTCCCACCCGCCGGTGGAGCCTCTCGTCACATGCTGACTAAGACTGCCCGTGAGCAGCCTATTTATTTCCAAAGCTGAATAGCCAAGTACCTGCTCGGCATGGAAGGATCGGTCGCCCGGATTGTCCGTGAAGTATCTCAGCAGCTCAATCGCCATTGGCCCCAGTTCCAACGTTCTTTCGACAATCTTGTGATCCTGCGAGTCCCTCCGCACTTGGTCGTCTGGACGCATGTCCTCCTCTACCCACGATATGTCACTCACGTCGCCGAGCCATGGAATACTTTCCTCAGACACCTTCGACCTGTGGGCCCCAATACTCTCCTGAAGCTGCGCTGCAGCATTCCTGAGTGGATAGTCGTCCACAACAAGAATATCCGGCTCAGCCTCCGCCCCCCATTCCCAATCAAACTCGACCTCAGCCGAATCTTGGGGAAAACACTGTTCGACAGAAGGCCCTGCAACGATCGCGGATTCGGTCGCGGCCCTCGTGCGCTCCATGAAAAGTAGCTGCATGCTCAGGAGTCTTCGAAGCCTGACTGAGTCACGCTTCTCCGCAAGGAAGTCGACCAACGCTGCCCTCGCCTGCTGCTCGAGACGCAGCTCTACGAGGGAGCAGATCGCCCCCATGATGCCGCCGGGAATGGCTCCCCTAAACCTCGATTCGATTAGTTCGGAACAGGCGCCAACTTGGCTGGGTAGAGAATCAGGAAGCAGGCGTGTGACAAGCAGTGCCCACTCGCCCCTATCTACTTCATTGACGCTTTGGTCATTATCTAGGTGGATGCACCCATCGACGACATGCCACTCGCAATTTCGATAAGCCACAACAGCCGCGCCCCCTTCCATCCGCACAACGGAGGCGATACGGTCGATCTCTCTCCCGTGCAACATCACCCGCACAGTTGAATCCATATCTGCGGTTTCGCACTCCAAGTTTTACAAATTGCCGATACCACTCTGCCATACAATTTGTGCGGAGGTGAAGCCATCCGCAAAAGCGATCCTGCGATGTCTCCGAGCTATCAGCACTGTGGTGGCACGTACCCGATATAGTCTGGTCGCCCATACCCAATATAGGGTAATTACGTTGGCAGGCCATTTATAAAGCGCTTTTCCAGTGAATTTTGGACCTTGGTTGGTGCGGATTGCGCCTAGGTAGCCTCGGAAATACGCCATCTCGTCCAGTGTCCGGGTGACACGAACGCCGCTTATCCCGTCTCCCACCAAGATGTCACCCGCCTTCTCAGTAGAGTCAAAAACCAATGCCAGGCATTCGATCCGTTGCCCTGTGCTGAGCGCATCGAAGACAAAGTCCATTGCAGACTCAGCCCGATGCACTAAGCAAGGCGCAAGCGCTAGCGCTCTACCTCAACACCGTGGCGGCGTCTCTGGCGCTTAACGCTCAAGCCTGCAGCACGGCACAGGCGATAAATCCGGCTGTGGCCGACCGACACTCAGACATGCCGCAGTAGAATGTATAGGCGCCGATAGCTAAAGCGGCGACACTCAAGGGCAAGCTCCACCAGTTAAGCTTGTAGCTCGCTATTTTGCTCATTGGTACGAGGCCGGTAGCAGCACTGAGTGAGACAGCCCGATCAGCCTACAGGCGCAGTGCTTGAAGATGCCGGTTCGCGGCTGCATCTCTTGCAACACTTTCCGCCGCGCTGTCGAACTTACCTTCCTAACGGGCGACTACTTTGAGAGGTTCAATGTCGAGGCATGCTTCGACCAGCAGCGTGTTCAGCCGCCTGTTCTCTAGATCTTTCAGCTATCTAGCTAGCGTCCGGCACAGTCATACCGCCAAACTTAGTGCGCTAAGCATAAACGAGGCATTACTGAGACTGCGCCACCAACCAAGCTCCGTCACCAGCTTACCGGCTTCTGCCTATTTAAGAAGGTCGAAGACCTGCTCCTGGGTAAAACGCTTTTTCACTGCCGTCGACTGTTCGAAAGACGGAGTCTGCTAATTTCAGCAGCGTATTGAAAGCAGGGAGCAGGTCACCCAAAGCGAGCGCCAAGGAGAAAAACCATAGCGCGAAAGTCAATTGCCGCTCTTTATCGAAGGAATGTGATCAGGCCCATCGACCAAATCTCCAGAAGTTAGTGAGCTCAGAAAGCACTCAATCAGGCGATCAGCCCCTGACTCAGGTCGACGATGAGGTTTTAGTTCCCTTCATAAACGATCGACTCGATAACACCAGAACCAGCGAGCGCAAAGAGCTCTGGTGTCAAAAGGGTGACGAAAAACTCGTGACCCTCAATACATTTCAGTTTCGAACATCGAAGTACTGCAAAGCCCCGCAATCCGCGCATAAGGACGCTCAAAAAGATATTTGGCAGCTGCTTCGCAGGCACTGGCCATCTCAATGACGGTCATAACCTTTGCACACATACGAGGAGACCACATGGCTATCAATGCAGAACTCAAAGCTGAAATCTTGCGCCGCCTGTATCACTCGCATCCGGAAGGCCTGGGTAACGAAATTCTCGACAACCATCATGGCGAAGAGGCCGTCATGGATGTCCTTCAGGACCTGCAAGAGCATGGACTTATCCAAAAAGGTCATCTTTCGGTAGACACGCAAGGACAGCGCTCTCTGAAGCCGCCCGTAAAATTGACGTCCGCTGGGGCGGATGTAGCAAAGGACGTTGAGTGATCGGAAGAGCCCAACGCTATCGTTGGGCTCTTCTCCATCAGGCATGCTCATTTAGCAATAAAAACTGATCGAACATGACCGACAAGTCGATAGCTGCACGGATTTCAGGGCTACGTCCTGATTTGGCATCGATAGAACTAGGCTGTAGCAGAGGAAACAAGGTGTCGGCAGATGCAGCAGCACCAAGCCTCAGAGGCTTTTCTACACTGTCCGGGCCGTCAAGATTTAGCAGAACTCGTTGCGCCTATAGAGTCGACTTGGCTACCAGCCGGCAGCCTAATATCAAAACTGAACGCTGGTAGCACCTAAGCAGGGTAGCCAGCTGGTTTTGCTCGGATTTTGATTGGAGCCTAGAAACGAAAAAGGCCCAAGCAACTAAGTGCTTGAGCCTTTTCGTTAATTTGGTCGGGACGGAGTGATTCGAACACTCGACCCCTTGCACCCCATGCAAGTGCGCTACCAGGCTGCGCTACGCCCCGACTGTGTTCCCTAGGGAACGGCGTGCATCTTACTGCAACACTTTGATTAGTGGAAGCTTTTTTTCACTTTTTCAGTACGACGAGGACTTCTTCGAGTTCGCTGATCATCTGGCGGATGAGCTGGTGGTACTGCGAACCCTCGTCGCGGGTCTCGTCGCCCTGGGTGAGACGCTGGCGCGCCCCGCCGATGGTGAAGCCTTCGTTGTACAGCAAGGAGCGGATCTGGCGGATCATCAGCACGTCGTGGCGCTGGTAGTAGCGCCGGTTGCCGCGGCGCTTCACCGGGTTCAGCTGGGGAAATTCCTGCTCCCAGTAGCGCAGCACGTGCGGTTTGACCAGGCAGAGATCGCTCACCTCACCGATGGTGAAGTAGCGCTTGCCCGGTATGACCGGCAGTTCGTCGTTATGACTTGGTTCCAGCATAGGCCTCGACCCTGGCTTTCAGTTTCTGCCCGGGGCGGAAGGTCACCACACGGCGTGCCGTGATGGGTATCTCCTCCCCCGTCTTGGGATTGCGTCCGGGGCGCTGGCGCTTGTCGCGCAGGTCGAAGTTGCCGAAACCGGACAACTTGACCTGCTCGTTGCTTTCGAGCGCATGACGAATTTCTTCGAAGAACAGTTCGACCAATTCCTTGGCTTCACGTTTGTTCAGACCGAGCTCTTCAAACAGACGTTCGGCCATCTCAGCTTTCGTCAGGGCCCCCATGCACTATTTCCTTAAGGTGGCGTTGAACCTTCTTTCCAGAGAAACGAGGATTTTCTGCGTCGTTTCGTTGACTTCTTCATCGGTTAATGTGCGCGATGGATGTTGCAAGGTCAAGCCGATGGCGACGCTTTTTCTATGTGGATCAATACCTTTGCCTTGGTAGACGTCGAACAGACGCAGCTCCTTGAGGCCTTCTCCGGCGTTTTCGCGGATGTCGGTCAGGAGGTCGCCTGCGGCTACGGTTTCGTCCACCACCAGCGCCAGGTCACGCCGCACTTCGGGGAAGCGTGATAGCTCGCCAAAGCGCGGCAGACTGCCGGTAGTGAGGGCATCCAGCACCAGCTCAAAGAGGAACACCGGACGATCCACATCCAGCTCACGCGCCACTTCCGGATGCAGGGCGCCCAGGTAGCCCACCGGCTGCCCTGCCCTTTCAATCAGCGCGGTCTGCCCCGGATGCAACGCCGGATGCTCGCCTGCGACGAAGCGGAAGTCAGTACCCGCACCGGACTGCGCCAGCAGCGCCTCGACATCGGCCTTGACGTCGAAGAAGTCCACCGCCTCACGCCCGGACGACCAGCTCTCCGGCAGACGCGAACCACAGACCGCGCCAGCCAGGACACTTTCCTGCACCAGGCCTTCCAGCTGACCGACAAATCTCAGCCCCGATTCGAACAGCCGGACGCGGTCCTGCTGGCGGTTGAGGTTGTACTGCACGGCCTTGACCAGACCCGGCCACAGCGACGAGCGCATGGCGACCATGTCGGTGGAGATGGGATTCGCCAGCATCACCGGCTGGGCCTCGGGGGCGAACAGACGGAAGGTCTTTTCGTCGATGAAGCTGTAGGTGATGGCTTCCTGGTAACCGCGGGCCACCAGCAGGCGACGCAGCTGGCTCAGCTCGCCCTTGCTCTCGGGCAGCGGTTGCGGCGCCAGGCGGGCCTGGGGGAAGCGGATCGGCAGCTGGTTGTAGCCATAGAGGCGCGCCAGTTCTTCGATCAGGTCCACCTCGATGCTGATATCGAATCTGTGGCTGGGTACGCCTACCTGCCAGCGACCGGCTTCCAGGCGAGCTACGGCCAGACCCAGGCCGCTGAGCAGACGCTCGACCTGGGCGTCATCCAGGGTCAGCCCCAGGACGCGTTCGATGCGCTCGGCGCGCAGCAGGATCGGTTCGACCTGCGGCAGGTGCTCGGCACTCACCGCCTCGATGACCGGACCCGGTTCGCCGCCGACGATGTCCAGCAGCAGGCGGGTCGCCCGCTCCATGGCCTTGCGTGCCAGCTCGAAGTCCACGCCCCGCTCGAAGCGGTGGGAGGAGTCGGTGTGCAGGCCATAGGAACGGGCCTTGCCGGCGACGGCGATGGTGTCGAAGAAGGCGCTTTCCAGGAACAGGTCACGGCTACCGGCGGCCACACCGCTGTGCTCGCCGCCCATGACGCCGGCGATGGCCAGGGCGCGCTCATGGTCGGCGATCACCAGGGTGTCGTTGCGCAGTTCGATGTCCTGGCCATCCAGCAGCACCAGACGCTCGCCGGCATCGGCCAGGCGCACGCGGATGCCGCCCTTGATCTGGTCCAGATCGAAGGCATGCATGGGCTGACCCAGTTCGAGCATCACGTAGTTGGTGACGTCGACGGCGGCGTCGATGCTGCGCACGCCACTGCGGCGCAGACGCTCGACCATCCAGTCCGGCGTGGGACGGGACAGGTCGACGTTCTTGACCACACGACCCAGGTAGCGCGGGCAGGCCTGGGGTGTCAGCACCTCGACCGGACGGGTCTCCTGGTGCGTAGCCGCTACGGCCTCGACCTGCAGGGGCTCGACCGTAGCGTTGTACAGGGCACCTACTTCCCGCGCCAGACCGGCGATGGACAGGCAATCGCCGCGGTTCGGGGTCAGGTCGACGTCGATGATGGCGTCGTCCAGTTGCAGGTAGCTGCGGATGCTCTCGCCCACCGGCGCGCCGGCCGGCAGCTCCAGCAGGCCGCTGTTGTCGTCACTGATCTGCAGTTCGCTGGCCGAGCAGAGCATGCCGTGGGATTCCACGCCGCGCAGCTTGGCCTTCTTGATGGTGAAGTCGCCCGGCAGCGTGGCGCCGACGGTGGCGAAAGGCACCTTCAGGCCCGCGCGCACATTGGGCGCGCCGCAGACCACCTGGAAGGATTCCTGACCGTTGCTCACCTGGCAGACGTTGAGCTTGTCGGCATCGGGATGGCGCTCGACGGAGACCACCTCGCCGACGATGACGCCCTGGAAACGCCCGGCCGCCGCTTCGACGCCGTCCACTTCCAGGCCGGCCATCGACAGCCGGGCAACCAGATCCTCGTGCGTAGCCGCAGGGTTCACCCAGCTACGCAGCCATTGTTCACTGAATTTCATAGGACTCCCGTCTGGCAGCTAGCGGAATTGCGCCAGGAAGCGCAGATCGTTGTCGAAGAAGAGGCGCAGGTCGTTGACCCCGTAGCGCAACATGGCCAGGCGCTCGGCGCCCATGCCGAAGGCGAAGCCCTGGTACTTCTCCGGATCGATGCCGGCCATGCGCAGGACATTGGGATGGACCATGCCGCAGCCCAGCACCTCGAGCCAGCGCGAGGCTGGTTCGCCATCGCGACTTGGGCGGCGGATGTCCACCTCGGCCGACGGCTCGGTGAAGGGGAAGTAGGAGGGACGGAAGCGTACTTCCAGCTCTTCCTCGAAGAACTCGCGCAGGAAGGTCACCAGGGTGCTCTTGAGGTCGGCGAAGCTGACTTCCTCGTCGATCACCAGGCCTTCGACCTGATGGAACATGGGCGAGTGAGTCTGATCGCTGTCGCAGCGATAAACCCGACCCGGGCAGATGATGCGGATCGGCGGCTGCTGGCTCTCCATGGTGCGGATCTGCACCGGTGAGGTGTGGGTGCGCAGCAGCATGTTGGCGTTGAAGTAGAAGGTGTCGTGCATCGCCCGCGCCGGGTGGTGGCCGGGGATGTTGAGCGCTTCGAAGTTGTGGTAGTCGTCTTCGATCTCGGGACCGGTGGCGACGCCATAACCGATGTTGGCGAACAGGCGCTCGATACGCTCCAGGGTGCGGGTGACCGGGTGCAGGCCACCCGAGGCCTGACCACGCCCGGGCAGGGTCACGTCGATGCGTTCCGCAGCGAGGCGAGCGGCCAGGGCGGCCTGCTCCAGCGTCGCCTTGCGGCTGTTGATTGCGTCCTGGACACGTTCCTTGGCGGCGTTGATCAGCGCGCCGGCCTGGGGACGCTCCTCCGCCGTGAGGTGGCCCAGGGTCTTCATGATCTGGGTCAGTTCACCCTTCTTGCCCAGGTAATTGACCCGGAGCTGTTCCAGGGCATTGGTGTCTTCGGTGTGCCGCACGGCCTCCAGTGCTTGGGAGACCAGCGCATCCAGGTTTTCCATCTAGGGACTCCAGATACAAAATAGGGGAAGAGCTATGAGGCTCTTCCCCTATTGATAACGTTGCTTCGCGCCAGAGGCGCGAGATTGCCGGGGGGCTTAAGCCAGCGAAGCTTTAGCTTTCTCGACAATCGCAGCAAACGCCGCTTTTTCGTTCACGGCCAGATCGGCCAGTACCTTACGGTCGATCTCGATGGCCGCTTTCTTCAGGCCGGCGATCAGACGGCTGTAGGACAGACCGTTGATACGAGCACCAGCGTTGATACGAGCGATCCACAGAGCGCGGAACTGACGCTTCTTCTGACGGCGGTCACGGTAGGCGTATTGGCCTGCCTTGATTACCGCTTGCTTAGCGACGCGGAAGACGCGCGAACGGGCACCGTAGTAGCCTTTTGCGAGCTTCAGGATTTTCTTGTGACGGCGACGAGCGATAACGCCACGCTTAACACGAGCCATGAGTAACTTCCTTTAAATTCTTAACCAGGATTAACGAAGGCGCAGCATGCGCTCGACCTTTTGGACGTCGGATGCATGCATCAGCGACGTACCGCGCAGCTGACGCTTACGCTTGGTGGTCATCTTGGTCAGAATGTGGCTCTTGAAAGCGTGCTTGTGCTTGATGCCACCAGCAGTTTTCACGAAGCGCTTCGCAGCGCCGCTTTTGGTTTTCATCTTTGGCATGTTCGGATACTCCGCATTGGGTGATTACGCATAACAGCAAGGCCTGCCAGTGCCCTGGTAGTTACTTTTTCTTCTTGGGGGCGATGACCATGATGAGTTGGCGTCCTTCCATCTTAGGATGCTGCTCAACGGCGCCGTGTTCGACGAGGTCAGCTTCGACCCGCTTCAACAGCTCCATGCCCAGCTCCTGGTGGGCCATCTCCCGGCCGCGGAATCTCAACGAGACCTTGGCTTTGTCCCCCTCGGTTAGGAAACGTACCAGGTTGCGTAGTTTTACCTGGTAATCCCCTTCTTCCGTCCCTGGACGAAACTTGATTTCTTTGACCTGAGCCTGCTTCTGGTTCTTCTTCGCCGCCGCGACTTGCTTCTTCTTCTCGAAGACGTGCTTGCCGTAGTCCATGATCCGGCAGACCGGAGGTAGGGCGTCGGCGGTGATTTCCACCAGATCCAGCTTGGCGTCTTCAGCAGCCTGCAGGGCCTCCTGGATGGAGACGATGCCTACTTGCTGACCATCGGCGCCAATAAGGCGAACTTCCCGGGCGGTGATATTTTCGTTGATCGGTGCCCGGGGTGCGGCTCGCTTGTCTTGTCTCATGTCACGCTGCTTGATAGTGATTACTCCGAATCTTGCCGGCCACGCCGGGAAACCGCTTGCGTGAGCAGCTCGCGGAAACGCTCGACGGGCATGGAGCCCAGGTCAACGCCTTCGCGGGTACGCACGGCAACGGATCGTGTCTCAACCTCCCGGTCTCCAATAACCAGGAGATAGGGAACCTTGAGCAAAGTATGCTCACGGATTTTAAAGCCGATCTTCTCGTTTCTCAAGTCGGCTTTGGCTCGGAAGCCCTCAGCGTTCAATTCGCCGACGACCTGCTGGGCAAAATCGGCCTGCTTGTCGGTGATATTGAGCACTACCGCCTGGGTCGGGGCGAGCCACGCCGGGAACAGACCGGCATAGTGCTCGATGAGCATGCCGATGAAACGCTCGAAGGAACCGAGGATGGCGCGGTGCAGCATCACTGGACGCTGACGGCTGTTGTCCTCGGAGATGTAGCTGGCATCGAGACGCTCCGGGAGGTTCGGATCGTATTGCAGGGTACCACACTGCCACTGACGACCCAGGCAGTCCTTGAGGGTGAATTCGATCTTCGGCCCGTAGAAGGCGCCCTCGCCCGGCTGGTATTCCCAGTCCAGACCCGAGGCATCCAGCGCATCGGCCAGGGCCTTCTCGGCGCGATCCCACAGCTCTTCGGAACCGACGCGCTTGGCGGGCCGGGTGGAGAGCTTCATGATCACGTCGGTGAAACCGAAGTCGGCATAGACCTGCAGGGTCAGCTTGATGAAGTTGTCGGCTTCCTGCTTGACCTGCTCTTCCGTGCAGAAGATGTGGGCGTCATCCTGGGTGAAGCCGCGCACGCGCATGATGCCGTGCAAGGCACCGGACGGCTCATTGCGGTGGCAGGCACCGAATTCGGCCAGGCGCAGCGGCAGGTCGCGGTAGGACTTCAGGCCCTGGTTGAACACCTGCACATGGCAGGGGCAGTTCATCGGCTTGATCGCGAAGTCACGACTTTCCGAGGCCGTGGTGAACATGCCTTCGGCGTAGTTGGACCAGTGACCCGAACGCTCCCACAGAACGCGATCGACCACCTGGGGCGTCTTGATCTCCTGGTAGCCGTGGTCGCGCTGGACCTTGCGCATGTACTGCTCGAGCACCTGGTAGACGGTCCAGCCATTGGCGTGCCAGAACACCATGCCGGGCGCTTCTTCCTGCAGGTGGAAGAGGTCGAGCTGCTTGCCGATGCGACGATGGTCGCGCTTCTCGGCTTCCTCGATGCGCTGGATATAGGCCGCCAGCTGCTTCTTGTCCGCCCAGGCGGTGCCATAGATGCGCTGCAGCTGTTCGTTCTTGGCGTCGCCACGCCAGTAGGCGCCGGACAGCTTGGTCAGCTTGAACGCCTTGAGGAAACGGGTGTTGGGCACGTGGGGGCCCCGGCACATGTCGACGTATTCCTCGTGGTAGTACAGGCCCATGGCCTGCTCCTCGGGCATGTCGTCGATCAGGCGCAGCTTGTACTCCTCACCCCGGGCCTTGAACACCTCGATGACCTCGGCGCGCGGCGTCATCTTCTTGATGACGTCGTAGTCCTTGTCGATCAGCTCGCGCATCCGCGTCTCGATGGCCGAGAGGTCATCGAGGGTGAAGGGACGCTCGAAGGAGATGTCGTAGTAGAAGCCCTCATCGATCACCGGACCAATGACCATCCTGGCGGTCGGGAACAGCTGCTTGACCGCATGACCCACCAGGTGGGCGCAGGAGTGGCGGATGATCTCCAGACCGTCCTCGTCCTTGGCGGTGATGATCTGCAGGTTGGCATCCTGCTCGATGAGATCGCTGGCATCGCGCAGCTGGCCGTCGACGCGACCGGCGATGGTGGCCTTGGCAAGACCGGCACCAATGGACTGGGCGACTTCGGCTACGGTGACGGGCTTGTCGAATGGACGTTGGCTACCGTCAGGGAGAGTAATGACAGGCATGGCGCCTCCTCAACTCAGTGGTGACCCATACCAAGGGCCACATGGTGGGATTGGCCAGTAAGCAGCCGCACCGCTGGAAATCCCGCCGCACAGTGGCAGGGCCGCAAGGCATTCCGGGCGACGCGAAAGGATCACTGGAAAGTTTGGGACGGAAATCCTTTCAGAAACTGAGACCTAGCGCAACCTCGCAAGGGACTGTCATCTACCTAGCGCGCCGCATCGGGGTACTTCTTGAGGAACTGCTTCTGCATTTCCTGGCAGTTTTCCATCAGCGCCTGGCGATCGGCCGGCGAGGTGTCCGCGGCGTTGGCCCGCGCCAGGCACTGGTCGATGGCCTGCTGCTCGTTGGCGCGGCTGACCGGCGTCGCATTGTGGCGATAGACGTAGATGATGGAGCCGAAGACCACGACCGCGAACAGGATCGACAGCAGGATCAATCCCAGGCAACCACCCTTGCCGATCTGCCGGCCTTCACCACCCTGCGTCATCACTCGCTCCTCGCGGTAACGGGCCCTGCTCGCGCCTGGCGAAGCAACGAAGCCCAAGAAAAATCGTCCGTCAGTCTACGTGAAAACCCAGGGCCTCACGACCGAGGCAAGCGGTCACACCCCTATTCGAATGATCCACGGAAGATCGACGTGGACTTCCGAAAAGTTTTACCGCGCAAAACAAACTTATGCCGGACTCAATAAAACTCTTACCTGTATCAAGTACGGCAAGATCACCCAGATTTAGCCGCGCAAATTCGTTCAGCAATTATTCAAGAAAAGCCCCACCCTTATTAATCCAGTGTTAAGCGATACGGCGGAGTATCGATTCCAGGCACTGCAGAACCTGGTTCTGGTACCTGAGCGATAGCCTTACTTCAATTGCATATCCGCTGGAGGCAGCAAATGAACGTCAAGAATAAACTGGCAAAGAGCATGCTGGTCGTCGCCATCGTAGCCGCCTGCTCGTCTGCGGCCATCGCCGCGAACCAAGCCCCCTCGACAAACGAGCTGGGCAGCTTCCAGGCCCTGTCCACCCAGGGGCAACGGGCCTTCACCGACATCTCCGCGGCACGCCTGGAGCTCTTCCAGGGGCAAACGAAGCAAGCAGTGTCCCATGTCAAGGACGCCCAGCAGGCACTCAAACTTGCGCAGTCGGATAATACCGCGCTGAAAAAAGCCGCGAGTGAATTACAGGTCAAGGACAATCAGGGCAAGGCCGATACCAGTACCGCTGTAACCTCCTGGCTACCTATCTGGGGCGATACCGTGGTGCAGGACAGTTATATGGCCAGCCCGCAGAAGGTTAAGGCAGTGGCCGATGCAAATAACAAACTCAAGCATGGCGACGCCAAGGGTGCTGCGGAAACCCTGCGCCTGGCCGATGTGGATATCGATACGGCCATTGCCCTGGCACCGCTCAAGCAGACCATGACGGACGTCGACCAGGCGGCCAAGCAACTGGCCAGCGACAAGTTCTATGAGGCCAACCTGACGCTCAAGCAGGTTCAGGATGGCGTGCGCTATGCCTCGACGGCGCTGGACTTCACGGCGAACAGGCACGGGCTGCAGCCGGCAGGCTCCTTCACCGAGACCGTCACCCCGAGCAGTTGATGGCTTGGGACGCACAACAGGGCGATTGCAAGGTCGCCCGGTTAAACGACTCCATGCCCGGCAAGTCCGCCTCGATCACGGCGTACAGCACAGGCAAACACGAAAAGGGCGATCTCTCGGATCGCCCTTTCTATTACCCGCCACCGATGGGAATTTGGTTTTGTCAGGTCCAGCTGACCCCAAACCCATACCCCTCCCCGCATAAGCCTTGGCGAAACCTGTCCACAGCCGCCGGCACCTAAAACTTCAAGGCGCCAGACATGGGCTGCCGCTGCAGGAAAGGCAGTCGATGTGCAGATGAAACCCAGGCCTGTTGGCGCGTTGCAGCTCCACTTCGCCCACAAGTTCGTACAGGCCTTCACCTCCCCGCAGGCAGAGCTACCAGGCCCCGCCGATACCTCCCCGCCAGGCGGCTGCCAACGCTCGGATCAAACATGGTCATCCAGCTCTGCGCATATCGTCCTGAAATGCACGATTGTGCGTAATCTTGCTTAATCATGCATGATCAGCTAACACTGGTATGAGGTGTGATTACCCCTACTGCCGTCTTATTTCGGAGCCTCTCCAATGCAACATGTGCAACTCGCTGCCCAACAGCCTTCGGGAGCGATCGAGCAATGGGCGACCCGCGCCGGCTTCCTCATTGCGGGTTCGGCCATGGCCGCGTGGGCACCCCTGGTGCCCGTCGCCAAGGCGAGGATCGGCGCCGATGATTCGACGCTTGGCCTCCTGCTGCTTTGCCTGGGCCTGGGATCCATTGTCGCGATGCCCATCGTCGGCATCCTCGCCAGCCGCTTCGGATGCCGTGCAGTGATCGCGACCAGCTCGGTGGCACTGGCGCTGGTGCTGCCGCTGCTTGCGGTCGCCGATTCGCTTCTCGGCATGGCCATAGCCCTGGCCCTGTTCGGGGCCAGCGTTGGCGCTCTGGATGTCGCAATCAACATCCAGGCCGTGATGGTCGAGAAGGACAGCGGGCGCAACATGATGTCCGGCTTCCACGGCCTGTTCAGTGTCGGCGGGATCGTCGGCGCCGGCGGCATGAGCGTTCTGCTGGGGGCTGGAATCCAACCGCTGGTTGCGACCCTGGTGTTCAGCGCGCTGCTGATCGTTCTACTCGCCGCTTCAATCAAAGGTCTGCTGCCCTACGGCAATCATGACGCCGGGCATACCCCACTATTTACGCTGCCGCGCGGGATCGTCGCCTTCATCGGCCTGCTCTGTTTTCTGATTTTTCTCGGCGAAGGCGCGATCCTGGACTGGAGCGCCCTGTTCCTGATCGATGCGCATGGCGTAGAGCCGGCGCAGGCCGGCTTCGGTTACACGGTATTCGCGCTGGCGATGACCATCGGCCGCCTGACCGGCGACTGGATCGTGAAGACGCTGGGCGGCCTGAAAGTGGTCGTAGGCGGCGGTCTACTCGCCGCGGCAGGCTTCCTGATGGCGGTCCTGGCCCCTAGCCAGCCCCTTGCCTTCGCAGGCTTCCTGCTGGTTGGCCTCGGAGCTTCCAACATCGTCCCCGTGCTCTTCAGTGCCGCCGGAAGGCAGACCCGGATGCCCACAAGCCACGCCATTGCAGCGATCACCACAATCGGCTACGCCGGCATTCTCTTTGGCCCGGCCGCCATCGGCTTCGTCGCGCAGCATTGGAGCCTGAGTGCCGCGCTGCTGCTGGTGGGTGGCGGGATGGCATTCGTTGCGCTCACATGGCCGATGACCGCCCGGCAGCGAGACGCCTAGTTCTTCGCCTTCGTTGGGGCAAGGACCATGGCCGAACAACAGGTCGTCGGGATGACTCGGGTCAGAAGAATGCCGAGCAGCAGTGCTAGCGGCCTGCCCTTGAGGGGCGGGCCGCTACTCAAGGGCAGCTGGCGACGGTGGAATGGCGGTGCCACGCTATTGCTCATCGAGCCCCAGTCGCCGGGATGGATCTGAAGCGTTGCCTACAGGGGCCTTTCCAATCCATCCCCAAACGAAAAAAGGCGACCCTTTCGGATCGCCTTTTTTCTTGCCCGCCAGCAGTGCGGGTTTTGTTTGGTAGGCACGATTGGATTCGAACCAACGACCCCCACCATGTCAAGGTGGTGCTCTAACCAACTGAGCTACGTGCCTGCTGTGGGTGCGCATTCTACAGCGCGGGACTTTAGCGTCAAGCCCTTTTTTCAGCTAAACGCCTGAAAACGTGAAATTTTTTAGAAGGCTAGGACACCCGGCGGGCTGGACGCCGCGGATAGAGCAGGATTGAAAGCCAGAGCGCGAGGGTTTCCACCGTCACCGCCAAGGCCAGTCCCAGCCCTATCCCCCAACCGATGGCTTCGGGGGTAAGCACCACCTGATAGCGATACTGCCGCAGGGTCTCGTCGCGCAGTTCGCTGTTGGGCGACACCAGGATGTGCCAGGCTCGCTGGTACCAGGGCCCCTGCAGCGCCTGCCACTCTTCGTTGAACAGCGCATTACGACGTATCAGGATGCCAAGGCTGTCGGCATCGCTGCGAAAGACTGGATCGTCACTGGCCTGGTAATGCGCCAACAGACCCTCGAGACTGCCCTCGAAGTACTGCTGCGCGGTCTGCCTGAAGCCGCTCAGGGCCTGATCGGACTCCAGGCGATGGGCATCCACGCGCTGTTCGTAGTCGAGCATGAAGCCGGGAATCTGTACCCCTACCAGCAAGGCCAGGGTAAACAACAGCAGACGAATATAACTGCGCAGCATCGTGGCGTGGCTTCCTGTCTAGACGCGGCCCTGGGAGACGATCTCGCCATCCCACCAGAGATGCCATTCCCCTGGCTGGTGCAGGGTCCAGACCTCGTCGGAGGTCAGCGGCTCGGTGGCGATGATGGTGACGACGTCATTGGGCGTGGTCTCGGCCTTGAAGTCGATGTGGACTTCCGCATCGCGCAACTGGGCCGGACCGAAGGGGGCGCGGCGGGTGATATGGGCCAGCTTGGTGGTGCAGAAGCTGAACAGCCAGTCGCCGTCGCTGAGCAGGCAGTTGAAGACGCCCTTCTTGCGAAAGCCATCGCAGGCGTTCACCAGCTGCGGCAACAGCATCTCCACCGGGACGGGTTCGGGAAAGCGCTCGCGGACCTGATCCAGCAGGCTGCAAAAGGCCGTCTCGCTGTCGGTATCGCCCACCGGCCGGTAGAAGCGCGGCTCGGGATGGAAATCCTGCAGCTGGCCGTTATGGGCAAAGCTCCAGTAGCGTCCACCCAGTTCCCGCACGAAGGGATGGGTGTTGGCCAGATTGACCGACCCGACGTTGGCGTGACGGATATGGCCGATTACCGTATGGCTCTTGATCGGGTAGCCCTGGACCAGCTTGGCCACCTCGGAATCGGCGCCTGGCAGGGCATCCTTGAACAGGTGCAGTCCCCTGCCCTCGTAGAAGGCCACGCCCCAGCCATCCCGATGCGGACCGGTGCGGCCGCCGCGCTGCATGAGGCCCTGGAGACTGAAGACCAGATCCGTGGGCACGTTGGCACTCATGCCCAGCAATTCGCACATGTCCGTCCCTCCGGGGTGGCTGCCTGGTTCAACGGCGGCTGCAGCCGCTGCCCTTCGCCAGCATGCTGAAGGGGTCACGTCCCGGGCGCAAGCCTGGATTACAGGCGGGGTTCGACGCGCTCGCCACGTCCCCGGGGTTCGCGGCGCTCGACCGGGGCTGCCGGGGCCCGCGGGGCCACCGGCGATTCCGGTTGCGGATCATCCGTCGGCGCCGCTGCGGCGACCGGCGCCGGACGCGGATGGGAGCGCCGGTACAGCCAGCGACAGAGGACGAAGATCAGATAGAGCACTATGCCAATGGTGCCGGCGGCCGCCAGGTTGGCCACGGCCGACCAGGCGCTGTTGCCCACCTTGAACACCAGATCCAGCACCGTCACGGCGATCGCCGGGGCGTAGAGGCCATGCTCGGCATCCACCAGGGCCGGCGTCACCAGCAGCACGGCCACCACCAGCCGGATGGGTTCGCGCAGCCAGCGCCAGAGCCAGCCGGTGGCCTTGAAAGACACCACCAACAGCAGCAGCGCGGCGATGGCGTAGACGGCCCAGGCGATCAGGTACTCTTGCTCGGTCATTGCGATCCATGGCGATAGCGGAAAGGAGAAGCCTATGATAGCGGTTTTGCCCCGCCCGCGTGCTCTTGCGCGGCGCCCAAGGAGCCCGCATGACCCAAGCCCCCATTGCCCGCCGCGCCCCCGGTGACGATCCCTACGCCTGGCTGGAGAGCCGCGACGCCCCCGAGGTGCTGGCGCACCTGGAAGCCGAGAACGCCTACCTGGAAGCCGAGCTGGCACCCGAGGCTGCCCTGCGCGAACAGCTGTTCGAAGAGATCCGCGCGCGCATTCGCGAGACGGATCTGTCGCTGCCCGTCCCCCGCGGCGACTATCTCTACTACCAGCGCACCCAGGCCGGTGACGAATACGGCCGCAACTATCGCTGCCGTCGCCCCGCCAATGGCGACCTGACGCCCGATCCGGCGACCGAGGAGCTGCTGTTCGACGGCAATGCCATCGCCGACGGCGGCTTTCTTTCGGTCGGCCGGTTCACCATCAGTCCGGACCAGACCCGCCTCGCCTACAGCCTCGACCAGGTCGGCGACGAGACCTACCGGCTCTATGTGAAGGAGCTGGCCACCGGCCTGGTGACCGAACTGCCCTTCGAGGAGTGCGACGGCAGCCTGACCTGGGCCAACGACAGCCGCACCCTGTTCTTTGGCGAGCGCGACGAATCCCATCGTCCGCACAAGCTCTATCGCTACCACCTGGGCGATGCCGAGCCGCAACTGGTCTTCCACGAGACCGACGGGCGCTTCTTCCTCGGCTGCTATCGTTCGAGCTCCGAGCGCAAGCTGCTGCTGCTGTCGCACAGCAAGACCACCAGCGAAGCCTGGGTGCTGGACGCGGATCGGCCGGACGAGGCCTTTGTCTGCCTGGCGCCCCGCGAGGAAGGTCACGAGTACTTCCCCGATCATGGCGTCGATGGCTGGTACATCCGCAGCAATCAGGACGGCATCAACTTCGCGCTCTACCAGGCCCCCGAGGACAGCCCCACGCGCGCGCACTGGCAGCCGGTGGTGCCCCATGACCCGCAGGTGATGCTGGAGGATGCCAGTCTCGGCGCCCAGGCGCTGGTGTTGAGCCTGCGCACCGCCGGCCTGCCGATTCTGGAGGTGCGGCCCTACGGCCAGGCGCCCTATCGGGTCGACCTGCCGGACGAGGTCTACAGCCTCGATGCCATGGACGTGCTGGAATTCAACAGTCCGGTCATGCGCCTGCGCTACGAAGCGCTCAATCGCCCCGCCGAGATCCGCGAACTGGACCTGGCCAGCGGTACCCAGCGGGTGCTCAAGCAGGTCCCGGTGGAAGGCCCGTTTGACGCCGATGCCTACGAGAGCCGCCGCCTGTGGGCCACCGCCGCCGATGGCACCCGTATCCCCATCAGCCTGGTCGGTCGGCGCGACCTGCCGCAAAGCGCCCCGCTCTATCTGTATGGCTACGGCGCCTATGGCCACAGCCTCGACCCCTGGTTCTCCCATGCCCGCCTGAGCCTTCTGGATCGTGGCGTGCGCTTCGCCATCGCCCATGTGCGCGGCGGCGGCGAGCTGGGTGAAGCCTGGTATCGCAGCGGCAAGCTGGAACACAAGCAGAACACCTTCGACGACTTCATCGCCTGCACCGAGCATCTGCTGGAGCAGGGCCTGACGACACCGCAACAGGTGGTCATCAGCGGCGGCAGCGCCGGCGGTCTGCTGATCGGTGCGGTGCTCAACCAACGTCCGGACCTCTATGCCGCCGCCATTGCCGAGGTGCCCTTCGTCGATGTGCTCAACACCATGCTCAAGCCGGACCTGCCGCTGACCGTGACCGAGTACGACGAGTGGGGCGATCCGAACGAGCCCGAGGTGCGCGCGCGCATCGCCAGCTACGCGCCCTACGAAAACGTCAAGGCCCAGGCCTATCCGGCCATCCTGGCGGTGGCCGGCTATCACGACACCCGGGTGCAGTACTGGGAAGCCGCCAAGTGGGTGGCGCGGCTGCGCGAGCGGCGGACCGATCAGGCGCCCCTGCTCCTGCTCAAGACCGAATTCGGCGCCGGCCACGGCGGCATGAGCGGGCGTTACCAGGCCTTGCGCGACGTGGCCCTGGAATACGCCTTCGTCTTCCGGGTACTGGGCCTGACCGGCTAGGGAACGGCGGGGGCTCTGGGCAGGTCTTTTCCACAGCTAAAGGAGAATCTGCCATGCACCTAGATGCCCCCACTCCCACTCTCGCTCCTCCGCCTCGCGACGCCGCTGCCATCAAGGGCGTCGAACGCCTGGCCTCCGTGGCCGGCGGTGGCCTGCTGATCAGCCGCGGCCTGGCGCGTGGCGGTCTGCTCGGCCTGCTGACCGGCGCCACTGGCGCCTGGCTGCTGAAACGCGGCCTGCGCGGTCACTGCTCGATCAAGAGCACCCTGACCAAGGTGCGTTTCGAGCGCGACGTCCGCCGTTCGCTGGCCTGGCATTCGGCAGCCTCCCAGACCCGCCGGATCGTCATCGCCCGCCCCCGCGATGAGCTCTATCGCTTCTGGCGCGACTTCTCCAACCTGCCGATCTTCATGCGCCATATCGAACGCGTGGACGTGCTCAACGACCGCTATTCCCACTGGGTGGTCAAGGCGCCCATGGGGCGCTTCGAATGGGACGCCGAAGTCACCGACGACGTGCCGGGTCGGCTGATCGGCTGGCGCTCCTGCGGTTACGCCGGCCTGAACAACCTGGGTTGGGTCAGCTTCGCCGACGTGCCCGGCGGCACCGAGGTGACCGCGGTCATGGCCTACGAGCCGCCAGCCGGGCGCCTCGGCCATCTGTTCGCCCGCCTGCTGCGTCGCGACCCCGGTACCCGCATCGCCCAGGACCTGGCCGAGCTGAAGGTGCTGCTGGAACGCGCCCATGCGGTCGGCGATCACTATGGCGCCGTCGAGCGCACCTCGCACATGGAGTCGCCGCTGGGCTGACCTCCGGCTGTACCGCGGCGTCTCTTCCGGGACGCCGCTACCTTCCTCCAGGCCATTCAGCCCCGATTGGCTTATCTCTTAACGACCCCCAAACCCGCTTTGCGACACCTCGGTGACAACCGGCGTGCGGCCTCTTGCGACGCCTGGAAAACCAATGTTAGCTTTCGAACAACAGAGCTTTTAATGACAGCTCGATAACATTGCGGATCTACACCTTGACCAAGCCGCTGTTCTTCCAGGCCCTCGAAGGCGCCTTCGCCGACCTTACGCCCACCGGCAAACGCGTCGCGGGCTACCTGTTGGCCAATCCGGAGAAGCTGCCCTTCGAGACCGCCGACAGCATCGCCCAGCGCACCAACACCACCGGCATTTCCGTGGGCCGGCTGCTGCGCTCGCTGGGCTATCGCAACCTCGACGACGTCAAACAGAGCCTGAGAGACGAAGGTCTGGAAGCCTGGCGCATCACCGATCGCTTCAGTGCCTTTCGCCAGCAGAGCGGACGCAGCGACGCCCTGGACCGCTCCCTGGCCGCCGAGCTCGCCGCCATCGAGGACGTCTACCAGCTGGCCCGCGGACCGGTGTTCGAACAGGTGGTCCGGCAGCTGACCGGTGCCGATGCCGTGTTCATCGCCGGTATCCAGACCACCCGCGGGGTACTCGGCAGTTTTCACAGCCTGCTGGAATACATCCGGCCCAAGGCCTTCTACGTCGACGGCCTGTCGGGCACCTACGCCGACATCTTCAACAGCGGCTTCGCCCAGCCCTACCTGGTGGTGGCCGACTTTCGCGCCTATTCCAGCGTGACCCGCAAGCTCTGCGAGAGCGCTCGCGATGCCCGGCTGCCCATGGCGCTGATCACCGACTACCACTGCCCCTGGGCGCGGGATTACCCCGCCGACCTGCTGCAACTGCGTCTGGAAGTCGACCAGTTCTGGGACTCCCTGGCGCCGCTGGCCTGCCTGCTGAACCTGCTGGTGTCGGCGGTGGCGGATCGCTCGGGCGATGCCCTGGAACAGCGGCTGGCCAGCAACCGCGCCCTGCAGCAGCGCTTCGGGCAATTCGAATGAGCCCTGGCCCTCTTCTTCACTCCAAGGAAGCCTTCCGCACCGTGAACCATCCAGAACTCGTCGAGATCGACGCCGACCACTACGGCGTAGCCATCCACCTGGTCTATGCGACCGCCGACAACCTGGCCGGCAAGGTGCTCTACCAGGACGCCCACTGCCTGCTGCACCGGGATGCCGCCGCTCGCCTGCACCGCGCCAGCGCGCTGGCGCAACAGGCCGGTCTGCGCCTGCAGGTGCTGGATGCCTACCGCCCGCCCTATGCCCAGCAATTGCTGTGGCGGGTGCTGCCCGACGCCCAGTACGTGAGCGATCCGGCGCAGGGTTCGCACCACAGCCGCGGCGTGGCCGTGGACGTGACCCTGCTCGACGAGGCCGGTGAACCGCTGGACATGGGTACTGGCTTCGACGACATGCGCGAGCTGTCGCACCTGTTCAATCCGGCGCTGCCCGCCGCCGCCCAGCGCAATCGCCTGCTGCTGCTGGGCATCATGCAGAGCGCCGGCTTCACCTTCATCCCCAGCGAGTGGTGGCACTTCGAACTGCCCGACGCCCGTCGTTATGCGCTGATCGACTACCACCATCTCGGCCAGGAGGAGCTCGCCGCCCTGCTGAACTGATCCTGCCGGCGACCGGGTCATTCGAATCCGGCGCCGCGAGCCCTTCGCTCGACCGCCTTGCCCACTGCCGAAACACCCATAAACCCAAACAATCCGAGGTACCGGCATGTTCTCGTCTTCGCGCACCCACGTTTCATCGGCGTCCCGCGTGCTCGCCCTGGTTTCCCTGCTGGGCCTCGGCGCCTGGCAACCGGCCAGCGCCGCCACCGCGACCGACACCCTGGTCATCGGCAAGCCTGCGGATCTGCAGACCGTCGATCCGGGCGTGACCTTCGACAACAACGACTGGACCGTGACCTACCCGGCCTACCAGCGCCTGATGCGCTACAAGGTGGAAGACGGCAAGGGCAGCACCGACGTCGAGGGCGACCTGGCCAGCGGCTGGACCGTATCCCCCGACAACCTGCTGTGGACCTTCACCCTGAAGCCCGGCAACAAGTTCGACGATGGCAGCGAGGTCACCGCCGAGGCGGTCAAGTTCTCGGTCGAGCGCCTGATGAAGCTCAAGCAGGGCCCGTCCAGCATCTTCCCGGCGGACATGACGGTGACCGTGGTGGATCCGCAGACGATCAGATTCACCCTGCAGAAGCCCTTCGCGCCCTTCCTCTTCGCCCTGGCCCACGACGGCGCCAGCGTGATCAACCCCAAGGTGGCCAGCACCCACGGCAAGGACGTGGACGCCTGGCTGGCCGGCCATACCGCCGGCTCCGGCGCCTATCGCCTGGCCGCCTGGCAGAAGGGCCAGTCGCTGACCCTGGAACCCAACCCGCACTACGCCGGCCAGGCACCCACGCTCAAGCAGGTGGTGATCCGCATCATCGCCGAGCCTTCGGTACGGCGCCTGCAACTGGAACAGGGTGATCTGGACATCATCGAGGACCTGCCCGAGGACCAGGTCAAGGCGCTGGCGCAGAAGTCCGGCTTCGTCACCACCGCCTACCCCTCGCTGCGGGTGACCTACCTCTACCTCAACAACAGGCGCGCGCCCCTGAACGATGTCAACGCGCGCAAGGCGGTGGTCGACTCCCTCGACTACCAGGGCATCGTCGAAGGCATCGCCATGGGCAAGGCCAAGCTCATGAACGGCCCGATCCCGGACGGCATGTGGGGCCATGATCCGAGCCTGCCAATGCCCAGGCAGGACCTGGAAGCGGCCCAGGCCGCCCTGGGCAAGGCGCCCAAGGTGCGGGAGCTGCAATTCCTCTACTCGGACAAGGACCCGGCCTGGGAGCCCATCGGCCTCACCCTGCAGGCGGGCCTGGGCACCCTGGGCGTCAACCTGAAGATGGAGAAGCTGGCCAACGCCACCTTCCGCGAGCGCCTGGGCAAGGGCGACTTCGACGTCGCCATCGGCAACTGGAGTCCGGACTTCGCCGATCCCTACATGTTCATGAACTTCTGGTTCGACAGCACCAATGCGGGACTGGCGGGCAACCGTGCCTTCTACGGCAATCCCAAGGTGGACCAGCTGTTGCGCGACGCCGCCAGCGTCAGCGACGTGGCCCAGCGCAAGGCGCTGTACCAGGAGGCCCAGAAGATTGTGGTGGGCGACGCTGCCTACGCCTACCTCTACCAGAAGGCCTACACGGTGCCGATGCGCGCCGCGGTCAAGGGGTACGTGTTCAACCCCATGCTCGAACAGGTCTTCGATTTCGTTGCGATGTCCAAGTAAGGGCGACGGGTGCCGGCGCGCTCCGGCACCCGCCTCGCGAGGTATGCCATGGCCTTCTTCCATCTGCTGCGCAAGCAGCTGACCGATATCCTCATCGTGGTGATCGGGGTGTCCCTGATCACCTTCGTCATCTCCCACCTGATCCCCGGCGATCCGGCACGGCTGATCGCCGGCGAGCGTGCCAGCGATGAAATCGTCGCCGGCATCCGTCAGCAGCTGGGCCTGGACCTGCCGTTGTACCAGCAATACTTCCGCTACATGGGAGACCTGCTGCAGGGCGATCTGGGCCAGTCGATCCGCACCCATCGCCCGGTGCTGGAAGACCTGCAGCTGTTCTTCCCGGCCACCCTGGAGCTGGCCCTGGCCGCGCTGCTGCTGTCGATCCTCATTGGCGTGCCCCTGGGCGTGCTCTCGGCGGTCTACAACAACCGCTGGATCGATCACATCAGCCGTACCCTGGCGGTGGCCGGCATCTCCACCCCGGCCTTCTGGCTGGGCCTGGGGCTGATCGTGCTGTTCTACGGGCACCTCGGCTGGCTGCCCGGCGGCGGGCGCCTGGACCAGGGGCTGACGCCACCGCCAGCGGTGACCGGCTTCTATCTGATCGATACCCTGCTGGCGGGAGATCTCACCGGCTTCGTCAGCGCGGCCAGGCACCTGTTGCTGCCGGCGGTGACCCTGGCCTTCGTCAACCTGGGCGTCATCACCCGGCAGATCCGCGGCGCCATGCTCGAACAGCTGGGCGAGGACTATATCCGCACCGCCCGCGCCTATGGCCTGTCGCAGACCACCGTGGTGCTGCGCCATGCGCTGCCCAATGCGCTGATTCCTTCCATCACGGTGATCGGCCTGGCGCTGGGCGACCTGCTCTATGGCGCGGTGCTCACCGAGACCGTGTTCGCCTGGCCGGGCATGGGCGCCTATGTGGTCAAGTCGATCCAGGCGCTGGATTTCCCGGCGGTCATGGGCTTCGCCATCGTGGTGTCCTTCATCTACGTCCTGCTCAACCGCTTCATCGACCTGCTCTACCGGCTGGTCGATCCCCGCATCGGCAAGGTGAACTAGCATGACGACCCTGACCGCTGCGCGCCCCGGCTGGCGCGAGCAGACCGCCTGGCTGGCCTGGCGCATCCGCCGCAATCCGCTGATGCTCACGGGGCTGGTGATCACCCTGCTGGTGCTGCTGTGCATGGTCGCCGCACCCTGGCTCGCGCCCTACCAGCCCAACGCGCTGAAACTCACCGCCCGCCTGCAGGCACCCAGCGCCCTGCACTGGTTCGGCACCGACGAGGTGGGTCGCGACCTGCTCAGCCGGGTGATCTACGGCAGCCGCCAGTCGGTGGGCGTCGGCCTGTTCGTGGCCTTTGCCGCCTGCGCCAGCGGCGGCCTGCTCGGCTGCCTGTCGGGCATCGTCGGCGGCGCCTTCGACCGGCTGATGATGCGCCTGATGGACATCATCCTCTCGGTGCCTTCGCTGGTGCTGATCATGGCCCTGGCCGCCGCCCTCGGGCCGAGTCTGTTCAATGCCATGCTGGCCATCACCCTGGTGCGCATCCCCTTCTATGTGCGCCTGGCGCGCGGTCAGACCCTGAGCATCCGCCAGCTGGCCTATGTCCAGGCGGCACGCACCTTCGGCGCCGGCAAATGGCACCTGGTGCACTGGCACGTGGCCCGCAACGCCATGCCGCCGCTGCTGGTGCAATTCAGCCTGGACATCGGCAACGCCATCCTCATGGCCTCGGCGCTGGGCTTCATCGGCCTGGGCGCCCAGCCGCCCACCGCGGAATGGGGCGTGATGGTCGCCAGCGGCCGCAATTTCATCCTCGATCAGTGGTGGTACTCGACCTTTCCGGGCCTGGCGATCCTGGTCACCGCCATCGGTTTCAACCTGCTGGGCGATGGCATCCGCGATCTGCTCGATCCTCGCCAAAAGGGCAAATGACATGGGCCAGCCCGTTCTGCACATCGACCAGCTGAATCTGGAATTCCCCGGCTTTCGCAGCAGCGCCAAGGCGCTCAACGGCGTCAGCCTGAGTGTGGCCCCCGGCGAGATCGTCGGCGTGGTGGGCGAGTCCGGCTCGGGCAAGTCGGTCACCGCGATGCTCACCCTCGGCCTGTTGCCCCCCGGCAGCTACCGGGTCACCGGCGGCAGCGTCAACCTGGTGGGCCACGACATGCTCGCCTTGAGCGAGCGCCAGCTGATGGAGGTCCGCGGCCGCGAGGCGGCGATGATCTTCCAGGAGCCGATGACCGCGCTCAATCCGACGCGGCGCATCGGTCGCCAGCTGCTGGACGTGATTCGCCGCCATACCGCGCTGGATACCGCCCAGGCCCGCGCCAAGGCAATCGAGTTGCTCAAGGACATGCATATCGCCGATCCCGAGCAGATCCTCGAACGCTATCCCTTCGAGCTGTCCGGCGGCATGCGCCAGCGCATCATGATCGCCCTGGCTTTCTCCTGCGAGCCGCAGCTGCTGATCGCCGATGAGCCGACCACCGCGCTGGACGTCACGGTGCAGCGCCAGGTGCTGCTGCTGCTGCGCGAGAAGGCACGGGCCCGGGGCACCGCCATCCTGCTGATCACCCACGACATGGCCCTGGTCGCGCAATTCTGCGATCGCGTCTATGTGATGTACGCCGGCGGCATCGTCGAACAGGGGGCTACCGCGGCGGTCATGCAGGCACCTCGGCATCCCTATACCCAGGGCCTGATGGCCTGCCTGCCGGAAAAGGCGGTGCCGGGCAGCGACCTGGCCAGCATCCCCGGGCAGGTGCCCAACCTGGCCCAGCTGCCTGGCGGCTGCAGCTTCAAGGATCGTTGCAGTCGGCGCCATGAACGCTGCGAGACGCGCCCCGCGCTGCTGCCGACGGACACCCCCGATCATCTGAGCGCCTGCTGGCTGCAGGCGGAGGACGCCCCGGCATGAACACCCTTGCTCCGCCTGCCGTACCGCTGCTGGAACTCAGCGGCGTCGAGGTGCGTTATCCGGTGGGCCGCGACTGGCTCGGGCGCACCAAGGGCCAGGCCCATGCCCTCAACGGCATCGACCTGCGGCTCTTTCCCGGTGAGACCCTGGGCGTGCTCGGTGAATCCGGCTGCGGCAAGAGCACCCTGGCTCAGGTCCTGATGGGGCTGGTGGCGCCGGTGAGCGGCTCCCTTCGAGGCACGGCCCGTGGCGAGCGCAACATCCAGATCGTCTTCCAAGACCCCCAATCCTCACTGGATCCGCGCCTGCCGGTGTGGAAGCTGATCACCGAGCCGCTGGTGGTGCGGGGTCGCAGCTCCTCTGTCGAATTGCGCGCCCTGGCCGAGCGCCTGGCGGTGCAGGTCGGTATCCGTCCCGAATACCTGGATCGCTACCCGCACCAGTTCTCCGGTGGCCAGCGCCAGCGCATCGCCATCGCCCGGGCGCTGTCGTCGGACCCGGACGTCATCATTCTCGACGAACCCACCTCGGCCCTGGACATCTCGGTACAGGCCCAGATCCTCAACCTGCTGGCCCAGCTGCAACGCGATCGCGGCCTGACCTTCGTGCTGATCTCCCACAACGTCTCGGTGGTGCGCCACCTGGCCGACCGGGTGGCGGTGATGTACCTGGGACAGATCGTCGAGCTGGGGGCGGCGGCAGAGGTGCTGGAGCAGCCCAGCCACCCCTATACCCGGCTGTTGCTGGAGGCGGTGCCGCGGCTGGACCAGCCGCTCACCGGCAATGCCGCGGCGCAGCGCACCGAGTTGCCGGGCAACCGGGTGCTGCCGACGGGCTGTTTCTTTCGGGATCGCTGTCCGCAGGCGGGCGCCGGTTGCGAGCGACCTCAGGCACTGCTGCCAGGCACCTTGGCGGAGGTACGCTGCCATCGAGCGGCGGACCTGGCCGTACCGCGGCGGGCCAGCCCCGCGGTGGTCTGAAGCCGTTATCAGCCCGCGCGGAAGATCAGATAGTCTTCCCAGTCGTCTTCGGCGACCTGGGTCTCGCTGAGCATGCGGCCGGACTGGGAGATGCCGGCCTTGTGCACCGCCTCGCGGTCGTCGCAGATCAGCGGGTGCCACTCCGGCAGATCCTTGCCTTCGGCCACCAGGCGATAGCCGCAGGTGGGCGGCAGCCAGGCGAACTGGTCGGCCTGGGCCGGCGTGAGCTGGATGCAGTCGGGAACGAAGCGGGTACGCTCGGCGTAGCGGCTGCACTGGCAGGTCTTGAGATCCAGCAGCTTGCAGGCGATGCGCGTGTAGTAGACGGCGCCATCGTCCTCGTCTTCGAGTTTCTGCAGGCAGCACAGGCCACAGCCGTCGCACAGCGACTCCCATTCCTGGGCATCGAGCTGATCGAGGGTCTTGCGCTTCCAGAACGGCTGGGTGATGGCGGCCATGGCAGAGATCGTGGCAAGGAAAGGGGGCGCGCAGTCTAGTGCCGCACGCCGCGAGCGCCAAGCACCGTTCGCGCCCTTGTCGACTCCGCCCGACCGGATTACCGTGCCGGACTCCCCTTTCCTCCCGTGGTGAAGCCATGACCAGCAGCAGCCGTACGCCCCAGTATCCCGTCGATTCCCAGTTCGTCCAGCGCTGGTCGCCCCGCGCCTTCGACCCGGTCGCCATCGAGGAGGAGACACTACTCGGCTTCATCGAGGCCGCGCGCTGGGCGCCGTCAGCCTTCAACGCCCAGCCCTGGCGCTTCCTCTATGCCCGCCGCGACGACGCCCACTGGGCGCTTTTCCTGTCGCTGATCAGTGAATTCAACCGCGGCTGGGCGCAGCACGCCTCGGCGCTGGTGATCATCCTGTCGAAGACCACCCTGCTGCGCGCCAGCAGTGGCGAGGAAGTCCCCTTCCCCAGTCACAGCTTCGATGCCGGTGCGGCCTGGGCCTACCTGGCGCTGCAGGCGACCAACGCCGGCTGGCACGCCCACGGCATGGCCGGGATCGATCGCGAAGGCATCCAGCGTGAGTTGAAGGTACCGGCGGCGTTCAAGGTCGAGCTGGCGGTGGCCATCGGCAAGCTGGGCGACAAGGCCAGCCTGCCGGAGTCCCTGCAGGGGCGCGAGTTGCCCAGTCCGCGCCTGACCGTCGAAGAGCTGGCGGTGGCCGGCCCCTATACCTTCGACTGAGCGGCCAGGTCGACGGCGCCGCGCAGGGGCTGCCCCTGTTGCAGGCGCTGGAGATTGTCGACGAACAGCCGGACCGCCGCCGCCGGCGGCGTGGGTCCGGCGACATGGGCGGTGAGGTGCAGGTTGGGCGTCCGCCAGAAGGGATGCTCGGCCGGCAGCGGCTCCTGACGAAACACGTCCAGCACCGCCCCGGCCAGCTGTCCGCTCTCCAACGCGGCGATCAGCTCGGCGTCCACCACGCTGGTGCCGCGTCCGGCATTGATGAACAAGGCACCTGCAGGCAAGGCGGCGAAGAAGTCCGCATCGTAGAGATCCCGGGTGCTGCCGCTGTCCGGCAACAGATTGACCACGAAGTCCGCATCCCGCGCCGCCTGGCGCAGTTCCGCGAGCGGCACCACCCGGGCAAAGCCAGGCAAGGTTCGTGCACTGCGGGCGACGCCGGTGAGGATCATGCCGAACGGCGCGAACAGGCGGGCGATGTCCTGGCCGATGTCCCCTGCCCCGACCAGCAACAGCCGCCGCCCGGCCAGGGTGCCCGGCGACCGGGTATCCCAGCGTCCTTCCTGCTGACTGACCTGCCGCGCAGCCACCTGGCGCTCAAACTGCAGCAGATAGGTCAGGACGTATTCGCCGATGCTCTGGCCGAACAAGCCCACCGCCCTGCTGAAACGATAGTCGCAGGGCAGATCCGCCGCCAGCAGCGGTGCGTAGCCGGCCCAGGTCGATTGCAGCCAGAGCGGCTTGACGCCCTGGCGCAACAGGGCCGCAGCGCGATCGGGTTGGCCGAGCCAGTAGCAGGGCTGCTGCGCCAGACGCACGGCCTCGGCCGGGTCCGCCGGTACCTGCAGGTCCAGCTCCGGCGCCCACTGGCGCCAGGCAGCGGCATAGCCGGTCGGCGCGTCTTCCAGCAGCAGGACGGCGGTCATAGCGGATCGTTGAGCCGCAGCAGTTCTTCAGGCAGGTGCTCGAGGTAATCATCGCGCTCCAGCTCCGGCGGCGGCATCTGCAGGTGATAGCCCTGCTTGGCGATGTTCTCGAGGACCTTGGCGACGTCTTCCCGTGCCAGCTTGCGTTCCGGGGTCAGCACGAATTCGAAGGCCAGCGCCGGCGGACCGAAGGCCGCGAGCAGGCCCTCGGGCACGGGTTTCAGGCCCTTGAGCTTGTCGACATAAAGGTACATTTCCGGCTTGCGCGGACTGCGGTAGATGGAGCAGAGCAGTTTCATGGCGTGTCTTCCAGGGGCGCCGGCGGGGTGCGTTGCGCCTGCAGATGATCGAGAAGGGCCTGGCCGAAGCGCTCGCGGCGCCAGCCGCGCAGATTAGCCGGCAGCTGGTAGTCGCCATCAGGCCAGCCGGTGAGCAGCAGGGCTTCGAGCACCTTCTTGCGCAGCATCAGTTCCGGCGCCATGCCCAGGGCCTTGGCATCCCGTTCGCCGATGGCGCGCAAGGCCTTGAGCAGCGGCGACGCCTCGTGGGGCAAGGGTTCGGCCTGCAGCGCCGGCCATTGCTCAGCCGGGGTGGCCGCGCCTTCGGCGATCAGTTCCAGCAGGGTATCGCCATCCTGGCGCACGGTGCGCGGGTGCATGTCGTCGATGCGCGCCAGGGCCTGCTTGTCGGTCGGCTGGAAACGCGCCAGCGGCCACAGCGAGCGCTCGCGCAGGACATGGTTGCGTGGCTGATCGCGCTCGCGGGCCTTGACCTCGCGCCAGTGGCAGAGCACCCGCAGCACCGCCAGTTGCTGGCGCGACAGGCGCCAGGCCAGCTTGACGTCGCGATAGGCTTCCCAGGGATCGCTGATACGGCGCAGATTGGCCACCAGCTCGGCGCCATCCTCCAGCAGCCAGGCACGCCGCTGGTCATCCAGGCGCGCGTCGAGATAGAGATAGACGTCGACCAGATAGGTCACGTCGGCCGCCGCGTAACGTTCCTGCAACGGCGTCAGCGGCCGTTGCAGCCAGTCGGAACGGGTCTCGTCCTTGGGGATGTCGATCTTGAGCACTTCGGCGACCAGCCGCGAATAACCCATGGAATGGGCCAGCCCCAGATAGGCCGCCGCCAGCTGGGTGTCGTACAGCGGCTGCGGCAGGCTGCCGGTCAGGCGCAACAACACTTCCAGGTCTTCGCTGCAGGCGTGCAGCACCTTGACCACCGCCGGGTCCTCCAGCAGCGCGGCGAAGGGTGTCCAGTCGCCGATGCACAGGGGATCGACCAGGTAGGCCTGTTCGCCGTCGCCGATCTGGATCAGGCCGGCCTTGGGATAGAAGGTGTCGACCCGCATGAATTCGGTGTCGAGGGCGATGAAGGGCAGGGTCTGGCACCGCGCGCAGAGGGCGGCCAGCGCCGCGTCGTCGCGGATCCAGTGAGGGGCAGAAGTCAAGGGCGCACTCCGAACAGATGAGCCGACAGTATAAGCCACCCGGGCCGGTTCTTCGGTGCCGCTTGACGCCCCTGTCACACACCGGGAAGCGTGGCATTCAGCGGCTTTCCAGGCGGGTTCGTCGGATGAACGCCTGATGACCGCCCCGAACCAAACGTGACCGAATAGTTTTTTTTGTATTCGCAAGCAGGGCCTGCTAAAAGCTGAGTGTGCGCAGGTACTCACTCGGACTTGGGAATCCGCGGAGGTAAGCGCTTCTCGCCTTTCAATGGAGCTGCAAGAGCATGAAAACAATAAAACTGACCCTACTTGCATTGGCCGTTTCGAGCGCTTCCGGCTATGCCCTGGCGAACGGTCTGGCTATCAACGAACAGAGTGTCAGCGGGATGGGTACCTCCTTCGCCGGACGCTCTTCCTCCGCGCAGGACGCTTCCACCATCTATGGCAACCCGGCCGGCATGTCGCGCCTGGGCCGCGAGGTGTCCCTGGGTGGCGCCTACATCCACGCCAAGATCGACATCAAGGACGCCAGTGGTCGCTACGCCAACGGCCAGGCCGTGCAGGGCAGCAACGACGGCGACATGGTGCCCAACTCGGTGGTGCCCTTCGGCTACTTCGTGACCCCGGTGGATGACCGTTTGCACTTCGGCCTGGGTGTATATGTCCCCTATGCGCTGATCAGCAACTACGAGCACGCCTTCCAGGGTCGCTACCAGGGTCAGGCGAGCAAGGTGGAAGTCATCACCATCCAGCCCACCGTCAGCTACAAGATCACCGACAAGGTTTCCATCGGCTTCGGTCCGACCATCAACCGCATCGAAGGCAAGCTCAACAGCAACGTCAACTTCGGCAGCACCCAGGATGGCCAGGTCAAGATCGATGGCGACGACACCGCCTATGGTTTCAACGTCGGCCTGCTCGCGGACCTGACCGATGACCTGACCTTCGGCCTGACCTACCACTCCAAGGTCACCTACAAGCTCAAGGGCAACACCGAGGTCACGGGTGCCAACAGCCAGGCCAGTCCGATCACCAACGCCCTGGTCAGCCGGCTCAATGGCAAGTATGACGCCAGCCTCAACATCACCCTGCCGGAAAGCAGCGATGCCTCCTTCACCTACCGTCTGAATAACGACTGGACGATGTACGCCGGTGCCACCTGGACCCGCTGGAGTCGCCTGAAGTCGATCGACGTGGAGAACGAGGGCACCCCCACCCTGCCGGTGCTGGGTTCGCCCCTGGCGACCGTGACGGAAGAACTCAACTGGAAGGACACCTGGTCCTACGCCATCGGCGCGGCCTATCAGCTGAATCCCCAGTGGGTGCTGCGCGCGGGCATGGCCATCGACCCCTCGCCGGCCGACAACGGCAACCGCAACGTGCGCATCCCGGTGGGCGATCGCAAGACCTTCTCGGTGGGCGCAGGCTGGTCGCCGACCAAGGACATGACCATCGATGTGGCCTATGCCTACCTCTGGGAAGACGATGTGTCGATCAATCGCCCCGCCACCTCCACCAAGGCCGGCTACAGCGCCAAGTACGACAACAGCGCCCACGGTCTGGGTGCCCAGCTGACCTACCGTTTCTAAGCGTCAGGGTCCGCTACCGAAGCCGCCGCCAGGCGGCTTCGTGCTTTCCGGGACCGGGATCGCGCAGCACCCTCCGCGTCGACGAATAGCCGCGGTGCTCGCCTACGCCCTGAGCCCCCAGTAGCCCTGCTCCTGCTCCGCGTACCAGCGCTGGAAGTCGTCCAGCGACAGGGCGCCGGCCACCAGCTGGCCCTGGATCTGGTCGCAGCCCAGCTCGGTGAGGACCTGCAGGGCCTGGCGGGTCTCCACGCCTTCGGCCACCACCCGTAGCCCGCGCAACTGGCCGAGCTGGACCAGCAGCCTGATCACCTCCTGATCGCCGGGCAGCTGGCAGTGCTCGATGAATTGCCGATCGATCTTCAGCTCGTCGATGGGAAAGCTGCTCAGGCAGGCCAGCGAGGAATGTCCGGCGCCGAAGTCGTCCAGCGACAGCTCGAAGCCCATGGCCTTGAGCTGGCGCAGGCAGTCGAGCACCTGTACCGGATTGCTCATGGCCCGGGACTCGGTGATCTCCAGGCAGAAGCCGGCGGCGACGGCGCCGGTCTCGTCCAGCAGCCGGCCAATGCGGGCGATGAAGGCCGGGTGCTCTAGGTCCAGCAGTGACAGATTGACGTTGAGCTTGAGGGCGCCCAGCTGCCGCTCGCGCTGCAGGCGCATGCAGCGCTCCAGCACCCAGAGGGTGATGTCGCAGATCTTGCGACTCTGTTCGGCGATGCCGACGAAGGCGTCCGGCTTGAGCAGCCCCAGTTCCGGATGCTGCCAGCGGATCAGGACCTCGGCGCCTTCCACGCGGCCGTCGGGTAGCGCGATCTTGGGTTGCAGATAGAGGCGCAGCTGATCGTGGTCCACGGCCAGGTCGAGGGCGTCGAGCATGGCGATGCCCAGCTGCCGCTGACGTTCCTGGTCCGGATCGTGGAAGGCGAAGGGCAGCTGGCGCCGGCGCGCATCCTGCAGCGCGGTCTCGGCGTTGGCCAGCAGGGCCTCGGCGCTGGCGCCATGTTCGGGGTAGCAGGCGATACCGAAGGTGATGCGCAGCGACACCCGCTGGTTGCCGCTGACGAAGGGTTTTTCCACCAGGTTGCGCAGCGACAGCAGCGCCGCCTCCGCCGAGGCGTCGTCGAACCAGGGTAGCAGCAGGACAAAGGTGTCGGCGCCGATCCGCGCCACGCCATTCTCTTCCGGCGCCGCGACCCTCAGCCGACGCGCCAGGTGGCGCAGGATCTTGTCGCCACCTTCCTGGCCGAGCAGTTCGTTGATGTTGCGGAAGTTGGCCACATCCAGCAGCAGCACGGCGAAGCGCCCGGCCGCGGCATGCTCGATGCGCTGGCGAATCTCCAGGACCAGTCGCACCTGGTTGGGCAGCCGGGTGAGCATGTCGCGAAACGCCAGCTGGCTGATGCGCCGCTCGCGCGCGGCCAGGGCGGCGCCCATCTGATTCATGGCGCGACCGAGCCGGCCGACCGGATCGCGGCCTTCCTTGAGGCCCAGCTGATAGTCGCCATCGGCGATGCGTTCGGTGGCCTGACCCAGACGGAGCAGATAGCGATTGAGTGCGCCTGCCAAGATCCGGCTGACCAGAGCGCCCATCGCGAAGATGATCGCCCCTATGAGCAGCGAATCCAGCAGAGCCGACTGCTCCGCCGCTGCTATTCCTTCCATGAACATGTCCGCCCCTATGACGACTGTTTGCCCGTTCTGCCCTGGAATGGCCAGGAACAGGGAACGGAAACTGCCAAAGTTATCCTGGTATTCCGCGAAACGCGGTTGATGATCGGCAAACACCGCTGCGAGTTCCGGGGGTGCCTGCTCGTAGAGCTGGCGATAGTCGCCGAAATAGCCAACGCGGATTTCCTCCTCGTTGGCCGAATCCATGATGAAGCGAAAGCTCGAGCCTTCCTTGACGAAGGCATAGAGCGAGGCCAGCCCGGCCTTGCGGGCATAGCGATCCAGGGTGATCAGGGTTCGCTGGTAGCGTTCGGGATCGGCCTGGGCCGGATCCTGCAATTGGGCGAGATAGTCCTCGCCGAGAATTTCCGGCAGCGCCAGGGCCGCGCTCATCAAGCGATAGTCGATGCTCTGGCTGCTGGCTTCGCGCGCCTGGTGGTAGCTGTGCAGAGTGAACAGCAGGGTGCCCAGGGCATCCACCAGGATGAACGCCAGAAAGAACTTGGCGAACAGGCTGCGTGGCTTGAAGCGGAGCCGCGACGCGGGGGCGACTTCCCGGGGCGAGGCGACGCTGTGAGGCGCATCGAGCATTGGGGCTCCTTGTCCAACTGACGACGACTCCCCCTGGACCCGCTCGTGCCGAGGCGGTTTCGCTGGACGCGCAACCAGGCGCCTTCTTAACGGTTTAACCGACGTCGTTCAAGGACCACGGTCGCAAAATCCCGGGTGCCTCACGCTTGGGCCGATTTTTCAGCCCAGCGTCAGGGCCAGCGCGACCAATACCCCGGTCTCGGTGAATTCCAGCAGGGCTCCGGCGGTATCCCCGGTGGTACCGCCGAGACGCTGGCGCAGGGCGCGTCGCACCAGCAGCGCGACTCCGGCGGTGACCAGCAGTGCGGTCCAGCCCTGGGGCAGCAGGAGGATGGCTAGCGCGCCCAGCAGCAGCACCCGAGTCAAGGTTGTCCGCGGCAGGTGGCGACTGAGCAGATCGCCCAGACCGCTAGGGCGTACATAGGGGGTGGTCAGCAACAGCCAGGGCAGCGCCAGGCGACCGGCCAGGGGCGCCAGCCACAGACAGCCCGGCGCGTGCGGCAGGAGCACCACCAGAGCGCTCCACTTGAGCAGCAGGGTCAGCAGCAGCGCCAGCACGCCCATGGGTCCGCAGGCCGGATCCTTCATGATGGCGAGGGTCCGCTCGCGATCGCCATAGCCGCCGATCCAGGCATCCACGGTGTCAGCCAGGCCATCCAGATGCAGGCCGCCGGTGAGGATCACCCAGCCGGCCAGCACCAGGGCCGCCTGCAGGAAGACGCCGCCCGCGGCGCCCAGCCAGGCGATCAGACTGAGGAGCGCACCCAGCAGCAGGCCAACCGCCGGATACCAGAGCACCGAGCGGCCGACGGCCTCGGCGGGCGGCAGGCCGGGCAGCCGGACCGGCAGACGGGTCAGAAACTGCACGGCGATCAGCAGGGGTAGCGGCATCAGCCCTCCTCCAGCGTCAGTGGCTGCAGGGTCGCGTAGGGCGCCTCGACCTGCAGCAGGTCCCTGGGTGCCAGACCCCGCTGGCGGGCCAGCAGCAGGCGGATGACGCCGCCATGGGTGACGATCAGGCTGCGGTGGCCCTGCAGCCGGGGCCGCCAGCGCGTCACCGCCCCCAGGACCCGTTCGGCGAAGGCCGCCACGGGCTCGCCCTCGGGCGGGGTATAGGCATAGGGATCGGCCCAGAACCGCCCCAGGGCCTCCGCCTGGTCCTGCATGAGCTCCGCGGCGCTACGGCCTTCCCAGGCGCCGAAATCCAGTTCGCGCAGATCCGCTTCCAGCACCAGCTCGGCGCCCTGCTCCGCCGCCAGCCACTCGGCGAAGCGCGCGCAGCGCTGTTGCGGCGACGTCAGGATCAGCTCGAAAGGCGGCTGCGTGGCGACGGCGGCATGCAACTGCGCCCAGCCCTGCTCCGCCAGCGGCGGATCGAGGCGTCCGCGAAAGCCTTCGGGGCCTTCGGTGACGCCATGGCGCAGCAGCCAGCAGTCAGTCATGGGCGCGGCTGGAGACACTGGCTTCGGCAAAGGTCGCCATCTCGCTGTGCAGGCGGCAGGACAGTTGCAGCAGCGGCACGGCCAGCGCCGCACCGCTGCCTTCGCCCAGACGCAGGCCGAGGTCCAGCAGCGGCTCGCCGCCCAGCGCCAGCAGCACCGCGGCATGGCCGGGCTCGGCGCCGCAGTGGGCGAACAGCAGCCAGTCGCGGGTAGCGGGTTGCAGGCGCTGGGCGCAGAGCGCTGCCACCGAGCAGATGAAGCCGTCGATCAGGGTCGGCAGGCCCTGCTGGGCGCAGGCCAGATAGGCACCGGTCAGGGCCGCCAGCTCGAAGCCGCCCAGGCGGCGCAGCAGCTCGTAGGGATCGTCCAGGGCGTCGCCATGGCGCAGCAGCGCGCGCTGGATGACCGCCACCTTGCGCGCCACCCCATCGGCGTCCAGGCCGGTACCGGGCCCGGCCAGGGCCAGCGGCGAGGTATCCAGCAGCACACTGGCAATGGCGCTGGCGGCGGTGGTGTTGCCGATGCCCATCTCGCCGCCGATGAACAGATCGGCACCCCCGGCGCAGGCGCGCAGGACGGCGTCGCGCCCGGCCTGCAGCGCGGCCTGGCACTGGTCATGGGTCATGGCCGGGGTCAGGGTGAAGTTGGCGGTACCGCGGCCCAGGGGCAGGTCGATGATCCCGGGCAGGGCTTCCAGCGGCGTGACGGTACCCAGGTTGATGACTTCCAGGGCGGCGTCCAGTTGCCGGGCGAGCACGCTGATGGCGGCCCCGCCACGCACGAAGTTGCGCACCATCTCGGCGGTCACGGACTGCGGATAGGCCGAGACGCCCTCTTCCACCACCCCATGATCACCGGCGAAGACGGCGATGGCGGTCCGCTGCAGCAGTGGCCGCGGCGTGCCCTGCAGGGCCGCCAGCTGGATGGCCAGCACTTCCAGATCGCCGAGCGAACCGCTCGGCTTGGTCAATACCGCCTGCCGCTGGCGCGCGGCTTCGGCGGCGGCGGTATCGGGTTGGCGGCAGGGTCCTTGCCACCAGGGCATGCTCATAGCGGGGTTCCTTTGAGGGTCAGGGGGAGACCGGCGACGGTCAGCACCACGCGCTCGCAGCGCGCGGCCAGGGCCTGGTGCAATTCGCCGGCGGCATCGACATAGCGGCGCGTCAGCTCGCCCAGCGGGACGACGCCCAGACCGGTTTCGTTGCTGACGAAGATAAGGTGGCCGGGCAACTGCGGCACGACCTCGAGCAGCTCCGCGCAGGCACTGTCGAGGCGCCGGGGATCGTCGAGCAAGAGCAGATTGGTCAGCCAGAGGGTCAGGCAGTCCACCAGCAGGCAGGCATCCGGCGCCGCCAAAGCCTCCAGACGTTCGGCCAGCGCCAGGGGTTCTTCCACCAGCGCCCAGTGCGCCGGTCGGCGGGCGGCATGGCGTTCGATGCGCCGGGCCAGTTCGGCGTCGCTGCCGCCGGCGGTGGCGATATAGGTGACGGCAAGGCCGGACTCGGCGGCCAGGCGCTCGGCCAGGGCGCTCTTGCCGGAGCGAGCGCCACCGAGGATGAATTCGCGCATCTAGAGCTCGCAGAGGGCGCGCAGGCGCCCGGTGTCCAAATGGTGTTCGACCAGATCGGCCAGGCGCTCCAGATCGCGCTCGCGCAGGGCGTGGTAGTCCAGCTGCTGCGGCTCGGCCAGACCCGCCCAGCGCAACAGCGCGACACTGGCAGCGGGCGACTCGAACAGGCCGTGCAGGTAGGTGCCCAGCACCTGGCCGTCGTCGCTGAGGCTGCCATCCACGCGGCCATCGGCCAAGCGCAGCACCGGCCGCTCCAGGGCCGGGCCCTGGCTGACACCGGCATGGATCTCGTAGCCGGCCACCTCGGCGTCGCCGTCGCTCAGCCAGCCGTGCACGTTGCGCAGCTGCTTTTCCGCCGCTAATTCGGTGCTCATGGCCAGGAGGCCCAGACCGGCGCTGTCACCCGGCGCGCCTTCCAGCCCGAGAGGATCGGCGATCCGCTCGCCGAGCATCTGGAAGCCCCCACAGATCCCCATCACCCGCCCGCCGTATCTCAGGTGGCGGGTGATGGCCGCGTCCCAGCCCTGGGCGCGCAGGAAGGCCAGGTCGCTGCGCACGCTCTTGGAGCCGCCGAGGATGATCAGGTCGGCGGCGGGCAGCGCCTCGCCCTGACGGACGAACAGCAACTCCACCTGGGGATGCAGGCGCAGGGGATCGAAATCGGTGTGGTTGCTCAATCGCGGCATCACCGGCACCGCCACCCGCAGACGCGGTCCCTGCTTGGCGACCTGGCCGGTGGCCAGGCGATCCTCGGCTTCCAGGTGCAGGTCGTGCAGATAGGGCAGCACGCCGAGCACCGGCTTGCCGGTACGGGCTTCGAGCCAGTCCAGCCCGGGTTGCAGCAGCGCCAGGTCACCGCGGAAGCGGTTGATGATGAAGCCGGCGACGCGCGCCTGCTCGCTGGGTTCGAGCAGGTCGAGGGTGCCGACCAGATGGGCGAAGACGCCGCCCCGGTCGATGTCGGCCACCAGCAGCACCGGGCAGTCCACCGCCTCGGCGAAGCCCATGTTGGCGATATCGCCCTGGCGCAGGTTGATCTCGGCCGGCGAACCGGCGCCCTCCACCAGCACCACCTGATAGCCCGCCGAGAGGCGGGCATGGGAGGCCAGCACCGCCTCCCGGGCTATCGGCTTGTAGGCGTGATAGGCCTTGGCATCCATGCTGGTGACGGCGCGACCGTGAATGATCACCTGGGCGCCGACATCGGTGTTGGGCTTGAGCAGCACCGGATTCATGTCGGTATGGGGCGCCAGGCCGCAGGCCTGGGCCTGGACCGCCTGGGCCCGGCCGATCTCGCCGCCATCGGCGGTCACGGCGCTGTTGAGCGCCATGTTCTGCGGCTTGAAGGGCACCACCGCTACGCCCTGGCGATAGAGCCAGCGGCACAGGGCGGCCACCAGGGTGCTCTTGCCGGCGTCGGAGGTGGTGCCCTGCACCATCAGCGTACTCATAGGGGACTCCGGTAGCTGGCGAGGCCCTGGTCCAGGCGCTGCCAGCCGGACTCGTCGCCGGGCAGCCCGAATCTCAGGGCGCCAAGCGCGGGAAACAGGCGGGTGAGGATGGCCTGGCGGGCCAGGTGTTCGTGCAGCTCCGCGACGTCCGCGCGCTGCAGCAATTGAAAGAGGGCGCAGCCACCGCTGGGCGCGAGGGCGTGCCGGGCCAGCAACGCCGCCAGGCGCTCACCGGCCTTGAGCAGCGCCTCGCGCTGACGCTGCTGGCCCGGCTGATCGGCCAGCAGTTGCCGGGCGAGATGACGACTGGGGCCGTTCACCGTCCAGGGACCCAGTTGCTCGTCCAGCTGCGCCAGCAGGCTTCGCGCCGCCAGCACGAAGCCCAGGCGCATCCCGGCCAGTCCGAAGAACTTGCCAAAGGAGCGCAGCACGATCAGCCCGGGCAGATCGCTGAAGGGTGCAAGACTCGCTGCAGGGGTGGGATCCATGAAGGCCTCGTCCACCACCAGCCAGCCACCGCGGCGTTCGAGGCGGGCGTGCCAGTCCAGCAGCCGGGCCGGCGACAGGCGTTCGCCCGTGGGATTGTTGGGATTGACCACCACCACCACGTCCAGCTGGTCGAGGTCGGCCGCGATCCGGGCTTCGCTCCACTCCAGCACCTCGTGCCCGGCGCGACGCCAGGCCAGGGCGTGTTCGGCGTAACAGGGCGCCAGTACCGCGACCCGCGCGGGTGCGCGCAGGGTCGGCAGTGCCTGGATGGCGGCCTGGGAACCGGCCACCGGCAGCAGCGCGCCGGCCCGGTAACAGGCACCGGCAGCCTCCACCAGGCCGTCATCGGGCTCCGGCAGCCGGGCCCAGGCGCTGGCCGGAATCTCCGGCAGCGGCCAGGGCCAGGGGGCCAGGCCGGTGGACAGGTCCAGCCAATCGCCCAGGGGAATGTCGTAGCTGCGGGCGGCACGCCGCAGTCGACCGCCATGCTCAAGCAAGCAGCAGTCCTCCCAGGGCGATCAGCGCGGTCCACAACCAGGCGCCACGGCGCACCAGTTTCAGGGCGCGGGTGATGGCCAGGAAGGTCGGCGCCGGTCCACGGCCCAGCACCGGACGCTCGTGCCATTCGCCGTGGTAGCGAGCCGGGCCGCCCAGGCTCACGCCCAGGGTGCCGGCACCGGCCGCCATCACCGGACCGGCGTTGGGGCTGTCCCACAGCGGTGCCTGGGTGCGCCAGCTTTCGATGGCGCTCCAGAAGCGGCCAAGGCCGGCATAGGTCAGGGCTACCAGGCGCGCAGGGATGTAATTGAGGACATCGTCCAGCCGCGCCGCGGCCCAGCCGAAACGCTCCAGGCGCGGCGTGCGATAGCCCCACATGGCGTCCAGGGTATTGGCCAGGCGATAGAGCACCACGCCCGGGGCACCCAGCAGGGCGAACCAGAACAGCGCGGCGAAGACGGCATCGCTGCCATTCTCCAGCACCGATTCGGTGGCGGCGCGGGCCACGGCGGTCTCGTCCAGTTCGCTGGTCTCACGACTGACCAGGTAGCCGACCCGACGCCGTGCCTCGGGCAGATTGTTGCGCTGCAGGGCGCGGGCCACCGGCTCGGCGTGCTCGCCGAGGCTGCGCAGTCCCACGGCCAGATACAGCGCCAGGGGCTGGATGATCCAGGCCAGCCAGTCGAGCTGGCAGAGCAAGGCGGTGAGCAGCACCCAGGGCAGCACGGCCAGGCTCCAGGCCACCACGCCATGGCTGCGCCAGCCACGGCCACCGGGATTGAAGCGGGCTTCGAGGCTGTCGGCCAGGCGCCCGAACAGCACCAGGGGGTGGGCGCGGCGGGGTTCGCCGAACAGCAGGTCGAGCAGCATGCCGCTGACGACCGCGAAGGCCAGCATCATGGTTTCTGGCCCCAGCGATTCTCGAAGACCAGCTCCTCCAGCGGCCGCCCCTGGCGCCAGCCCTCCTCTTCCAGCATCGGGCGCGGATAGAAGGCTTCCACCGGTCCCAGGCAGAGGATGGCCGCCGGCTGCGCGCCTTCCGGCATCTCCAGCAGGCTGCGCACGGCTTCCGGCTCGAACAGCGACACCCAGCCCATGCCCAGGCCTTCGCAGCGCGCCGCCAGCCAGAGATTCTGGATGGCGCAGGACAGCGAGGCCAGGTCCATCTCCGGCAGGGTACGGCGGCCGAAGACGTGGGCTTCGCGGCCGTCCATGAGCGCGGCCACCAGCACCTCGGCGCAATCGAGGATGCCCTGCACCTTGAGTTTCATGAAGTCGTCGCTGCGCTCGCCGAGGGCGTCGGCGGTGGCGCAGCGCTCTTCTTCCACCAGCTCGTGCAGGCGCTGGCGCAGGGCCGGATCGCTGATGCGCAGGAAGCGCCAGGGCTGCATCAGCCCGACGCTGGGCGCCTGGTGGGCGGCACCGAGCAGGCGGGCCAGTTGCTCGGGGGGCACCTCGCCACCGCAGAAGTGGCGCATGTCGCGGCGCTCGGCGATGGCTCGGTAGACGGCGGCTTGTTCGGCGGGGGTATAGGGGGTCGTGGTCACGGCTTGAGCATCGCGGCGGCCGCGGCGGGTGCCGACGGCATGTAGAAGTGAATATAGCTGGCGGTGAGGCGACCGTCGCGGTAGACCGCCTCGGCGACCGCCTTGCCGTTGGGGCACAGCCCGCGCGCCCAGGGCACCTCGGATGACTCGAGGGCCGAGTGATGATAGGTGTGGCCACGCAGGGTGCCCTGCTCGAACTCCACCGACTGCAAGGCCAGGGCGGTGAGGCGCGCCTGCATCCGCGCGCTGCCCGGCAGCAGTCCGAGCAGGCTGGCGGATTCGCCGGCCTTGTCGGTCAGTTCGTCGAGCAGATAGAGCATGCCGCCGCACTCGGCGAGGATCGGTTTGCCGGCCGCATGGTGGGCGCGAATGGCCGCGCGCATGCCCAGGTTGTTGGACAGCGTCTGCAGGTGCAGCTCGGGATAGCCGCCGGGCAGATAGAGGCTGTCCACCGCTGGCAGCGCCGTGTCGGTGAGCACGGAAAAGAACTGCAGCTCGGCGCCCAGGGCGCGCAGCAGATCGAGATTGGCCTGGTAGATGAAGGCCAGCGCCGCATCCCGGGCCACGCCGATCCGCACCCCCGCCAGCAACGGCTCGACCACGGTCGGCGGCGGTGCGGCAAAGGCCACTGGCGGCGGCACTTCAAGGGTGGAACTGGCGCCCAGGGCATCGGCCGCCAGGTCGAGACGACGATCCAGGTCGGTGACCTCGTCGGCCTGGATCAGCCCCAGGTGACGACTGGGCAACTCGATGCCGGCATCGCGCGGCAGGCTGCCAAAGAAGGTCATGCCCGCTGGCAGGCTGCCGCGGATCAGTTGCGTCTGCCGCGGACTGCCACTGCGATTGGCCAGCACCCCGGCGAAGGGCAGGCCCGGCCGGTAGTGGGCCAGGCCATAGGCCAGGGCGCCAAAGGTCTGCGCCAGGCCGGCGGCGTCGATCACTCCCAGCACCGGTACGCCAAAGCGCTCGGCCAGGTCGGCCGCCGAGGGCTGGCCGTCGAACAGGCCCATGACGCCTTCGATGAGGATGAGATCGGCCTCCCCCGCCGCTTCCCACAGCAGGCGCCGGCTCTCGGCCTCGCCGATCATCCACAGATCGAGCTGGTAGACGGGTGCGCCGCTGGCGCGGGCGAGAATCATCGGATCGAGAAAGTCCGGACCGCACTTGAACACCCGTACCCGCCGCCCCTGGCGGGCGTGCAACCGGGCCAGGGCAGCGGTGACGCTGGTCTTGCCCTGACCGGAGGCCGGAGCGGCGATCAGCAGCGCCGGGCAATGCCGCGTCTCGCCTACCATTCGATACCCTGCTGGGCGCGGACGCCGGCCTGGAAGGCATGCTTGACCAGACTCATGTCGGTCACGGTATCGGCCGCCTCGACCAGCGCCGGCGGCGCACCGCGCCCGGTCACCACCACGTGCTGGTGCGCCGGGCGCCCGGCCAGATCGGCCAGCACCTGGTCGACGTCCAGATAGCCGTGCTTGAAGGCGATGTTGAGTTCGTCCAGCAGCACCAGGCCGATGGCCGGATCGCGCAGCAGCTCGACCGCCACCGCCCAGGCCGCGGCAGCCGACTGCAGATCGCGGGCCCGGTCCTGGGTATCCCAGGTGAAGCCCTCGCCCATGACGTGGTAGCGCACCTCGTCCGGGAAGCGCCTGAAGAAGAGTTGCTCGCCGGTGTCGCGGCGGCCCTTGATGAATTGCACCACGCCCACCTTCATGCCGTGGCCGAGGGCACGCGCCGCCATGCCGAAGGCCGAGCTGCTCTTGCCCTTGCCGATGCCGGTGTGGACCAGCAGCAGGCCGCGCTCGTCCTGGGCTTCGGCGATGCGGGCGTCGATCACCGCCTTCTTGCGCACCATGCGCGCGCGGTGGCGCTCATCGCGCTCGGGGCTGGTCGAATCGGGGCTATCGGTCATGGGTGGTTCTCCGGGTGCGGGCGCGGCGGAGAAACGGGCAGAGACGCCGCCCGCGCAAGGCAGGTGGCGACGCCGCGCGACGCCCTCCGCATCGCCGAGATGAACGCAAGCGTGGCCGGTCTCCGGGCTGGTGAGCCGATGCCCTGGGGGCATCCGCTGCGCCCCTTCCCGGCCAGGGCCAGTGGGTGTCGCGCAGCTACTGCTCAACTACCGTTGCGGGGGCAGCGCCGGCTCGACCGGCTTCCCTGTTTCACCCCGGCGAGGCGGGGCACCACGTGCAAGGGCGCAGGGTACGGACTACCCGGGAGAGCGTCAATCGATCGCACCGGCCGAACTCGGCGCCAGCCGACCGGGTCCACCCTAGGCACCCCACACCAGGAGCTACCGGATGAACGATGCCACTCTCGCCGCCTGTATCAAGGCCTGTCTCGACTGCGCCGCCGCCTGTGAAACCTGTGCCAGCGCCTGCCTGGGCGAAGCCAATCTGGACATGATGCGCGACTGCGTCCGCCTGGACCGGGACTGCGCCGATGCCTGCCGCCTGGCCGCCACCTTCATGCAGCGCAATAGCGACCGCATCGCCGAAGTCTGTGCCCTGTGCCTGGCCACCTGCCGCGCCTGCGCCGCCGAATGCGGCAAGCACAAGGCCGATCACTGCCAGGCCTGCGCCCGGGCCTGCGAAGCCTGCGCCGATGCCTGCGCGACCATGGCGGCCTGAGCAGGTCCTTCCGCTACTGCGCCCTCCGGTCGCAGACAAAAAGGTCCGGCCGACCCACCGCTGGAGCGGTCGGCATTGGCATTACCCGTCGACGCCAGGGATAATGCCCGCCCTTTAATCGATATCCAGGCCTTCGCCATGACCGATACCAACCAAGATCCCCGTTTGAGCCGCATGAAGCGTCGCCTGCGCAAGAAGCAGTACCTGGGCGAATTCCAGGAACTGGCCTTTGAAATCAAGGTGAGCTTCAAGAACGAACTCAGCGAAGACGATCTGGACACCTTCCTGGGCGACTTCATCGACTACGTCGAAGAGCGCACGCTGGACTACATCGGCGGCTTCGACAACGCCTGGGTCGAAGGCACCATCATGGCCAACAAGCGCTACACCTCGCCCACCGCGGAAGACCGTACCGCCCTGCTGGACTGGCTCAAGGCCCGCACCGAAGTCGGCGAAGCCAACGCTTCCGAGCTGCATGACGCCTGGCACCACGACGGCGAAGTCTAACTAGCCTTCGCCGGATCGCTTGGCGCCCGTTGCGGTCGTAAAGGGGAATCCGTTGGAAACCAGGTCCTCATGACGACCCTCCTGCAAATCTCCGATACCCACTTCGGCACCGAGCAACCCGCCGTGGTCGCGGCTCTGGAAGCCCATGTCCGCGAACACGGCGCCGATGTTCTCATTCTCTCCGGGGACATCACCCAGCGCGCCCGGCGCGAACAATTCGCCGCAGCCAAGACCTTCGTCGAACGCCTGGAAAGCCACGGCATTCCGCAAACCCTGGTGATCCCGGGCAATCACGACCTGCCGCTGTACAACGTCTTCGCGCGTTTCCTGACGCCCTATGGCAACTATCGCCGCCATTTCGGTCAGGATCTGGAGCCCAGTTTCGAAAACGACGAGCTGTTGCTGGTCGGGCTCAACACCACCGCTCCGCAACGCCACAAGGATGGCGCGGTAAGCACCGAGCAGATCGAGCGGGTGGCTGAGCGCCTGCGCCGCGCCGGTCCGGGCAAGCTGCGCATCGTCATCGCCCACCAACCCTTCGGCGCCCTCGAACTCAGTGACCTGAGCAATCTGCAGCACAACGCCGATCACGCCCTGGCCACCTGGGCCGACGCCGGACTGGATCTGGTGATGGGTGGGCATATCCACCTGCCCTATGTGCTGCCGCTGAGTCGCCAGTACCCCACCCTGCCCCGCGAGGTCTGGATCGTCCAGGCCGGCACCGCCCTCTCCTCTCGCGTGCGCGGCACCTCGCCCAACTCCTTCAATCGCCTGCTGGTCGGCGAAGGGGCGGAGAAGACCGTGGACGTGGAACGCTGGGACTTCCAGGGCAATCGTTTCGTCGTCGGCGAGCGTCATGCACTGCGCTGGCAGGCCGCGCAGGACGCCCTGGCGAAAAGCTGAGGCGTCTACCCGGGGTGCCGATGCGCGCTCCCGCGCACTTCCAGCAATGGAAATTGATTCAAGCTGTTGAAACGGCTGGCAGGCCACGGGCGCCGCGTAGTCTTAGGACTTTCGGCAAGAGTGGCCTCCATGGAATCCCTGACGCAATCGCTGCTTGGCTTTATCGAAACCCACCAGGCCTGGGCGCCGCTGCTCGTCGGCCTGCTCGCCTTTGGCGAATCCCTGGTGCTGCTGGGCGTCTTCATTCCGGCCACGGCGCTGCTGCTGGTGGTCGGCGGCCTGGCCGGCTCCGGAGTGCTCTCGCCGGTGCCGCTAGTGCTGGCCGCCATCGTCGGCGCCATCCTCGGCGACATCTGCTCCTACATCATCGGCCGCTGGCTCGGGCCCAGTATCGTCCACCGCCCGCCCTTTCGCCGCTATCGCAAGCAGGTGGCCAGGACCCGGCTGTTCTTTCGCCGCTATGGCTTCTTCGCGGTATTCGGCGGGCGCTTCCTGACCATGATCCGCAATACCGTGCCCCTGGTGGCCGGGATGATGGCGATGAACCAGCTGCGCTTCCAGTCGGCCAACGTGCTTTCGGCCATCGTCTGGGCGCCGCTGATGATGGGCCCGGGTTATCTGGCGGCCAAGGGCGCCAACCACTTCAGCTTCGCCGGCAACGAGTCGCTGTGGATCGGCGCGGCGATCATCGCCGTGCTGGGCGCCGGCGCCGCACTGTTCTTCAAGCAGCGGCTGAAACGCGTCTAGCGGCTAGCGCCTCGCGCAGACGCTGGCGATTCAGCGGTACCTCGCGCAGGCGCAGACCGGTCGCTGCCGCCACGGCATTGGCGATGGCCGCGGGGATGGCCGCGGTGGTGGCCTCCCCGGCCCCCACTGCCGGTTCTTCCGGCCGATAGATCAACTCCAGTTCCAGCTCGGGCAATTCGTTGAAGGTCAGCGGCGGATAGGTACCCCACTCCAGGCTGGTCACTCCCTGGTGATCGAAACGCACCGCCTGCTTGAGGGTCCGGGCGATGCCCTGGATCACGCAGCCTTCCAGCTGATTGCGCAGGCCATCCGGATTGACGATCAGACCGCAGTCATGGGCCACCACCACGCGGGTGACCCGGATCCCCGTCGCCTCGCTCACCGCCACCTCGACCACCGCGGCCACATAGGCGTTCTCGTTTTCGTAGTGCAGGAAGGCCAGCCCCTGCCCTTTCGCCAGGGCGCCGTCCCAGACCTTTTCCTGCCGGATGGGTGGTTGCCAACCGGCCTTGGCGGTGGCGGCCTGCAGCACCGCCCGTGCGCGAGGGTCCTGCAGATAGCGCAGGCGGAATTCCAGCGGATCGACCCCGGCCGCCAGGGCCAGCTCGTCCATGAAGGATTCGTTGGCAAAGGTATTGCCGACCGCTCCCAGGGCGCGCAGGGCCGAGGGTCGCAGCGGCGAATCCCCGGCTTCCAGCCAATGGGTCGCCACCTGGACGTTGAGCAGGTCGTAGTCCAGCGGCGCATTGCGATTGCCACCGCCCCGCCCACCCTTGAGCGGCAGGTTGTAGGCCAGCTGCCCGGCGAGCAGCGCCGCCTTGCCGGTCTGGCCATTGGGTCGGGTCAGGTGGGTAGGCGTCCAGTTGGCGAAGCGCCAGGCGAGCAGATCACCAGCCGCGCTCAGGCCACCCGCCAGACGCAGCAGCATGGCCGGGCCCTTGGGATTCCAGCCGTGCTCGTCGGCCCGACTCCACTGCACCCGCACCGGACGGCCGCACAGCTTGGACAGCAGCGCCGCATCGGCCGCCGCGTCATCGGCGCCGTTATGGCCATAGCAACCCGAAGCCTGCTGATAGATGACATGGATACTGTCTTCCGGCAGCGCCAGCAGATCCGCCAGTGCCGCCCGGAGCTGGTAGACGCCCTGGGTACCGCTCCAGACCGTGGCGCCGTCGGCACGCACGTCCGCCACCGCGCAGGAGGGACCGATGGAGTCATGGTTCTGATAGGGCCAGCGATACTCGGCGTCCAGCCGCTGCGCGGCATTCGCCAATTCGCCCGCGACATCGCCGGCCTCCTGCTGGATGTCGGCCGGTCCGGCCTTGGCTTCCAGCTGGGCGTAGAGTTCGCCCGGCAGCGGCAGATCCGGCACCAGGCTCCAGTCCACCCGCAGCGCCGCCGCGCCCTGCCGCGCCAGCCAGGGCTGCTCGGCCACCACCGCGACGAAGGCGCCTTCGTACACCAGCTGAGCGCCAGCCGGCAGCGCGCTGGCATCGATACCGCGCAGGCTCACCCCCGCCAGCCGCGCCGAACCGGTGCAGGGTGGCCGTATCACGCAGCCGTGCAGCATGCCGGGCAGGCGCCGGTCGTGGACGTAATCGAAGCTGCCAAACAGCTTGGCGGGGATGTCCTCGCGCGGCACCGAGGTGCCGACCAGGCGGTAATCCTTGACGGCGCGGGTACGCACGGCCTGATTGACCAGCCGCCCCAGGGGTCGTCCGCCCACCAGTTCGCCATAGCTGACAAAGCGCCCGGTGGGATCGCCGCGATAGACCACGCGGCCATCCACCGTATCCACCACCGCCAGATCCAGCCCCAGGCGCCGCGATCCCTCCAGAAACAGGAATTGCCGCGCGCTGGCGGCGGCCTTGCGCAACTGGGCGCCGCCCACCTGCAGACTTTTGCTGCCGGCGGTGATGCCCTGGTCCGGGGTCAGCCGGGTATCGCCTTGGATCAGCCGGGTGGCGGCAAAGGCCACGCAAAGCTCCTCGGCCACGATCTGCCGCAACGCCGTGCTGACCCCGGTACCCAGTTCCACCTTGCCGCTGTAGACGGTGACCTGGCCCTGGGCATCCACCGCCAGCCAGGCGTCCAGCTGGCGCTGATCGAGGGTCTTGGCCAGGTCCGCCGGGTCAGCCGGCGCAGGCAGCACCTGGGCGGCGACCGGTCGCTGCAGGCTGAAGCCCAGCAGCAGCACTGCGCTGCCGCCGAGAAAGGCACGTCGCGACAGCGTCATGCCGGAGCCTGCCCGTCGCGCAGGAGCACCGCCGCCCGCTTGACCGCCCGCAGGATGCGATAGTGGGTACCGCAGCCACAGAAGTTGGCCGCCAGCGCCTGGCGGATCTGCGCATCGCTGGGATCGGGCACGCGTTCGAGCAGCGCCCGGGCGGTCATCACCATGCCGGGGATGCAATAGCCGCACTGCGCCGCCTGTTCCTCGATAAAGGCCTGCTGCAGCGCGTGCGGCGCCTCAGGCGTACCCAGACCTTCCAGGGTCAGCAGCTCACGACCGGCAAAGGAGACTGCCGGCAACAGGCAGGCACGCACCGGCTTGCCATCCGCCAGCACCGTACAGGCGCCACACTCGCCCAGGCCGCAGCCGAACTTCGGCCCCTTGAGACCCAGTTCGTCACGCAAGGCCTCCAGCAAGGGCATGCGCGGATCGACGTCGAGTTGTCGCTGCTCGCCATTGACCTTCAATTCGATGGCCGCCACCGCTATTTCTCTCCTTTGCGCGCGGCCGCCACGTCCGCAGCACGGATGTCGGCGGCGTGACCGCCAAAGCGGCGGCCGATGTAGGTGGCCAGGTCGGCCAGTTGCTGATCGCTGAGCAAGTCCCGATAGGCTGGCATGAAGGCATGTTCGGTCCGCCCCTGGCGATCGAGGCCGTCGAGCAGGACACGCACCAGGTTGGTCCCCGCGGGATCGCGCACCGCCGAATAGTTGCTGAAGGATCGTGGATAGGGACCAGCCGGCCCCCGGTCGTCCGGGGCATGACAGCTGGCGCAGGCGGATTGCAGCAAGGCCGCGCTTTCCGCCTCGGCGGCGGTGAGCGGCCCGGTTTCCCCGGGCGGCTGCACCTCGGCCCGTGCCGGCACCGCTCCGGGCTGCGCCGGCAGGGTCCGCAGATAGGCGATCAGGGCGCCGAGGTCCGCATCGTTCAGATGACGGGTACCGCCACTCACCACCTCGGCCATGGGTCCCGCCGCCACGGCTTCGCCACGCTGGTGCCCTTCGCGCAGATAGCTGGCCAGCTTGGCATCGCTCCAGCCGCCAAGGCCGCGGGGATCCGCGGTGAGATTCCAGGCGGTCCAGCCCTGCTGGGTCGCGCCGGCATAGGCCCGGCCGCTGTCGAGACCCTGGCTCCAGGTGCGCGGCGTATGGCACTCCTGGCAGTGTCCCACCGCCTCCGCCAGGTAGGCGCCCCGCGCCACCTGAGCGTCCGTCACGGCGGGCAGTGGGCCCTGACGGAAGTTCAGCCATTTCCAGCCACGGATCAGCGCGCGCTGATCGAAGGGAAAGCGCAGCGCGTTGGCCGGCGGTGCATAGGGCACGGGGCGCTGGACCTGCAGGTAGGCGAAGATGGCCGCGACATCCTCGTCGCTCAAGCGGGCAAAGGCCGTATAGGGAAAGGCCGGATAGAGCTGCTCACCCTCGCGCCCGAGGCCTTCGTGCAAGGCCCGGCGAAACTCGTCTGCCGTCCAGTCCCCCAGTCCGTGTTCGCGATCCGGGGTGATGTTGCTCGAATAGAGACGGCCAAAAGGCGTCTCGAAGGCGACGCCACCGGCGAAGGGCGCGCCATCGGGACGGGTATGGCAGCCCTGGCAGTTGCCCAGGCGGGTCAGATATTCGCCACGCGCTAGGGGCGTCTCGTCGGCGTGGACCAGCGCGGTCCTGGACAGGAGCAGCATCCCCGCCAGCAGGGGCAGGGCCAGGGATCTCATCAGCTCTCCTCGTGAGGTCGAATCGGACTGGCCGATTACGCCGTGGCTTTGCCTTCATCCTAATCGCAGCGGCAAGCCGCCGTGACGTTCGCCCCCGGAGGTGAGATGCAGACGACAGTTTCGACCCGCACCTTGACGACGGCCTTTACATTCCCACCCTGGTCCGGCTTCGTCCTGATGCGTGCCCCTGGAACGCTGCCTGCCTCGGATCCTGATTACCTGCACTCCGAACAGGAAGGAAACCACCCATACGTAAAATTCTATAGGGGTGGTATTACTCAACGCTTGGGCACGAAGCCATCGGGCTTGGCCGCCAGCCAGTCAACGAACTGGCGAATGCGCGGATCGCTGAGCAGCAATTCGCGGCTGTTGTATTCCAGCGCCAGGGTCTTTTCGTCGAAGGTCTGGTGGATATGGTTGTGGCAGGGTCGGCAGACCCAGAGGGTGGCGGTGATCCGGCTGATGCGGTCGAATCTCTTGCGCACGTAGGCCTTGTCGTGCAGCGAGCGAGGGATCAGATGATGGCGGGTGAGCGGCGCCGCCCGACCGCACAGCTCGCAGCGAGCCGGCTGGGGCGGCAGACGTATCGCCTGGGGCATGATGGGCTCCGCACGGGCTGGATACCCATTCGAGCGACCCGGGCGAAACGGGGTTCAATAGCCGCCGGCGAGACTCGGCGTGACCAGCACCCGCTTGGCCTGCAGGTAGCTGTTCTGCCAGTAGGGCTTGGCCAGGCTGTCCAGGCGCACGGTACCGCCGGTCCGCGGCGCATGGACGAAGCGCCCCTCCCCCACATAGATACCGGCATGGCTGACCTGACGGCCACCGGCGGTGGCGAAGAAGATCAGATCACCGGGCTGCAGGGCGTTGCGCGCCACATTGGGCGAGCCGAGGGTGATCATCTCGCGGGTCGAGCGCGGCAGGGTCACGCCAGCCGCATCGCGATAGACGTAGCCGATCAGACCGCTGCAGTCGAACCCACCGGCCGGGGTGTTGCCGCCGTAGCGATAGGGGGTGCCGACCAGGCCGATGGCCCGAAAGAGTACATCGTTGGCCGCCTGGGCCTGGCTTTCCAGCAGGGGACGGGAGACGACCGGGGCGACCGGTGCGGGGGCCTGGGGCGGCCTGCCGGCACAGGCGGCCAGCAGTACGAAGGCGCAATACAATCCGAGGCGAGCCGCATGCGGCATTGGAGACATCCTTAGTTATCCATCGATCACCGTCGGCCTGCCACGCAGCCTCGACGGGTCCTCGAAGCGCACCGGCGAAGATCGCGGCGATACGCCTCAGCGCAATACGCGCTTGCCTTCCAGGAAACTCACCTTCCAGTACTGGTCGTTCAGGCTGTCCACCCGCACCCCGCCGCTACGACGACTGGAGGAATGAATGAACTTGCCTTCGCCCATGTAGATACCGGTGTGACTGACCCGGCCACGGCCGTTGCTATTGAACAGCAACAGGTCGCCAGGTTCCAGGTCGTTCTTGCTGACTACCGGTACTTCGAGATCGATGATCTCGCGGGTGGAACGCGGCAGGGTCATGCCGGCGCGCTCGCGAAAGACGTAATTGACGAAACCGCTGCAGTCGAAACCGGCCAGGGTGCTGCCGCCACGGCGATAGGGCGTCCCTACCAGCTGGGTGGCACGATTGAGGATCTGGTCCGCCAGATTCGGCAGCGCCTGGCGCGGGCCGACCTCGCGCTCCCAGTCGAACTGATGCGGCGACTGGGTATGAGGGAAGACCGGACGTTGCTGAGCACCCTCGGTCTCCATGGGCACGGAGCCGTTCCCAGCGCCACCCAGCCCATGCAGCGAAGCGGTCTGGAACGTCCGGGAAGTACTGGAAGAATCCTGGCTAACGACGGCATCGGGACTTTGCGGCGCACTCGCACAGGCGGCGAGCAGACAGACAAAAGACAGGGGCACGAGGGGTGCGAAGCGGTTCCTTGGCATGGGCACGACCGTGTCGTTTTTTCAAAGTTTCGACACCTTGCCGACCTGGATCACAGATGGCAAGTTTTTTTAGCCCTCGATGTGACTCAAAAGCCGAGGAAGGACGTCTACGGCCCTTTTTTTGATCTGAACGGTCGCCAGGCCACTCAGCGACGAACGGTCCGGGTTGATCTCGATGAGGTCACCCCCCTGCGCCAGGGTCTGCCCGATCGGCGCCTGGATATAGCCGAAGGCAGCCGTGGTGCCGACGGCGATCACCAGGTCGAAGCCCTCCTCCACCGCCTCCTGCAGACGCTGCAGCTCGGTGACCGGCAAGGCTTCCTCGAACAGCACCACGGGTGGCCGCAGCATGCCGCCACAGGAGGGACACCGCGGCGGCAACGGGCCGGCCAGGTAATCCTGAGCCTCCTCGACGGCCTGCGCGCAACTCATGCAGGCGAGCGGCTCCAGTTGTCCGTGGATCTCGATCAGCCGCTCCGATGGAAAACCCGACTGCCGATGAAAGCCGTCGATGTTCTGTGTCAGTACCCAGCTGCCGGGACGCCGAATGCCGAAATCGGTGATCGCCTGGTGCGCCGCATTGGGCACGGCCGCGGCGCAGGCGCGGCCGAGTTGCGCCAGGTAGCGCCAGCAGAGCTCCGGGCGCTGCCGGAGCATGCTGCCCGAAAGAGCCGCCTCGATGGAGATGCCTTCCTCGGTGAGGCCGTTGTACAGTCCGCCGAGGCCGCGATAGGTCGGCAGTCCGGAGTCGGCGGAGAGCCCTGCCCCGGTGATGAACAGCACCCGCCCGGCCCGCGCGAGCAGACCCCGGGCGTCAGTCAATGATTCACCGTCAGGGCCAGCATCACCGACAGCTGGCAGAGCGGACGCCCGCTCTGTTCCTGCCAGAGGTTGAAGGCCTCCTGCATCTGCTGCCGATCGCGCTTGGCGGTGGGCGCCTTGTCGAGGATGTTCTGCGCCTTGAGCGCCGTCACCACATCGTCGGTCGCCAGGAAGGTGTCCTTGCCGGCCATGCGCAGGAAGCGCTGCGCCGACAGGCCACCCAGCTGGTTGCCACGCTTGGTCAGCAGCTCCCACAGGCCAACGATGTCCTCTGTGGGCCATTCGGCCAGCAACTGGCCGAAGCTGCCGCGGCTGCGCTGGAAATCGAGCACCATCTGGGCGTTGATCGGCACGCTGCGCAACTTGCCCAGGTGGCGGATCAGCCGCGCATCCTGCATCAGCCGCTCCAGGCGTTCGCCGCCCATGAGCACCACCTTCTCCGGATCGAAGCCGAAGAAGACCTCCTCGAAGGCCGGCCACTTGGCATCCACCAGGCTGTGCTTGAGGCCGGCGCGAAAGATGCGGCGGGTCAGCAGCGACAGATAGCGGTCATCGCCCACGGACCTCAGGGTCGCGGCGTCCACCGGTTGCGGCAGTCGCGCTTCCAGGGCCGCACGCGAGCCACAGCGGTTGAGGGCGTATTCGAGCAGCCAGGCGTAGTCCCGCATCAGAGATTCATCACCTGGACGAAGCGCGGGGTCGCGCTGTCATCGATCTTGAGACCGGCGAAGTCGAACAGCTCGCGATCGGCCAGCTGCGAGGGCACCACGTTCTGCAGGGCGCGGAACATGATCTCGGTGCGCCCCGGCGTCTTGCGCTCCCACTCCAGCAGCATCTCCTTGACCACCTTGCGCTGCAGGTTTTCCTGGGAGCCGCAAAGGTTGCAGGGAATGATGGGGAATTCGCGCAGGACGGCGTAGGCCTCGATGTCCTTCTCGTTGCAGTAGGCGAGCGGGCGGATCACCACATTGCGGCCGTCATCGGCGCGCAACTTGGGCGGCATGGCCTTGAGGGTGCCGCCATGGAACAAATTGAGGAAGAAGGTTTCTACCATGTCATCGCGATGATGGCCGAGCGCCATCTTCGTCGCACCGATCTCGTCGGCGAAGGTATAGAGGATGCCCCGGCGCAGGCGCGAGCACAGCGAACAGGTGGTCTTGCCCTCGGGGATCTTTTCCTTCACCACGGAATAGGTATCACGTTCCAGAACGTGGTACTCGACCCCCAGTTCCTGCAGATACTGGGGTAAAACGTGTTCAGGAAAGCCCGGCTGCTTCTGGTCGAGGTTGACCGCCACGATCTCGAAGCGAATCGGCGCGACCTTCTGCAGATAGAGCAGCATGTCGAGCAGGGTGTAGCTGTCCTTGCCACCGGACAGGCAGACCATGACCTTGTCGCCGTCCTCGATCATGTTGTAGTCGGCGATGGCTTCGCCGGTAAGACGGCGCAGGCGTTTTTGCAGCTTGTTCTGGTTGACCGAAAGGGTGCCCATGGATGAATCCGCGAAAGGAAAAAACGAAAGGCCGGCATTTTACGCGCAAAGCTTCCGCCGCCCTACCCCGAACGTCAGTCCGTGGCGACCGGCAGCCATGAGCGAAACCCAGGCGCTCATGACGGCGCTCCATCAGGAACTGCTCGGAGCCCAGACCAGCCTGTCGGAGTACGAGTTGCTGCAGGCCTTGCGCCGGGCGGGTTCGCACCTGGTCCCGCCGCGCCCGGTGACCGACAACTACGAACTCTTCCGCCTGCATTTTCGCGTCTTCAATGCCCTCTACCAGCTGCGCGACCAGCTGCGTGCCGAACAGCGCGCCGAACTGATCATCAGCGCCCTGCGCATCGAACTGCGACCCTATCTGCGCGCCCGGCCCGGGCTGATCGTGGCCGATCCGCTGCGCGCCTATTACCTGGATCTCACCCAGCTGGAGACCACCACGCCGGAAGACGTGGCCAACCTGCTCAATCACTTCTGGGCGCTGGTCAATGGCGAGTCCGAACTACTGGAAGCCCTGCGCCTGCTAGGCCTGGATCGTTCGGCGGACTACGGCCAGATCCGCCGCCGCTATCGCCAGCTCGCCAGTCGGCACCATCCGGATCGTGGCGGCAGCACCGGTCGACTGCAGACCATCAACGCGGCCATGGATACGCTGAGGCGGCACTATGGCCACCAGCCGACCGCGGACGCTAGGGCGCAGGCACCAGCTTCGGCATAATCACCCGCCTCGCCAGAGGTTGCCCATGCCTGAACAACTCCACGCCCGGGTCGAAGACTGCTATCGGCAGGCCGAGGCCTTCTTCAAACGTCGCTTCCCGCGCCCTGACGTCGGCCTGGCCCTGCGTGGCCAGCGCGCCGGCGTCGCCCATCTCACCGAGAACCGGTTGAGATTCAACGGGCAGCTCTATCAGCAAAATCGCGCTCACTTCCTCGAACAGACCGTGGCCCATGAGGTGGCGCATCTGGTGGCGCACCAGTTGTTTGGTGGCGGCATCAGGCCCCATGGCGAGGAGTGGCAGCTGATCATGCGTGGCGTCTATGGCCTGCCGCCGGATCGCTGCCATACCTACGAATTGCCGCAACGGGCCCGCACCCTATACCTGTATCGCTGCAACTGCCCGGACGGTCGCTTCGAATTCACCGCCCAGCGTCACGCTCTGGTGCGCAAGGGACGGCGCTATCTGTGCCGACGCTGCCGCGGGCCCCTGGATTTCACCCAGGAAGTCATCCGCGGCTGACCCTGCCGGGCCCGACCCGGGCTCCGGCAGACAACGAAAATCATCAGCCCTGGGCGAAGACTTCGTCGAACAGGTTGTGCATCGCCAGGAAGGCACGCTTGGCCACCACCGGGTGATACTGCTGCTTGCCCGGATTGTTGGCTTCGGGATCGGTGAAGGAATGCACCGCGCCGCCATAGCTCAGCAGTTGCCAATCCACCTGGGCGGCATCCATCTCCTGGCGGAAGCCGGTGAGCTGCTCGTCCGGCACCATGGGATCGGCGGCGCCGTGCAGCACCAGTACCGGACCGGTGATACGGGCCGCATCGGCCGGGTTGGGCGTATCCAGATTGGCGTGGAAGGTCACCACGGCGCTCAGCGGCGCCCCATCGCGCGCCAGTTCCAGCGCCGCGCAGCCGCCAAAACAGAAGCCGATGGCAGCGATCTGGTGGACATCCACCGCCGCCGTCTCGGCCTGGGCGACCAGCGCCGCATGAGCCGCCTGCATGCGCTGGCGCAACAGCGCGCGATCGCCGCGGATCGGCGTCATGGCCGCCAGGGCCTCGTCGGCATTCTGCGGGCGCACATTGCGACCGTAGAAATCCACGACCAGGTAAGCCAGGCCGTCGGCCTCGGCCAGCGCCTTGGCCTGGTCGACGGCGCCATGGGACACCCCCATCCAGTTGGGCGCGAAGAGCACGCCCGGACGGGTCGGATGACTGCTGGTGGCGTACACCAGCTGGCTCTCGAACGGCTGACCATCGATTTCGTAGGCAACGGGTTTTACAGTGACTTCGACCATGGGGTCCTCCAAAGGATAGATAAGAAAAAGCCCGCCGAGGCGGGCTTCTCCATCTTCAAGCGGACAATTCCACCAGCAGTTTGTTTAACCGGCGGACATAGGCGGCGGGATCCTTGAGGCTGTCGCCGGCGGCCAGCGCAGCCTGATCGAACAGGATGTGCGACAGGTCGGCGAAGCGGTCCTCGTCGGGCTCGCCATCGAGTTTCTCGATCAGCGGGTGCTGCGGATTGATCTCGAAGATCGGCTTGGAATCCGGCGCCTTCTGACCGCTGGCTTCCAGGATGCGGCGCATCTGCAAGCCGAGGTCCTGCTCGCCGATGGCCAGGATCGCCGGCGAATCGGTCAGGCGATGGGACACGCGAACTTCGCTGACCTGGGCATCCAGGGCCTGCTTGAGGCGCTCCACCAGGCCTTCCTTGGTCTTGGCGACCTCTTCCTGGGCCTGCTTGTCTTCTTCGCTGTCGAGCTTGCCGAGATCCAGATCGCCACGGGCGACATCGACGAAATGCTTGCCGTCGAATTCGGTGAGATAGCTCATCAGCCACTCGTCAATGCGATCGGTCAGCAGCAGCACCTCGACACCCTTCTTGCGGAAGACTTCCAGGTGCGGGCTGTTCTTGATCTGGGCATGGCTCTCGCCGGTCAGGTAGTAGATCTTGTCCTGACCTTCCTTCATCCGGCCGATGTAGTCGGCCAGGGACACGTTCTGGGCATCGTCGCCATTGTGGGTCGAGGCGAAACGCAGCAGGCCGGCGATCTTCTCGCGGTTGGCGAAGTCTTCCGCCGGACCTTCCTTGAGCACCTGGCCGAAGTGGCCCCAGAACGACTGGTACTTCTCCGGCTCGCTCTTGGCCAGCTTCTCGAGCATGTCCAGCACGCGTTTGGTCAGCGCCGACTTCATGGAGTCGATCACCGGATCCTTCTGCAGGATCTCGCGGGACACGTTCAGCGACAGGTCGTTGGAATCCACCACACCCTTGATGAATCTCAGGTACAGCGGCAGGAACTGGTCGGCCTGGTCCATGATGAAGACGCGCTGCACATAGAGCTTCAGGCCCTTGGGCGCTTCACGCTGGTAGAGATCGAAGGGCGCACGGGCCGGCACGTACAGCAGCGAGGTGTATTCGAGCTTGCCCTCGACCTTGTTGTGGCTCCAGGTCAGCGGATTCTCGAAGTCATGGCCGACGTGCTTGTAGAACTCCTGGTAGTCCTCGTCCTTGAGTTCGGTACGCGGACGGGTCCAGAGCGCGCTGGCACGGTTGACGGTTTCCCACTCGGCGGCGGTCGGCTGCTCGTCCTCGCCACCCTGCTGCTCCTTGGGCAGCTCGATGGGCAGGCCGATGTGGTCGGAGTATTTCTTGACCACATTGCGCAGGCGCCAGCCATCGGCGAACTCGGTTTCCTCGGGTTTGAGGTGCAGCACGATGCGGGTACCGCGTTCGGGCTTGTCGATGTTCGCGACCTCGAACTCCCCTTCCCCCTTCGACGACCAGTGCACGCCTTCGGCGGCAGGCTGGCCGGCACGGCGGGTGTAGACGTCGACCTGATCGGCGACGATGAACGCCGAGTAGAAGCCCACGCCGAACTGACCGATGAGGTTGGAATCCTTCTTCTGGTCGCCGCTGAGATTCTTCAGGAAATCGGCGGTACCGGACTTGGCGATGGTGCCGAGGTGAGCGATCACCTCTTCGCGGCTCATGCCGATACCGTTGTCTTCGAGGGTGACCGTGCCGGCCTCCTTGTCGAAGCTCAGGCGAATCTTCAGCGTATCCCCGCCTTCGAGCAGTTCGGGCTTGGACAAGGCCTCGAATCTGAGCTTGTCGGCCGCGTCGGAGGCGTTGGAAATCAATTCGCGCAGGAAGATTTCCTTGTTGGAATACAGCGAGTGAATCATCAGGTGAAGCAGCTGCTTCACTTCGGTCTGGAAGCCTAGGGTTTCCTTTTGAGTCTCCACACTCATGCTACGAACTCCGCTATCGATAGGTACGCACCAGATGCCTGGCGATGTCGCGGAGATGGGGGCGCCCGATGACATTTCAACCTTGGCGCGCTCGGTTCGCGATGCAAGTAGGAATTTGCGCGATGCCTGGGCTAGACGCGGAACTTAACTTTTAACGGGGCGCTCGAACGGCTGTCGTGTAGTTCATAAGGAGAAAACACATGAAAAAGCCCTTCGCTATTGCCCTGCTCTTCACTGCCGCCTTCGGCCTCGCCGCCTGTGACAAGCCTTCCGAAAACAAGGCTCAGGATGCTGCCAAGACCGAACAGAAAGCCCAGGAAAACCTGAACAAAGCCGCTGAGCAGAGCAACAAGGCTGCTGAGCAGCGCAACGAAGCCGCCAACGAGGCTGCCAAGGAGCAATCCAAAGGCGAAGCCACCTCGGTCAGCCCGGCCACCGGTACCGCCAACGGCAACGCGCCGGCTACCCAGCCCAAGCCGTAAGCTGTCTGGATATGAAAAAAGCCCGCTTATGCGGGCTTTTTTGTGGGCGGCTGATTCAGGAACGCGAGGGATCCGGTTCGGCCTCGTCCTCTTGGACGCGTTCGCCAGGCCGCAGGCTTTCCAGCGTCAGGGCGACCAGCCCCACCACCACGGCCGGCAACAGCCAGCCCAGCCCCGAGTCGGCCAGCGGCAGCCACTGTACGGCACCGCTCAGATAGGGCACCGTCAGGTGCGCCGCCTGTAGGCCATCGAGGATGCCGAAGGCCAGGGCCACCAGCAGCACCGGCCCGAGGATGCGCCCAGGCGCCACCCAGCGGGCGGTGAAGAAGCTCATCACCACCAGGGCGATGCAGGGCGGATAGATGGCGGTCAGGATCGGCACCGAGATCTGGATCAGCTGGGTCAGGCCTAGGTTTGACACCAACAGCGAGAACGCCGCCAGCAGAACCACCAGACTGCGATAGCTGAACGGCAGGAATTCGCTGAAGAACTCCGCGCAGGCGCAGGTCAGGCCCACCGCCGTGACCAGGCAGGCCAGGGTGATCAGCACCGCGAGGAAGTCGCTGCCGACACTGCCGAAGGTGTGCTGCACATAGGCATGCAGGACCTCGGCGCCATTGCTGGCATGGGGCACCAGCACTCCGCTACCGGCGCCGAGCTGGAACAGACTCAGGTAGACCAGCACCAGCCCTGCCCCGGCAATCAGCCCGGCGATGATGGTGTAGCGCGTCAGCAGCTGCGGCGCCGTCACGCCACGGGCACGAATGGCGTTGACGATGACGATGCCGAATACCAGGGCGCCCAGGGTATCCATGGTCAGGTAGCCGTTGACGAAGCCCTGGGACAGCGCCCGCGAGGCGTAGTCCGGTGCCGCCGTGGCAGGACCGCCAGCCGGCCAGAACAGCGCGGCGCCGCCCAGTACCGCCAGCGCCAGGATCTTCAGCGGACCGAGAAAGCGCCCCACGGTATCGAGCAGGCGTCCCGGATAGAGCGAGACCACCAGCACCACCAGGAAATAGGCCAGGCTGTAGAGGAACAGCGGTATGGGTCCGTTGCCCAGCAGGGGCGCGACGCCGACCTCGAAGGACACCGTGGCGGTGCGCGGCGTGGCGAACAGCGGGCCCACCGACAGGTAGCAGACGATGGCCAGGGTGCGGGCGGCGGTCTGGCCGAGCGGCTTGCTCAGGGCGTCCATGCCGCCTCCGACCCGTGCCAGGGCGATCAGCGTCAGCACCGGCAGGCCGACAGCGGTCAGCAGAAAGCCCAGGGCAGCGCTCCAGACGTGCTCGCCCGCCTGCAGACCGACGATCGGGGGAAAGATGATGTTGCCCGCGCCGACGAACAACGCGAACGTCATGAATCCAAGGGCCAGGACATCCCGGCTTTGCAAAGCTTTCATGGAAGGCAGTACCAGCAATGAGGAAAACGAGGCAGCCCGCCCTCATGGGAGCAGGTCTTGGCGGGGCCACGGGGTGGCCGTTGGAGCGGAAGGTTGCCATCCTAACGAATTACCCGCGAAAAGGCAGCTGGCAGCTGATGAGGCGTCATGGTCGCGCCCATGAAAAAGGCCGCCCGAAGGCGGCCTTTTCTATCGTCAATCAGGCTCAGGCCTTCTTGACTTCCCAACCGGTCAGCTCGGCCAGGGCCTTGCCGATGTCAGCCAGGGAACGCACGGTCTTCACACCCGCGTCCTGCAGGGCGGCGAACTTCTCGTCCGCAGTACCCTTGCCGCCGGAGATGATGGCGCCGGCGTGGCCCATGCGCTTGCCGGGCGGTGCGGTGACACCGGCGATGTAGGACACCACCGGCTTGGTCACGTTGGCCTTGATGTAGGCCGCGGCTTCTTCTTCAGCGCTGCCGCCGATCTCGCCGATCATCACGATGGCTTCGGTCTGCGGATCTTCCTGGAACAACTTCAGGATATCGATGAAGTTCGAACCCGGAATGGGATCGCCGCCGATGCCCACGCAGGTGGACTGGCCGAAGCCGGCATCGGTGGTCTGCTTCACGGCTTCGTAGGTCAGGGTGCCGGAACGCGACACGATACCGACCTTGCCCGGCAGGTGGATGTGACCGGGCATGATGCCGATCTTGCACTCGCCGGGGGTGATGACGCCAGGGCAGTTCGGGCCGATCAGGCGTACGCCCAGCTCGTCACACTTCACCTTGGCATCCAGCATGTCGAGGGTAGGGATACCCTCGGTGATGCAGACGATCAGCTTGATGCCGCCCAGCGCCGCTTCCATGATGGAGTCTTTGCAGAAGGGAGCCGGCACGTAGATCACCGAAGCGTCGGCGCCAGTAGCTTCGACGGCTTCACGCACGGTGTTGAACACCGGCAGACCCAGGTGGGTGGAGCCGCCCTTGCCGGGGGTCACGCCGCCGACCATCTGGGTGCCATAGGCGATGGCCTGTTCGGAGTGGAAGGTACCCTGGCTACCGGTGAAGCCTTGGCAGATGACCTTGGTGTCTTTGTTGATCAGGACGCTCATTACTTACCCTCCGCGGCCTTGACGACCTGCTGGGCAGCGTCGGTCAGGCTGGTTGCCGCGATGATGTTCAGGCCGCTTTCGGCCAGGACCTTGGCACCGAGTTCGGCGTTGTTGCCTTCCAGGCGAACCACGACCGGCACCTTCACGCCAACTTCTTTCACGGCGCCGATGATGCCTTCGGCGATCATGTCGCAGCGCACGATGCCGCCGAAGATGTTGACCAGAACGGCCTTCACGTTGCTGTCGGACAGGATGATCTTGAACGCCTCGGTCACGCGCTCTTTGGTCGCACCACCGCCAACGTCGAGGAAGTTGGCCGGCTTGCCGCCGTGCAGGTTGACGATGTCCATGGTACCCATGGCCAGACCGGCACCGTTGACCATGCAGCCGATGCTGCCTTCCAGGGCCACGTAGTTCAGTTCCCACTTCTGCGCATGGGCTTCACGGGCGTCGTCCTGCGACGGGTCGTGGAAGGCGCGCAGCTTGGGCTGACGGTAGATGGCGTTGCTGTCGATGTTGATCTTGGCATCCAGGCAGTGCAGGTTGCCGTCCTTCTTGATCACCAGCGGGTTCACTTCCAGCAGCGCCAGGTCGTAGTCCTGGAACAGCTTGGCCAGACCGACGAAGATCTGGGTGAACTGCTTGATCTGGTCACCTTTCAGGCCCAGCTGGAAAGCCAGGTCGCGACCCTGGTAGGGCTGAGCGCCCACCAGCGGATCGATGGTGGCCTTGAGAATCTTTTCCGGAGTGTCGTGAGCGACTTTCTCGATGTCCACGCCACCTTCGGTGGACGCCATGAACACGATACGGCGGCTGGAACGATCGACCACGGCGCCCAGATAGAGCTCCTGATCGATGTCGGTGCAGGATTCAACCAGGATCTTGGTGACCGGCTGACCGTTGGCGTCAGTCTGGTAGGTCACCAGACGCTGGCCCAGCCACTTGGCGGCGAATTCCTTGGCTTCTTCCTTGCTCTTGACCAGTTTCACACCACCGGCCTTGCCACGGCCACCGGCATGTACCTGGGCCTTGACGACCCACTCGTCGCCGCCGATACGGCCGCAAGCCTCGTAGGCCTCCTGGGGGGTGTCGACAGCGTAGCCTTTGGAAACGGGCAGGCCGTATTCAGCGAACAGCTGCTTACCCTGATACTCGTGGAGATTCATGCTTGTCTACCGTCTTCGTTGGGTATTGCGCATTCGACGCTGTGCGTTATCCGAGCCGTCCTCCGGACGGTCGCGGGCACCGCGCCACCTGTGACCCCTGCCCTAGTGGGGTGTCTCACACCCCACTAACAAGAGTCCGAGGTGCCTTCCTGCGGTGGAGCCCTGAGGCTCCACGGCGGTCGGCGACCCCGTGGTTCTGTAAATCTCTTACCGCTTCTTGCGATTCACCGCGTGGATCGCATGACCGTTCACCGCCAGGGCCGCTTCGTGCAGCGCCTCGGACAGCGTCGGGTGCGAGAACACCATCATGCCCAGGTCTTCGGCGCTGGAGCCGAATTCCATGGCGATGGCGCCTTGCTGCACCAGCTCCGCCGCGCTCGGGCCGACCACATGGACGCCCAGGACGCGATCGGTCTTGGCATCCGCCACGACCTTGACGAAGCCGGCGGTGTCGTTGGCCGCCAGGGCACGCCCGCTGACCGCGAAGGGGAAGGTGCCGACGTTGACTTCGACGCCTTCGGCCTTCAGGGCCTGCTCGGTCTTGCCGACCCATGCGATTTCCGGGTGGGTGTAGATCACCGAGGGGACCAGATCATAGTTCATCTGGGCCTTGTGACCGGCGATGCGCTCGGCGACCATCACGCCTTCTTCCGAGGCCTTGTGGGCCAGCATCAGACCGCGCACGCAGTCGCCGATGGCGAACACGCCCGGCACGCTGGTAGCGCAATGGTCGTCGACGTAGATGTAGCCACGCTCGTCGCTTTCCACGCCGCTGTCGGATGCCAGCAGGTCGGTGGTGACCGGACGACGGCCCACGGCGACGATCAGACGATCGAAGGTGATCTGCTTTTCTTCACCGGCTTCGGTGTAGTTGACGGTGACTTCTTCGCCGTTCACTTGGGAACCGGTCACGCGAGCACCCATGCGGATGTTCAGACCCTGCTTGGAGAGGATCTTGTAGGCTTCCTTGGACACCTGCTCATCGGCGGCGACCAGGAACTTGTCCAGGGCTTCCAGCACGGTGACTTCGGCGCCCAGACGGGCCCAGACCGAACCCAGTTCCAGGCCGATGACGCCGGCACCGATCACGCCCAGACGCTTGGGCACGCTCTGGAATTCCAGGGCGCCGGTGGAATCGACGATGACCTTCTGGTCCACCGGAGCCGGCGGGATGTCGATGGGACGCGAGCCGGACGCCAGGATGACGTTCTCGGCCTCGACCACCTGGACGTTGCCGTCCAGACCGGTGACTTCGACCTTCTTGCCGGACAGCAGCTTGCCGTTGCCTTCCAGCAGGGTCACGCCGTTCGCCTTGAACAGGGTGGCCACGCCGCCGGTGAGGTTCTTCACGATCTGGTCCTTGCGACCGATCATGGTGGGCACGTCGATGGTGACGTTCGGCGCGTCGATGCCGTGGACCTTAAAGCCCTCGTGGGCCTCGTGGTACTTGTAGGAGCTGTCCAGCAGCGCCTTGGAGGGAATGCAACCCACGTTCAGGCAGGTGCCGCCCAGGGCGACCTTGCCTTCCTTGCCCTTGTAGCGCTCGACACAGGCCGTCTTCAGACCGAGCTGCGCGGCGCGGATGGCGGCCACGTAGCCACCAGGGCCTGCGCCGATCACCACTACGTCGAATTTGTCGCTCATACACTAATCCCCTTGGAGCAGCTTCAGGCAGGAAAACTTGAAGCGGTGCGTGGCCCCTGCCCCGCACCGCGAGAGCCGGATCAGATGTCCAGCAGCAGACGAGCCGGGTCTTCCAGCAGGTCCTTCATGGTGACCAGGAAGGTCACGGCTTCCTTGCCATCGATCAGGCGATGGTCGTAGGACAGCGCAAGATACATCATCGGCAGGATCACGACCTGGCCGTTCACCGCCATGGGGCGCTCCTGGATCTTGTGCATGCCCAGGATCGCGGTCTGCGGCGGGTTGACGATGGGCGTGGACAGCAGCGAACCGAAGACACCACCGTTGGAGATGGTGAAGGTACCGCCCTGCATGTCGTCCATGGTCAGCTTGCCGGCCTTGGCCTTCTTGCCGAAGTCGGCGATGGTGCCTTCCACTTCCGCCAGGCTCATGAACTCGGCGTTGCGCAGCACCGGAACCACCAGGCCACGGTCGCTGGACACGGCCACGCCGATGTCCTGGTAACCGTGATAGACGATGTCGTTACCGTCGATGGAGGCGTTGACGCCCGGCTGACGCTTGAGCGCCTCGGTGGCGGCCTTGACGAAGAAGGACATGAAGCCCAGGCGCACGCCATTGTGCTTCTTCTCGAACATGTCCTTGTACTTGGAGCGCAGGTCCATGATCGGCTTCATGTTGACCTCGTTGAAGGTCGTCAGCATGGCCATGCTGGACTGGGCTTCCACCAGGCGCTCGGCGACCTTGGCCCGCAGGCGGGTCATGGGCACGCGCTTCTCGGTACGGTCGCCAGCGGCGGTCACCACCGGAGCGGCGGCGGCAGCGGGCTTGGCAGCCGGAGCGGCGGCGCCGGACTTCTTGGCCTCGACGGCGGCGACGGCGTCTTCCTTGGTGATGCGACCGCCCTTGCCGGTGCCGACCAAGGTAGCCGGATCGATGCCGTTCTCTTCGGCGATCTTGCGTGCGGCAGGAGCCAGGATCGGGTCCTCTTCACCACCGGCGGCCGGCGCGGCAGCCGGAGCGCTGGCAGCGGTCGGCTGGGCAGCCGGCGCGGCGGCGGCAGTGGCACCCTCTTCCACGCGAGCGATGACTTCTTCGCTCAGCACGGTGTCGCCTTCGTTCTTCAGGACCTCGGCCAGGACACCATCGACAGGTGCCACGACTTCCAGCACGACCTTGTCGGTCTCGATGTCAACCAGCAATTCGTCACGCTTGACCGCTTCGCCTGGCTTCTTGTGCCAGGTGGCGACGGTGCCGTCAGCGACCGATTCCGGGAAGGTAGGGGCTTTGATCTCGATAGCCATTCTATGAATTTCCTTAGTGATCTCTAGTAGTCGCGTGGCGAATCAAACGGAGAAAGCATCGTTCAGCAGTTTTTCCTGCTGCTCGGCGTGCATGGAGGCATAGCCACAGGCCGGTGCGGCGGACGCATCGCGACCGGCGTATTCCAGACCCAGGCCCTGCTTGTAGGCGGACACGGCGCGACGCATGTGATGCTGGCTGCAGTACCAGGCACCCTGGTTCATCGGTTCTTCCTGGCACCAGACCACGCGCTCAAGGTTCGGATAACCGGCCAGTACCTCGGCCAGATCGTCTTCCGGGAACGGATAGAGCTGCTCCAGACGCACGATGGCGATGTCCTGGCGATTCTCGCTGCGGCGCTTTTCCAGCAGGTCGTAGTAGACCTTGCCGCTGCACAGGACCAGGCGCTTAACCTGCTGGGCATCGATCTGATCCAGCTCGTTGATCACGGTCTGGAACGAACCATGGGCCAGGTCTTCCAGAGTCGAGATGGCCAGCTTGTGGCGCAGCAGCGACTTGGGCGTGAGCACCACCAGCGGCTTGCGCAGCGGGCGGATCACCTGACGACGCAGCAGATGGTAGATCTGCGCCGGCGTAGTCGGTACGCAGACCTGGATGTTCTGCTCGGCGCACAGTTGCAGGTAACGCTCCAAGCGAGCCGACGAGTGCTCCGGACCCTGGCCTTCGTAGCCATGGGGCAGCAGCATGGTCAGGCCGCAGAGACGACCCCACTTGATCTCGCCGCTGGTGATGAACTGGTCGATGACCACCTGGGCACCGTTGGCGAAGTCACCGAACTGGGCTTCCCAGACCACCAGCGCATTAGGCGTGGTGGTGGCATAACCGTATTCGAAGCCCAGCACCGCTTCCTCGGAGAGGAAGGAGTCGTAGATCTCGAACGACGGCTGGTCTTCGGCCAGGTGCTGCAGGGGCACGTAGGGTACGGCGTCCTTCTGGTTGTGCAGCACCGCGTGACGGTGCGAGAAGGTGCCACGGCCGACGTCCTGACCGGTGATGCGGATCGGGTGGCCTTCGTGCAACAGGGTGGCGTAGGCCATGGTCTCGGCGAAGCCCCAGTTCAGGGGCAGACCGCCAGCAGTCATCTTCTGGCGGTCTTCGAGGATCTTGCCGACCTGACGCTGGACCACGACGCCTTCCGGAACCTGCAGCAGCTTGTTGGCCAGGTCCTGCAGGGTCTTGAGGTCGAAGCCGGTGTCGTGCCGGGCGGTCCAAGCGTGGCCGAGGTAGGGTTTCCAGTCGACGAACAGGTCGCGATTGGGTTCCTTGACCAGGCTGGCCACGACGTGACGGCCCTCGTCGAGGGCGCCGCGGTAGGCTTCGAACTGCGCCTGGACCTGCTCGGCGGTGACCACGCCGGCCTGGGTCAGGGCATCGGCGTAGAGATCGCGGGTGGTGCGCTGCTTGGCGATCTGCTGGTACATCAGCGGCTGGGTGCCGCTCGGCTCGTCGGCCTCGTTGTGGCCGCGACGGCGGTAGCACACCAGGTCGATGACGATGTCACGCTTGAACTGCATGCGGTAGTCGACCGCCAGCTGGGTGACGAACAGCACCGCTTCGGGATCGTCGCCGTTCACGTGGAAGATCGGCGCCTGGATCATCTTGGCGACGTCGGTGGCGTACTCGGTGGAGCGCGCGTCTTCCTGGCGGTTGGTGGTGAAGCCCACCTGGTTGTTGATGACGAGGTGCAGGGTGCCGCCGGTCTTGTAGGCGCGGGTCTGCGACATCTGGAAGGTTTCCATGACCACGCCCTGGCCCGCGAAGGCCGCGTCGCCGTGGATGGCGACGGGTACGACCTTGTCGCCGGAGCGATCGCCGCGGCGATCCTGGCGGGCACGTACCGAACCTTCCACCACCGGAGAGACGATCTCCAGGTGCGAAGGGTTGAACGCCAGCGCCAGGTGGACTTCGCCGCCCTGGGTCATGACGTTGGAGGAGAAGCCCTGGTGGTACTTGACGTCACCGGAGCCCAGCTCGACCAGCTTCTTGCCTTCGAATTCGTCGAACAGGTCGCGCGGGTTCTTGCCCAGGGTGTTGACCAGCACGTTCAGGCGGCCACGGTGGGCCATGCCGATCACCAGCTCCTTGACGCCATAGGAACCGGAACGCTGGATGATCTCGTCGATCAGCGGAATCAGGCTCTCGCCCCCTTCCAGGCCGAAACGCTTGGTGCCCGGGTACTTGGTGCCCAGGTACTTTTCCAGGCCTTCGGCGGCGGTCAGGCGCTCCAGCAGATGGGTGCGGACTTCAGGGGAATACTGCGGGCGGCCACGGACGCTTTCCAGGCGCTGCAGGAACCAGCGGCGCTCCTCGGAATCGACGATGTGCATGAACTCCGCACCGACCGTGCGGCAATATGTCTCTTGCAGCGCATCCCTGATTTCACGGAGAGTTGCCTCCTCTTTGCCGATGAACAATTCACCGGTGCGGAATGTGGTATCCAGATCGGCATCGGTCAACCCATAGTGGTTGAGCAGCAGATCGGCAGGCGGCTGACGCTTCCACAGACCCAGGGGATCGAGCTGGGCAGCCTGATGGCCCTGCAGACGATACGCCTGGATCAGACGCAGGACTTCGACCTGCTTCTTCTCGTGTTCGGAACTGACGGTACCGGCCGAAACCGGTTGAGCTCGCCGCTGGTTCTTGCCCAACAGCACGAAATGGTCACGGATCGCGGAATGCGCGACGTCCGGCGAATTGCCAGTGACCGCAGGCAGCTTCTGGAAGTAGGTGCGCCACTCTTCCGGCACAGCGTTGGCATCGTGCAGAAACAGCTCATAGAGCTCTTCCACATAGGCAGCGTTACTGCCGGACAGGTGAGCGCTGTCCCACAGTTGCTGCATCTGACTTTCGTGCATCTAGTTCACCCCTTCGGCAGAGATAGCATCAGCCGATAACCAGTCTCGACGCGAGACCTGGCCTCCCTACGGCTGCGCCAATGCCCGGATGCTGTTCCGGGTATCCCTGAATGGACATTGGTTGAATCAAGCTATCGAGGTCGCTAACGAACCCGCCCGGCACAACTGGCCGGGCGGGACGTGGATCAGGTACCGCTCTGCAGCAGCATCGCCCGCACATGGCCAATGGCCTTGGTCGGGTTCAGCCCCTTGGGACAGACCGCCACGCAGTTCATGATCGACCGGCAGCGGAACACGCTGAACGGATCGTCCATGGCCGCCAGACGTTCCTGGGTCTTGGTGTCACGACTGTCGGCCAGGAAGCGATAGGCCTGCAGCAGCGCGGCGGGGCCGAGGAACTTGTCGGGGTTCCACCAAAAGGACGGGCAGGACGTCGAGCAGCAGGCACACAGGATGCACTCGTACAGACCATCGATCTTCTCGCGGTCTTCCGGGCTCTGCAGGCGCTCGATGGCCGGGGCCGGAGTCTCGTTCTGCAGGAACGGCTTCACCTTCTCGTACTGCTTGTAGAAGATGCTCATGTCGACGACCAGGTCACGGATGACCGGCAGGCCGGGCAGCGGGCGCACGACCAGCTTGTCGTTCTTGACCACGGCCGACAGCGGCGTGATGCACGCCAGGCCGTTCTTGCCGTTGATGTTCATGCCGTCGGAGCCGCACACACCTTCGCGGCAGGAACGACGGTAGGAGAAGCCTTCATCCTGCTCTTTGATCAGAGCCAGGACGTCCAGCACCATGAGGTCCTTCCCACCGGTATCGACCTGGAACTCCTGCATGGACGGCAGGCCGTCCTGATCCGGGTTGTAACGATAAACGCTGACTTTCAACATGGTGGTCACCTTTAGTAAGTCCGAACCTTGGGTTCGAACATCGGTACGGTCTTGGGCGCGAAGTTGACTCCACGCTTACTGACCCGCTTTTCACCGGGGAAATAGAGGGTGTGGCACAGCCAGTTCTCGTCGTCACGCTCTTCGAAGTCTTCACGGGCGTGAGCACCACGGGACTCCTTGCGGTTCTCGGCAGCGATGGCGGTTGCTTCGGCCACTTCCAGCAGGTTCTGCAACTCGAGCGCCTCGATACGGGCGGTGTTGAAGCCCTGGCTCTTGTCGTTGATCTTGACCTTGGCGATGCGCTCGCGCAGATCGGCCAGCTCGGCGATGCCCTTCTGCATGTACTCGCCGGTGCGGAACACCCCGAAGTAGTTCTGCATGCAAGTCTGCAGCTGCTTGCGCAGCGTGGCGACGTCGTCGCCAGTGGTCCGCTCATTGACGCCGGACAGACGCTGCAGCGAGGCTTCCAGGTCGCTTTCCGAAGCACCGCGGTGCTCGATGCCGTCCTTGAGCGCCTTCTCCAGATGCAGACCGGCCGCACGACCGAAGACCACCAGGTCCAGCAGCGAGTTGCCACCCAGGCGGTTGGCGCCGTGCACGGACACGCAAGCCACTTCGCCCACGGCGAACAGGCCTTCGATGATTCTGTCGTTGCCGTTGGCGTCCTGAGTGATGGCCTGACCATGAATGTTGGTGGCGATGCCGCCCATCATATAGTGGCAGGTGGGGATCACGGGCACCGGCGCGACGACCGGGTCGACATGGGCGAAGGTCTTGGACAGTTCGCAGATGCCGGGCAGACGGCTGTGCAGCACGTCTTCACCCAGGTGGTCCAGCTTCAGCAGCACGTGGTCGCCATCCGGACCGCAACCGTTGCCGGCCAGCACTTCCTTGACCATGGAACGGGCGACCACGTCGCGACCGGCCAGGTCCTTGGCGTTGGGCGCATAGCGCTCCATGAAGCGCTCGCCGTGCTTGTTGATCAGATAGCCACCCTCACCACGGCAACCCTCGGTGACCAGCACCCCGGCGCCGGCGATGCCGGTGGGGTGGAACTGCCACATCTCGATGTCCTGCACCGGCACACCGGCGCGCAGCGCCATGCCGACGCCGTCACCGGTGTTGATCAGGGCGTTGGTGGTGGAGGCATAGATACGGCCCGCACCGCCGGTGGCCAGCACGGTGGCCTTGGCCTTGACGTAGACGGTCTCGCCGGTCTCGATGCAGATGGCGATGACCCCGACGATGACGCCGTCCTGGTTCTTCACCAGATCCACGGCGTACCACTCGTTGAGGAATACCGTGTTGTTCTTCAGGTTGCCCTGATAGAGGGTGTGCAGCAGGGCGTGACCGGTACGGTCGGCCGCGGCGCAGGTCCGCGCGGCCTGGCCGCCCTTGCCGTAGTCCTTGGACTGGCCGCCGAAGGGACGCTGATAGATGCGGCCCTGCTCGGTGCGGGAGAACGGCAGACCCATGTGCTCGAGTTCGAAGACCGCTTCCGGGCCTACGGAGCACATGTACTCGATGGCGTCCTGGTCACCGATGTAGTCCGACCCCTTGACGGTGTCGTACATGTGCCAGCGCCAGTCATCGTTCGGGTCGGCCGAGGCGATGGCGCAGGTGATGCCGCCCTGGGCGGACACGGTATGGGAACGGGTCGGGAAGACCTTGGTGATCACCGCGGTCTTGTGACCGGACTGGGCCAGTTGCAGCGCTGCGCGCATACCGGCGCCGCCGCCACCTACGATAATGGCATCAAACGAGATATGACGAATTGTGGACATAGATCAAACACCCCAGAAGATCTGCACGCCCCAGACGAAGAACGCGAACATCGCGAACCCGCATACCGCCTGGAACAGGAAACGCACGGCGGTAGCGCCCTTGCCGATAGCCATGGTGGTCAGGTAGTCGGTGGAGATGGTCCACATACCAACCCAGGCATGAACGCAGACGGACACCAGCGCCAGCAGGCTGAAGATGCGCATCAGGGTGTGGGAGAACAGGCCGTGCCATTGCTCGAAGGTGAGCCCTGGGTGAAGGATCAGGTAGCCGATGATAAAGAGGAAGTAGACCGCAAGGACGACTGCCGAGACCCGTTGAGCCATCCAGTCGTAGAGACCGGAACGCGAAAGATTGGTGACGTTAGTTACCATACCCAAACCCCTGCCAGAATGATCAGAACTGCGGAAATGACCAGCACAAGCTGCGCACCCAGCTTGCCACCCTGCAGGGTTTCGCCGGCGCCACCATCCATGATCAGGTGCCGGATGCCGGCGACCAGATGGTAGAGCAATGCAGACAGCAGACCCCAGATCACGAGCTTGACCAGCGGATAGGCCAGAAAAGCTTTCACTTGGCCGAAGCCTTCCGGACTGCCCAGGGACAGGTGCAGGCCATAAAGCATGACTGCAATGCCGAGGAACAGGATGACGCCGGAGATACGGTGAAGAATCGAGGTATAAGCTGTGATAGGTAGTTTGATGGTCCTGAGATCTAGGTTTACAGGTCGTTTGCTATTCACGGCTTCTTTCACACTGAGGGCCCAATTGCGGTCGGGCTAGTTATAGGAGATTCCACATCTGCTACACGCTTCCTGTTGGAAGCGTCTCGACCGCTCGGCATCAGCTCGCCGACCCGGTACGGTCGGGCGAGAATTATAGACAGTTAGCCTACTCATGACAAACGCGGATGCCCGATTCCGACGTCGCCAGCTGATATTCAGAAGCCTGCGTGTTAAGGTCTTTTCGCCGCACAATCCGCCCAGAAAGAGCCTTTAGGGTGATATTTTCGTAAATTGACTTTCAAATTTATCCCTCTATAGTGGGCGAGGCCCTGAGTGGAGGGTTTATTGATGATTTCAAAGCAAAATAAGGAGGCCTAATGGCTGACAAGAAAGCGCAGTTGATCATCTCGGGAGCGGATCCGGTTGACCTGCCCGTTATGTCCGGCACCCTTGGCCCGGACGTGATCGATGTTCGCAACCTCACCTCCACTGGTGTGTTCACCTTCGACCCGGGCTTCATGTCCACTGCCTCGTGTGAGTCCAAGATCACCTATATCGATGGTGACAAGGGCATCCTGCTGCACCGGGGCTACCCGATCGAGCAACTGGCGGAGAAATCCGACTATCTCGAGACCTGTTACCTGCTGCTCAAGGGTGAATTGCCGAACGCGCAAGAAAAGGCGCAGTTCGTTGACACCATCAAGAACCACACCATGGTTCACGAGCAACTGAAGAACTTCTTCAACGGCTTCCGCCGCGATGCGCACCCCATGGCGATCATGTGCGGTGTGGTCGGCGCCCTCTCGGCCTTCTACCACGACTCCCTGGACATCACCGATCCGCAGCACCGCGAGATTTCGGCGATGCGCCTGATCGCCAAGATGCCGACCCTGGCAGCCATGGTGCACAAGTACTCCATGGGTCAGCCGATGATGTATCCCCGTAACAACCTGGGATACGCGGAAAACTTCCTGCACATGATGTTCAACACCCCGTGCGAGGAAAAGCCGATCAGCCCGGTGCTGGCCCGCGCCATGGATCGCATCTTCATCCTGCATGCCGACCATGAGCAGAACGCCTCCACCTCTACCGTCCGCCTGGCCGGTTCGTCGGGCGCCAACCCCTTCGCCTGTATCGCTGCCGGTATCGCCGCCCTTTGGGGCCCGGCGCACGGTGGCGCGAACGAAGCGGTACTGAAGATGCTGGACGAGATTGGCGATGTGGCCAACATCGACAAGTTCGTGGCCAAGGCCAAGGACAAGAACGATCCGTTCAAGCTGATGGGCTTCGGCCATCGCGTCTACAAGAACTTCGATCCGCGCGCCACGGTGATGAAGCAGACCTGCGACGAGGTCCTGGCCGAGCTCGGCATCAACGATCCGCAGCTGGAACTGGCCATGCGCCTCGAAGAACTGGCTCGCAAGGACCCCTACTTCGTCGAGCGCAACCTCTACCCGAACGTGGACTTCTACTCCGGCATCATCCTCAAGGCGATCGGTATCCCGACCAGCATGTTCACCGTGATCTTCGCCATGGCGCGGACCGTCGGCTGGATCTCGCACTGGCAGGAAATGCTGTCCGGTCCCTACAAGATCGGCCGGCCGCGCCAGCTGTACACCGGCGTTGCCCAACGCGACATCTCGGACGATCGCGGCTGATCGATCCGCCAGTAAGAACCCCGCTTCGGCGGGGTTTTTTATGCCTGTAGCACCTTGATCGAAGTCGGGCGCGAGAAACGTCAGGCATGAAAAAGCCCGCACTAGGCGGGCTTTTTCGAGTCTGGATCAGGCAGCTTACTTGGCCTGAGCTTCGACTTCGGCTTCTACGCGACGGTTGACAGCGCGACCGGCTTCGGTGGCGTTGTCAGCAACCGGGCGGGATTCGCCGTAACCAACAGCATTCACGCGGCCGCCCTGCACGCCGTACTGGTTAACCAGGACGTTACGCACGGCGTTGGCACGACGCTCGGACAGCTTCTGGTTGTAGGCGTCGGTGCCGACGGAGTCGGTGTGACCTTCAACGGTGGTCGAGGTCTGCGGGTACTGCTGCATGAAATCAGCCAGGTTCTTGATGTCGGCATAGCTGTTGGGCTTGACCACGGCCTTGTCGAAATCGAATTTCACGTCCAGCTCGACGCGAACGGTTTCGGCAGCAGCCGGGCAGCCGGTAGCGTCAACGGTGACGTTGGCCGGGGTGTTCGGGCACTTGTCGACGTTGTCGCAGACGCCGTCGTTGTCGGAATCGGTGCAGACGTCAGCAACGGGGGCCGGAGCCGGAGCCGGAGCGACTTCTTTCTTGGTGGAACCACCGAAGTTCAGACCAACACCTACAGCAGCGCTCCACTCGGTGTCGCCGTAGTCGATGTTGTAGTTAGCTTGCACGCCGGTACGGGCATACAGGTTCTCGGTGAAGTAGTACTTCAGGCCGGCACCCAGGTTGGCGTAGGTGGAGCGATCACGACCACCTTCGTTGATGTCACGGTTGCTGATGGACTGGTGAGCGAAGCCACCGGACACGTACGGACGCAGGCCGACGCCGGGCTGACCGAAGTGGTAGTAGGCATCCAGAGCGGCCAGGCTGCCCTTGATGTTCTTGTGACCCAGGTCGTGGTCGCCACGGGCGTTGTGGTACTCACCGTAGGACAACGCCAGCTCAACGTCATCGGTCAGGAAGTAGCCAACGGAACCGCCGTACAGGTCAGCGTTGGTCATGTTGCGCTGGCTGTCGGTGAACAGACGGCTGCCGAACAGCTCGGTCTCGACGGCGCCTTGACCTTGTGCCAGGGCGCTCAGCGAGGCGCTTGCCAGCAGGGAGCCGATAACGACGCCCAAGGTGCTCTTCAGTTTCATCCTTTGTATCCCCATTTTAGTGGTACTAATTCCGGCAATCTCCGGAGGCTTCGACAACAAGTTTTCGTGAAGTTCAAAAACTTACGACCGACACATCCGGTCAGCCCTCAACTTCAGCTGCGAACTTGTCACGCAGTTTGTCGAGTGCCCGCTTGTACCGCATCTTGGTGGCGCTGAGGCCCATGTGCATGATGTCGGCGATCTCCTGGAACTCCAGCTCGGCGACGAAGCGCAGCACCAGAATCTCCCGATCGACCTGACCCACATGGACCAGCCAGCGATCCATCCCTCCCTTCTCTTCCAGCTTCGGCGCCCGTTCCTCGGAGGCTTCCTCCATCGGATCCAGACTTAATGCCTCTACCAGCCGCCGCTTGCGACGTTCCTTGCGGTACTGAGTGATGCACTCGTTGTAGGTGATGCTGTACAGCCAGGTCTTGAATTTCGATTTCCCCTCGAAATTCTTCAAACCGTAAAGCACCTTCAGCATGATCTCCTGGCAGACATCGTCTGCATCCCGGTCGTTCCCCAGGTAGCGGGCGCAGACGTTGAACAGGGTGCGCTGATAACGGCGCATCAGTTCTTCGTAGGCTCGCGTCACGTGGAAGAGTTCACCATGCGCGCGCTGGACCAGCTCTTCATCACTGAGCGTAGTCGGGTCGTAGGCATGAGGGGCAGGCTTGTTCAAGACGGAGTTGGCTACCAAAAAGTGGCGGGCATGATAGCCATCTCCGCGGCGCCTGTCAGCGGCTGCGCACCTGAGCCTCCAGTAATAGACGGTTCGGAACCGAAACGATATCGCCCTCCTCGGTCATGATGAGGGTCTTGGCGGTCCCGATTTCCTCGATCTCGCCTTCGACGTCCGCCAGGGTCACCCACTGGCCGACTTCGTAGAGTTCGCGCACATAGATGCCGGCCAGAATCTGCGACACCAGCCCCCGACTGCCCAGACCCAGGGCCAGGGCGGCGGCCAGGGCGAAGGCGGTCAGCACGATGGCGATGACCAGGTTCAGCAGCTCGGTCTTGATCTCCAGCTGACCGACCGCGACCGAAATCGAAATGATGATGACCAGGCCCTGGGCCAGGCGCCCCAGCCCCGCGGCGTAATCCAGGCCGACACCCTCGGCGGCGCCGTGGACCAGGCCACTGACCAGTTGCGCCAGCAGCACGCCAACGATGAGCACCAGGGCGGCACCAAAGATCTTGGGTACATAGAGCGCCATGACGTCCAGGGTGGAGGACACGCGCTGCAGACCCAGGGATTCGGCGGCCGACACCAGGAACACCAGCAGGACAAACCAGTAGACGATCCGGCCGATCAGGGTGGTGACCGGGATGCGGATGCCGATCTTGGCCAGCTGCTTGGTCACACCGGCACCGGCAAGGATACGATCCAGGCCGAGCTTGGCGAGGACCTTCGACAACACGGTGTCGAGAATCTTGGCGACGGCGAAGCCGGCGAGGATCACCACCAGGGCGCCGAAGACGTTGGGGATGAAACCGGCCACCTTGCTCCACAGGGTGGTCATGGCGGACAGCAGACTCTGGGTCCAGATATCGAATTCCATCTACTTCAGGATCTCCGGGGAAGATTCGCTACGCCGGGTGCGACGTGAGCGCGGCTTCAGATGAGGGGCACCGTTGCCCAGCGCCAGCAGCAGCACCGATACCCAGTGCCGCCCGATCAGATCGAACAGCGCACCCGCGCCCACCTGGCGGTTGGCGGTCTTGAGCACGCGGTGCAATCGCGCCTGGTCATCGCCCTCCTCGTCCTGAGCGTTGGCCGGGGTATTGAGGAGCGCCTTGAGGGACGCTTCGAAAGGATCGTGCATAGGCACCTCGCTGGTCGTTTCCTCTTGACGCAACGAGGTGGAGGCGGGTCACAGCCAGCGCAGTCGGCGAAACAGCCAGACCTGGAAGATCGACACCGCCGCGATCAGCAGGCAGGCGGCCACGAAGCCGAAGGGAGACGACGAACCTGGCAGGCCGCCCATGTTCATCCCCAGCAGACCGGTGATGAAGCTGATGGGCAGGAAGAAGCCGGTGATGATGGCCAGCAGATAGAGGGTGCGATTGGTCTTTTCCGTGGTCGCCCGCTGTTCGGCGTCCTGCAGCAGCGCCACCCGCTCGCGCATGACCTCGAGTTCTTCCAGGTTGCGCACCAGGCTGTTGTGCAATTCGCTCCAGTACCCCTGACTGGCCGCCTCGACGAACCAGGCGGGCTTGCCGCGGGCCAGATCGCCATAGATGTCGCGCTGCGGGGCCAGGTAACGGCGCAACCCGGTCGCGCGACGCCTGAGGGTGAGCACCTGGGCATGGTCGGGCAGGCTGTTCTCGTCCTGGTCGACCTGCTCTTCGAGACCATCGAGCTGGTCGGACAGGCCGCGCACCAGGTCATCGACCCGGCTGGTCATGTAGCTGGCGAGATAGAGCACCAGTTCCTCGGCGCTCTGGGCGCCGATGCCCGCTTCCAGGTCTTCCTGGACTTCGGCGGCAGCCTTCATGGGTCTCATGCGCAGCGAGATCACCCGGCGTTTGTCGACGAATACCCGCAGCGACACCATGTCTTCGGGCACGGCGCCAGGATTGAGGTTCACCCCGCGCAGGAACAGCAGCAGGCTGTCGTCGGGCTGATTGACCAGCCGCGGGCGGGTCGCCTCCTCCAGCAGCAGGTCACAGGCGAATTCGCTCAGGCCGCTGGATTGCCGGAGCCAGGCCTGGGCTTCGGGAACGCTGCGATCCCAGTGCAGCCAGAGCACCTCGCCGGGGCTCGGCTCGGCCTCGGCCAGTTCCCGGCGGCTAAGGCGTCTTCCGCCGCCACGGCCATCGAGGAGATAGCCATAGATTAGACCCTGTTCCACATCGCTGTCGTACTGCTGCATCTGACGTCTCTTGCAGGGATCGCGACCGCTTCCGGTCAAGCGCTCCGGCAAAGGCGGCCCTGAACAGGGCGCAGGCGCCACCTTCGTGGGGAATGAGGGAATTAATCCTGGAAAGGCTCACCCCGCCTGCCAGGCGGGGTGAGTCCTGGGATCAGGCGTTGCCTTCAGCCAGGAAGAACCAGGTGTCGAGCACGGAATCAGGGTTGAGCGAGACGCTCTCGATGCCCTGCTCCATCAGCCACTTGGCCAGGTCCGGGTGATCCGAGGGACCCTGACCGCAGATGCCGATGTACTTACCAGCCCGGTTGCAGGCGGCGATGGCATTGGCCAGCAGCTTCTTGACCGCCGGATTACGCTCGTCGAACAGGTGGGCGATGATGCCGGAGTCGCGATCCAGGCCCAGGGTGAGCTGGGTCAGGTCGTTGGAGCCGATGGAGAAGCCGTCGAAGTGCTCGAGGAACTCGTCCGCCAGCAGGGCGTTGGAGGGCAGCTCGCACATCATGATCACGCGCAGGTCGTTCTCGCCGCGCTTGAGGCCGTTCTCGCCGAGCAACTCGACCACCCGTGCCGCCTCGTCCAGGGTGCGCACGAAGGGCACCATGAGCTCGACGTTGGTCAGGCCCATCTCTTCGCGCACCTTCTTCATGGCGCGACATTCCAGCTCGAAGCAGTCGCGGAAATTCTCGCTGATGTAGCGGGAGGCACCGCGGAAGCCCAGCATGGGGTTCTCTTCCTCGGGTTCGTAGAGCTTGCCGCCGATCAGGTTGGCGTACTCGTTGGACTTGAAGTCCGACAGGCGCACGATGACCTTTTTCGGCCAGAAGGCGGCTGCCAGGGTGGCGACCCCTTCCACCAGCTTCTCGACATAGAAGCCGACCGGATCCGAATAGCCGGCGATACGCTTGTCGACGCTTTCCTTCACCTCGAAGGGCAGGCTGTCGTAGTTCAGCAGCGCCTTGGGGTGCACGCCGATCATGCGATTGATGATGAATTCGAGGCGCGCCAGACCCACGCCGGCGTTGGGCAGCTGGGCGAAATCGAAGGCACGGTCGGGGTTGCCGACGTTCATCATGATCTTGAACGGCAACTCGGGCATGGCATCCACCGAGCTCTTGCGGATGTCGAAGTCCAGCTCGCCTTCGTAGATCAGGCCGGTATCGCCCTCGGCGCAGGAGACGGTGACGGTCTGGCCTTCCTTGAGCAGGCTGGTGGCATTGCCGCAGCCGACCACCGCCGGGATACCCAGCTCGCGGGCGATGATGGCGGCGTGGCAGGTACGACCGCCCCGGTTGGTGACGATGGCGCTGGCGCGCTTCATCACCGGCTCCCAGTCGGGGTCGGTCATGTCCGAAACCAGGACATCGCCGGGCTGGACGCGATCCATCTCGCTGACGTCGCGGATGATCTTGACCTTGCCGGCGCCGATGCGCTGGCCGATGGCACGGCCTTCCACCAGCACCTGGCCCTTGTCCTTGAGCAGGTAGCGCTCCATGACGGTGACGCTGGCCCGGCTCTTCACGGTTTCAGGACGGGCCTGGACGATGTAGAGCTTGCCGTCGTCGCCGTCCTTGGCCCACTCGATGTCCATCGGCCGTCCATAGTGGCGCTCGATGATCAGCGCCTGCTTGGACAGTTCGGTGACCTCGGCGTCGGTGATCGAGAAACGCGCGCGATCCGCGGGCTCGACATCGACGGTACGGACCGAGCGGCCGGCCTTGGCTTCTTCGCCATAGACCATCTTGATCGCCTTGCTGCCCAGGTTGCGTCTGAGGATGGCCGGGCGACCGGCTTCCAGGGTGGGCTTGTGGACATAGAATTCGTCCGGGTTCACCGCGCCCTGCACCACGGTCTCGCCCAGGCCATAGGCGGCGGTGACGAAGACCGCATCGCGGAAGCCGGATTCGGTATCCAGGGTGAAGAGCACGCCGGCGGCGCCGGTTTCCGAACGCACCATGCGCTGCACGCCGGCGGACAGGGCGACCAGCTTGTGATCGAAGCCCTGGTGGACGCGGTAGGCGATGGCGCGGTCATTGAAGAGGGAGGCGAAGACTTCCTTGGCCGCGCGAATAACGTTGTCGACGCCGCGGATGTTGAGGAAGGTTTCCTGCTGGCCGGCAAAGGAGGCATCCGGCAGGTCTTCGGCGGTCGCCGAAGAGCGCACGGCCACGGCGAGATTGGGGTTGCCTGCCGAGATCTCGGCGAAGGCCCGGCGAATCTCGGCGTCCAGGCGCTCGGGGAAGGGTGCATCCATGACCCACTGGCGGATCTGGGCGCCAGTCTTGGCCAGGGCGACGACGTCGTCGACATCCAGGGCATCGAGGGCGGCGTGGATACGCTCGTTCAGCCCGCTCTGCTCAAGGAAATCGCGATAGGCCTGGGCCGTGGTGGCGAACCCGCCCGGCACGGAGACGCCCGCGTTGGCCAGGTTGGCGATCATCTCGCCGAGAGATGCGTTCTTGCCGCCCACGCGCTCGACGTCGTGTACGCCAAGCTGCTCCAGTGAAATTACATACTCGTCCAAGGTCTTCTCTCCATCTTGTGTCTTTGTGGGAAAGCAGTACGCCTCGGCGCCCGCCCCATGGACAGTGGACGGCGGTAGGTTACAGTGCAGCGATCCCTGCCCCGTACGCCACCAGGACGTCCCTCCATGCAACGAACCGCCTTTTTCATTTCCGACGGTACCGGCATCACGGCCGAAACCCTCGGTCAGAGCCTCCTGGCCCAGTTCGGGGACATCACCTTCAGAAAGATCACGCGCCCCTACGTGGATACGCTGGACAAGGCCAGGGCGATGGTACAGCAGATCAATGCCGCCGCCGTCCAGGACGGTGCGCGACCCATCATCTTCGATACCATCGTCAACCGTGACATCCGGGCCATTCTGGACCAGTCGAACGGGTTCATGATCGACATCTTCTCCACGTTTTTATCCCCGCTCGAACGGGAACTTTCCGCCGAATCTTCGTATTCGGTAGGGAAGTCACATTCGATCATGCACAATAGTCACTACATGGAGCGGATCGAGGCCGTCAATTTCGCACTCGAAAACGACGACGGCGCCCGCACGACCCACTATGCGCAGGCCGATCTGATCCTGGTGGGGGTCTCGCGCTGCGGCAAGACGCCGACCTGCCTCTACATGGCGCTGCAATATGGCATCCGCGCGGCGAACTATCCGCTGACCGAAGAGGACATGGAGCGCCTGCAGCTGCCCGCCTCGCTCAAGACCTACAAGGACAAGCTGTTCGGCCTGACCATCGACGCCGAGCGCCTGGCGGCGATCCGCCACGAGCGCCGGCCCAACAGTCGCTATGCGAGCTTCGCCCAGTGCGAATTCGAACTGCGCGAGGTGGAGAGTCTGTTCCGTCGCGAGAACATTTCCTTCATCAACACCACGCATTTTTCCGTGGAGGAGATCTCGGCGAAGATTCTGGTGGAGAAAGGCGTGGAAAGACGGTTTAAATAGCCGACCACCCTCCTCTTCAGCGCCTGCGTGGCGCGCCAGGCGACCGCCATGAACCTCGTCGATGCCCTGCTGTTCTTTCCGGTCGCCCTGCTCATCGCCCTGACCCCCGGCCCCAACAACTTCTGCTCGCTCGGCAATGGCATCCGCCATGGCGCGGTGACCGCGGGCTTGGCGGCCCTGGGTCGCGATGTGGCCTTCGTGATCTTCCTGGTGATCTCGGCGGTGGGCCTGGGCGCCATGCTGCTGGCTTCGGAGACGGCCTTCACCGTCATCAAGTGGATCGGCGCGCTCTACCTGCTCTACCTCGGCGTGAAGAGCTGGCGCAGCCGGGCCTTCGACGGCCTGGACCTGACCGAGACCGGGGTGGCCCAACCGCGGGCGCTGCACCGGCTGATGCTGCAGGAATTCCTCATCGGCATCAGCAATCCCAAGGCGATCCTGCTGTTCGCCGCGGTCTTTCCGCAGTTCATCGACCCCACTCAGCCGACGACCCAGCAGTTCGTCTACCTGGGTGGCACCCATCTGTTCGCGGAAATGGTCGCGGCCTTCATCTATGGTCTGTTCGGCCGGCAGATCCGCCGCTTCATCCGCGGACCCCGCGGGGTCCGCCGCCTCAATCAGGCTACCGGAGCCTTCTTTGCCGGCGCAGGCGGTCTGCTGCTGACCGCCCACCGCTGATTCAGGACGACACCAGCCCGGACTGGGCGGCGCCCAGCCTGGCCAAGGCCGCTTCGATCGCCGACCAGGGCTGCTGCCTGGGCGCTACCGGCTTGTCCACGGCTGCCTGGCGAGCGGTCCGCACCAGAGCGTTGAATTCGGTTGTCAGAGCAGCGGCCTGGGCCGTGTCCGCATCCCCGGTAAAGACCGCGGGCGACAGCCAGAGGCGCTCCTGCAGGCGTTCGCCGATCTGCTGGGCGAATTGCAGCCGCCGCTGCTGACCGATCTGCCCGGCCTCGGTGTCTTCGACCAGGCCCAGCGACAGCGTCTTGTAGGCCGGCAGCCGATCGAGCAGACCCTGCTGGGCCTGGACCGAACGCGGCCAGTCGACATGCAGCCCCTCCACCGGCAGAGCGGCAGCCAGGCCCAGGTTGTCGATCAACTCACCGTGACGCACGCCCAGCAGCTTCTTCAGCGGCTCGCGTTGCAGCAGGTTGTAGGCCCTTTCGAAGGCGGTACGCCAGGCCAGCGGCAGCTCCAGCGCCAGCAGCGGCTCGTCGAGCTGGATCCATTCCACGCCCTGGGCGGCCAACCGCGCGAAGATCTCGCCGTAGACCGGCAGCAGCGACTCCAGCAGCTCGAGGCGGTCGAAGGCGGGATCGAGTGCGCGACCAAGCCACAGATAGCTCAGCGGCCCGAGGATTATCGGCTTGACGGCCAGACCGAGCGCCTGGGCCTCGGCGACCTCATCGAAAAGCTGTTCCCAGCCGATGGCAAAGGACTGGTCCGAGGTGAATACGGGAACCTGACAGGTGCCGGCGAACCCGTGATCGTCCGCCGGCTCGACATGGGCGGCAGCGCCTACCAGATAGGAGTGCGCCAGCACCCGATCGCCCCAGCCAAAGTCGCCTACCGTAAGCCACTCACACCCCGCAGCCTGCTGGGCACGCCACGCCTGCCGACGCTGCTCGCGTCCCTGGGCGATCAGGGCGGCGCGGTCGCAATTGTCGAGAGACGCCAGGGACGCGTCACCCTGTTGCTCGCTGCGCGCGGAACCCTGGGAATGAATCTTGACCATTGCACACCTCCACCTGACAGGCTGGAGATTGTCTTCTCGCGCGACGCATGAAACAAACTCAGGTTTCTTGTGATGAACTCAAGTTTCTTTCATACACCCGATCAGGGCTTGAAGCGCGCCATGCTGTAGACGTCGGTGAACACCCCATCGCGCAGGGCATAGCGCCGCAGCAGACCTTCTTCTTCGAAACCGAGCTTGCGATAGAGCGCCAGGGCCGGCTCGTTGTCGCTGAAAACCGTCAGCTCGACCCGTTGCAGATTCATCCAGTTGTCGGCGAGGTCGAGCAGCGCCGTCAGCAGCTGGGTGCCTATGCCCTGCCCCTGGCAATCCCGGGCCACGCCCATACCGATGGCACCACAATGCTGGCGGCGAATACGCGGCTGCTGTTCGAGACTGGCGCTGCCCACGACCCGCCCCTGCTGCAGGGCGACCAGCGCCACCCGGCCTTCGCGCTCGGCACTCTGCCGTTGCCGCCATTGCTCGGCGGTCTGATAGGGCAATTGCAGCACCTGTCGCGCCACTACCGGATCGCCATAAAGGGCGGCCAGGCCCTCGGCGTGACGATCGGCATAGCGTTCCAGGTGGACGAGCGAGCTGGACATGGGTGGCACTCCTTCGCGGAAGTCCGCAGCTTCGCCCAGGTCCGGGGGATCGGACAAGAGCGAAGCGTGCGAGTCACTTGCCGGTTACAGCGTCCACTTCAGGCTGAGCATGACGTTGCGGGGATCGCCGTAGGTGCCACTTCCGGTACCCGTCGGGATGCCCTGCCAGTATTTCTCGTCGAAGATGTTGTTGAAGTTGACCCGGCCATCCCAGTGCTCGTTGAAGCGGTAACCGGCCATCAGACCCACCAGGGCATAGCCATCCTGCTTGGCTTCGCCGGTGCCGACGCGCTCGAAGGTCTCGCTCTGAGCCTGCAGATCGGCACCGATACGCCAGTTGCTCAGGCTACCCGTGAGTTGGTAGCTGGTGGCGGCCTTGAACAGGTGCTTGGGCTGCTCGGGCGCGAAGCGGCGATCCTCGTAGGTGACATCCTTGGTGTATTGGCTGAGGACCAGGGTATAGGCCGCAGACGCCTGCCAGTTTGGCGTCAGTTGACCGGAGATTTCCGCGTCGATCCCGCGACTGCGGACCTCGCCCGCAGCGCTGTAACAGCTCTGCGCGGGGTAGCCAGGGCAGAAGGTAGCCTGGTTGGCTGGCAGGTAGGCACGATTCTCCTGGATGGTGTCGAACAGCGCCACGGAGGCATTCAGCGCGCCATCGAAATAGGCACCCTTGAGACCGATCTCGTAGCTTCTGCCAGTCATCGGCTCGAGGACCGAACCTCCGGAGTTCTGCTCGCTTTGCGGCTTGAAGATCTCGGTATAGCTGGCATAGATCGAATAGATGTCGTTCAGGTCGTAGATGATGCCGGCATAGGGCGTGACTTCGCGGGTGGCCTTGTAGTCGTTGTCGCTGTAGAGGTTGTCGAAGTCATACCAGCTGACTCGTCCCCCGACGATGACGTGCAGCGGGTCCACCGGATTGAAGCGCGCTGCCGCATACACCGCCTCTTCGGTGGTGGTGTTCTTGCTGGCATAGGGTGTCAGGCTGTCCTTGGCCGGCTTGGGGATGCTGCTGGGGCGGAAGTTGTAGATGTCCACCGGAGTGGCACCCGAGTAGCCGCCACGCTGATAGAACTTGTCCTGCCGCCGACTGATCCCGGCCATCAGTTCGTGCTCGCGACCCAGCAACTGGAAAGGCCCGCTCACCGAAGCATCAAGGTTGAGCTGATCGGAATCGGTGCGATAGGCGCCGGAGGCGGTACCAAAGTCACTGACCGAGCTGTAGCTAAAGTCCGCGGCCGTGGACGTCAGGTAGTTGGAGTAGGTATCGGAATTGGCCCAGACCTGCTGCGCCGCCAGCTTGGCCTTCCAGCCGTTGTCGAAGGTGTGGGTGATGTCGGAGAACAGGGTGTAGTTGTCCTGATCCCAGTAGGCCCAGTCGCCGCTCAGGAAGGTAGAGCGCGACAGGTGCAGGTTTTCCCCATTGGGACCGCTGGGCAGGCTGCCCCAGTCGGAGGTCTTGTCCTCGCGCTGCTTGGACGCGCCGATGGTCCAGGTGGTGGCGTCGCTGAGATCCGCTTCGAGGACGCCATAGAAGGTCTGGCGCTTGCGCTCGCGCACGTCCTGGAAGCTGTGGCCGTCTTCATAGGCGGCCACGGCGCGACCGCGCAGGGTGCCGGCTTCGTTGAGCTTGTTGGAGGCGTCGACCTCGGTACGGTAGCGGTCCCAGCTGCCGGCGCTGGTGGTGACGCTGACCTGGGGGAAGGCGGTCGGGCGCTTGCGCACCAGATTAAGGGTGGCCGAAGGATCGCCGGCGCCGGTCATTAGGCCGGTGGCACCGCGAACCACCTCGACACGGTCGTAGATGGACAGATCGGCCGAGGACAGACTGTCGAGGGTGAAGGTCCCGGCCGTGGTGGGCAGGCCGTCGTACATGACGTTGTCGATGCGGAAGCCGCGGGAGAGGAATTCCTGGCGGTCGCCGCCGAATTTGCGCAGCGTTACGCCCGGGGCATATCTGACCACATCATTGAGATCGGTCATGCCCTGGTCTTCCATGCGCTGCCGGGTGATGACGCTCACCGACTGCGGCGTCTCCCGGATCGACAGGGGCAGGCCGGTGGAGGTGCTCATGGCGCCGGTGGTGTAGGAGCGTGTCCCTTCGGTGGTCGTCCGGCCCGTCAGGGAGCCATCGTCCGCGCTGATGGTGGTGGCCTCCAGCGCCACGCTGCCGGCCGCCGCCTGGGTGGCCACCGGGGCGACGGTCGCGACCGAGTCGCTGACCGAGGCCGCCAGGCTACTGCCCGCCAGCAGGCGCTGCAGGGCGACATCCGGCTCCATCCGCCCCGCCAGTGCCGGCGCTCGCTTGCCCACCAGGGCAGCAGGATCGTAGTTCACCTGGAAGCCACTCGCGCGCGCGAAACTCTGCAAGGCATCGGCCAGCGGCTGCGCCGGTTGCGACAGCGCCACGGGGGCGGCCTGGGCGAGGGTCGCCACGCCCAGGGAGACGGAAAGCGCGATGAGACGAAGGGAGAAGAGCTGCATGTCGTTGGTCGTCCTCTAGGGAGACACCGACCCGTCCGTACCCCACGTAAGGACTCGCTGGAGGCTTTCCAGGGACCGGTATCCATTGCCGTCTTGCGCGGCGGAACGCAGGCTATGCAACCTGAATGCATCTGTAAATGCAAATTAATATCATAAGCGAACGCAAATCAGCCGATTCCGCTCCGGAAGCGCTCAAGGACGCGCCTCTGCCGGTGTCAGCCTTCCATCGCCCTGTCCTGACTATTTTCGAGAAAATGTTTCAAGGAAACAGGGACTGACCTGCCTACCTTGCGCGGCAGTGGGCAAAGCTGTTGCGCGAGCGGTGGTCTGTCGCTGTTGTGAAGGCGGAATTGGAAATGGAGGGCTGGGGAAACTACAGACGGCGGTGGGCCGGTTCAAACCAGCCGCCTGGAGCCACCCACTCCCTCATCGTGAAAGCGCTGGGCGATGGCGCAGATCTGCGGCTCGATGGCCAGGAAGGCGTCGAGCACCAGGGGATCGAAGGTGCTGCCGCGCATCTCGCGCATCATCTGCAGCGAATCCGCATGGCTGAACGGCTCCTTGTAGCAGCGCCGGCTGATCAGGGCGTCGTAGATATCGGCCACCGCCATGATCCGCCCCGCCAGCGGGATGCCGGTACCGGACAATCCGTTGGGATAGCCGCTGCCATCCCACTTCTCGTGGTGGGTGCTGGCGATCTCGGCGGCCAGGGCGAGAAAGTTGTCATCCTCCAGATGGCTGGCCGTGCTGAGGATGATCTGCCGACCGAATTCGGCATGCCGCTGCATCACCTGCATCTCCTCCGGGGTCAGCCGGCCGGGCTTGAGCAGGATGGCATCCGGCACGCCGACCTTGCCGATGTCGTGCAGGGGCGCGGACAGGAACAGCAGTTTGATGTAATCGGGCGTGAGTTGCTCCGGCGCGTGGCCGGACAGCCGCAACTGCTCGGCGATGGCGCGAACGTAGTACTGGGTGCGCTTGATATGGGCACCGGTTTCGGGATCGCGGGTTTCGGCGACCGCCGCCATGGACTCGATGGTGACCTGCCGCGAGCGTTCCAGCTGCCGGCGCCAGCGCTCTTCGTGCTGACGCGCCAGGATGATCCGGGTGATCAGCGCCAGCGCCGAGAGCATCGCCACCAGCAGCAGAGGCGCGGCCAGCGGCAGGAAGACGTCATGGCGAACGAACAGCCAGGCGCCCAGCAGTTGCGGCAGGACGATCAAGGCGGCCGCCAGCAGGGCGAAGCGACGCTGACTGCGATTGAAGAGAAAGCCAACGGCGAGCAGCAGGCCGCCGGTCAGGCATAGCACCAGTTGCAGCACGCCGGCGAACTGGGGAATCCGTACCAGGGCATCGTCCAGCAGCTCCTGGGTCAGGGCGGCCTGCAGCCTGACACCGGAAAAGATCTGGCCCAGCGCCGTCGTGTGCAGGTCGTTGAAGCCTGCGGCCGAGACGCCGACGAAGACGACCTTGCCCTTGAGGGTGGCCGGCGCCACCGCGCCGCTGAGCACCGCCACTGCCGAGACCTCCGGATAGTGCTCGGCCCCGCTGTGCAGCCGCAGCAGCGCCTGGCCTTCGCGATCGAGTGGCAGCCGGTGATCGCCGAGTCGCAGCATCGGCCCGGCAAGGCCGCTATCCACCACCGCCTCGTTCAGCCCCAGGGCGCGCAGGGTGGCGGCCAGCGCCAGACTCGGATGGAGGATGCCCTGGTGGCTGAGCAGCAGGGGGACGCGCCGCAGGATGCCATCGCTGTCACGCTGGCTGTTGATGAAGCCGCTGAAGCGCGTCTGGCTGGCGATGGGGGCCACGTTGTCCAGCGCGCCGCTGGCTGCGGGCAGCTGAAGGGCGTCGAGGTCGCCGGTGAAGCCGACCCCTGGCCGCAGTCCGCCGGAGACGGGTTGCTGCAGATCGAGAAAGAAGAAACGGGCGCCGACGGCCCCCGTCTGCCCCATGACGTAGCCGAGATAACCGTCATTGTCCTGCAATTCCGCAGGCACTCCGGAAAAGTTCAGGTCCACACCGAAGTCGTCGCGGAAACTCTGCTGCAAGGCCTTGAGCGAGGTCCGGTCCGGCTCGCTGAACAGGACATCCACGGCGATCGCCGCCGGCTCGGCCTCGGCGATGCGGGAGAGCAGCTGAGCGACCCGGTAGCGGGGCCAGGGCCACTGCCCGAGCGCCGCCAGACTCGCCTCGTCGATGCTGACCACCTGGACATCCGTGGCATCCTCGGTGCTGGCCGCAAGGCGACTGAGCTGGTCGTAGGCCAGGCGATCGAGGTACTGCAGCGGCGGCAACTGCGCCAGGGCAGCGAGGCCGAAGGCCAGCGACAGCCCCAGGCTGACCAGGAACATCCAGGGCGCGCGCCGGCGCAGCAGGGTCGCAACGGAGTTCATGCCCGCGAACCTAGAGAATCAGGACTTCGACACGCCGGTTGCGCGGCTCGGATTTGCCGGGACGGGTCGGCACCAGGGGCACGGTATCGCCGAAAAACTCGACATTGATACGCAACTTGGGATCGAGCCGCTGCAGCAGACCGGCCACCTTGCGGGCACGCTGCCCCGAGAGGTCGAGGTTGTAGGAAGGCGCTCCCGAGCCATCCGCATGGCCGAAAACCGAAATCTCCGTGGGGATGCGCTGCCGTGCCGTTTCCAGCACCTCAGGGAGGAGCGCCTTGGACTGCGGCGTGAGCTCCATGCTGTCGGAGAGGAAGTTGAGGATGTAGGTCTTCGGCGGCGACGGCTGAGCCGCCAGCACCTGTCGATGCTGCTGCTCGAAAAGGGGTTGGGCGACCGCCTGCACAGCGGTCGGCGCCTGCCCCGGTGCGCCCACCGTGACCTCGCCGAAGCCCTGGTCGATGGCCTGGCGACCGGCCGGGCTGGTTACCGAAACGGCGCCGACATGGCCGTCTTCATCGGGCATGAGGATGACCCGCGTCTGCGGCGGCGGCGGACTGGCACAGCCGCCCAGCAGCAGCGCGGACAACAGCACGCTCAGCAGCAGACGCCCAGGGGACGCGACAGCGACCATCGCGTTCATTGGGCCTGGACCAGGAAACGGGTGCCGCGCACGCCGATGGTAGCGGTCGGCGTTTCGATCTTGACCGTGTCGGGGGCGACCTTGCCGATCTTGCCGGACGAGTAGATGGCGGAGCCCTTGGTCAGGTACAGCGAGAAGCCATAGCGACTGCGCTTGGGCTCGAAGAGATAGTCACGCAATTGCACATCGGCGTCGCTGCCCAGGGTGAGCAGGGTGCCGTCGAGAAAGACGATGGCGGCGGTGGCATCCGGACCGGCCTGCAGGCGATCGGCCACCTCCAGGGTGGTACCGGCCTGAGCGTCCAGGGTGGCATTCTGGCGCAGGACCTTGACGCTGCCCGAGACGCTCTTGATCAGCGCCACATGTGCCTCTTCCGCGGCCGTGACCGGCGCAGACCCCAGCAATTGCAGCCCGAGCAGCGCCAATGCGAACAGTGTTGTCTTCATGCTTTCCTGGTCCCTGGATGGAAGGGCGTGGCCGCCGTGAGGGCGACGGATTGCCGGCAGGACCTCGGATGGAACCTTGAAGCGGCCTGCTGCGCAGCGGTCAGGGCTCCAGACTCGTGAACCCAGTCACCTTCTACCAGATAAACAAGCCAAGCGGCACGCAAAGTAGTACGAATGGCACCTGGCCACTAGTCATGCCATCACGACCCCGCGAGACGAACGGCACCGGCAGCGGTCTAGTGAGCAATCTTTCCAAGGTCACCTTTCATGCAGATCATTCTGGTCCGTCACGGCAAGCCCGATCTATCCAGCAAGGCCCGCTGCACTCCAAGGGAGATGAAGGACTGGGTCGCGCGCTATCAGAAGGCGCCGGTGCCCGCAGGCCAGGAGCCCGCGGAGACGCGGCGGCTGGCGCAAGAGGCGGGTTACGTGGTGAGCAGTCCCCTGAGTCGCTGCGTGCGCTCGCTCGAGTACCTGATGGGGCGCCCCGGCAGCCCGGTGGATGACCGCTATGCCGAAGCCCACCTGCCCTATCTGGAATTGGATACGCCGCGACTGCCGGTCAAGGCCTGGCGCCTGCTGTTCAGATCCGCCTGGTTCCTGGGTTTCGCCGCCCATACCGAGTCCATCGGCAGTTCCTCGGTACGCGCCGGCCAGGCGGCCGATCACCTCATCGAACTGGCCGAACGCCACGGTTCGGTACTGCTGCTGGGGCACGGCATCATGAACGTGCTGATCGCCTGGCAGTTGCGCAAGCGCGGCTGGCGCGGCCCCCTGCACCTGCTGCTCAAGGACTACTGGAAGCCGAGCATCTATCGCAAGGAAACGCGCTGAGATCGCTCAGCGGTCCGCCCTGGCGCGGGCCTCTTCCAGTTCACGGCGCGCCTCGGCCAGCTTTCGGGTGCGCACCTGGATCTTGTCGGCGTCGCCCTTGGCCTGGGCGCTACGCAGATCCCGTTCTCGCTCGGCCACCTCGCGGCTCCGGGCCTGGATGACGTCCAGCCGCTGCTGGCGCAGGCCGGCGTCGGTGCAATGCGCTTGCACCGCGCCGAGTGCCCGCCGCAACCCCGCCAGCCGCCCTGCATCGCCTTGCGCCTGCGCCTGGGCGATCTGCCGCTCCAGCGTCAGGCGCTTCGCCGCGCAGCCGCCGTCGGCCGCCACAGCCATGCCGGGCAGCAACAGGCTGGTCGCGAACAGCACTGTCCTGGTTCGGTCTTTCATCGGCATTCCTCCGGACATTGAAAGGCGAGCGCTTCCGGGTCGTTTCGCTCAAGCGTCCAGCGACGGCCCGACCAGCGCGGCGAGCTGATCGTAGACACCGGGCGCCGCCACCAGCAGGGGATTGCCATTGACCAGGCCATCGTTGCGCAGGAACGCGTTGTGGCGCCCCCCTGCCTCCTGGATCAGGACCAGGCCCGCCAGGCAGTCCCAGCCATGGATCAGGGTTTCGTAATAGCCGATCAGCCGGCCGGCGGCGACATAGGCCGTCATCAGGGCACCCGAGCCATTGCGGAAGAATTGCCCCCCCTCTGCCAGCAGACCGGTCACGAACGGCAGGAAGTGTTCCTTGCCGCGTCTATGAGTGGTACCCAGCCCGGTCAGGCCCTGGCGGATCTCGGTGGCCGCATGGACGCGCAGCGGCTGGCCGTTGACGAAGGCGCCGTGCCCGCGCAGGCCATGGAAGAGTTCGTCGTGATTCGGATCCATGATGGCGCCGAGCAAGGGCTCGCCCTCGTGCATCAGGCCGATGGACACGCACCAGTTGTGCAGGCCGTTGAGAAAGGGCGCGGTGCCGTCGATGGGGTCTATGACCCAGAGGTAGGGCGCGGACAGGTCGGTGGCGCCGCCCTCCTCGCCCAGCAGGCCATCCTCCGGAAAGCGCTCGATCAGGCGTTGGCGGATGAGCTCCTCCAGCGTCTTGTCGGCGATGCTCACCACGTCCTGCAGGTCGCTGCCCTTGTGGTCCACCTGCAGCGCACCGCGCCGGCGATAGAAGTCGAGGCCGAGCTGCGCCGCTTCCCGGGCGATGTCCTGGACAACGCGGTAGCGTTCGGCAATGGCGGGGGCGATAGCGGTCATGAGCGCTCCTGGAACGGGAAAAGGCGTCAGGGTGCCAGTTCCACCGGTGGAAAAGAATAGTCGCGATCCTGCCCGTCAGCGCCCTTGACGCTGGCCCCGGTCAGACCGTGGCCGTGCACTGGCCAAATTCTGCCGATGTCGGCAAAGGTCCGACTAGAAGCCCCTGGTCATGGCCGTGTCATCTCGGCGGCGCAGGCTGTCGGGTATTGGCACTCAGGACGGCGAAATGCAGCGACGGACCGCACCAAATCCGCTCGCCGCCGTCAGAACAGTTGAGTGCTCGTTGTACCGGGAGGACGCCATGACCGCACAAACTTCGCTATTCCACGGCAATGGTCAGCTGCAGCAGTTGCGGCGACTGATTCCCAGACAGCATTTCGAAGGTCTGGAACGCCATCTCGAGTTGCTGTCGCAGGAATTTCCGCTCTTCGATCATCCGCCGTTGAGCATCGACTGCGCCGTTGCCGAAACCCTGGAGAACCTTGGCATTCGTGCCTTCCAGTGGCAGGGCAGTTGCGATCTGCCACAGCGGATGGCCCTGGGCAGCGCCCTGATGGGCGAAGGATTCATGGCTCAGTCCAGCACGCCGGAATACACCCTCTATCTCAACGTGCGAGGCGAGAAGGTGCTGTTGCGGCAAGAGCCCGCCGGTGGCCAGACCCTGGTCAGCCTGGTGTCGGATTGCCCGCCGCTCTTCGCTTATCTGGCGGCCAAGCACCGCGAGCCGCTACCGGTCGCCTGAGCGACCCGGCATCCGCTTGTCGGTAGCGTGACCGACCGGTATCGAGGATGACGAACGGGATCACAAATACGCAGTAACGTCAGACTAAGCGGGAACCAAATAGGCAGTGGAATGGTAGATTCGCGCTTCGGATCTACCAGGAGACCCAAGGAATGGGAATTCGTATTCTGGCCAGCGTCATCGCAACCTTCGCCGCCTTTCATGCCGAAGCTGCCACCCTCCCCGCCGTACCGCCGCTCAAGCTGGCGGACCTCACCCTTCAGGTCCCCCTCTCGAGTACCGATGCCATCCCTGCCAGAACTGACGCCCAGTTGCGCGACAGTCGGCAGCCAGTCAATGGCGCCCGCTGGCTGAACGAACATCGAACCCTTGCTCAAGAGCAACGCTGGGTATTCTAGTCCGTTGGATTGATGTCGACGGATGGTTTCCCATTCGTATGCTTTTTGATCCTGTCTGGGGAATGAATCGCTTTTTTTCAGGTCCGTCTGGTTCTACGGGCAGCTCAACTCCTCTGCCCTTTCAACCTGCACGCGGAGCCGTCATGAAACGCCTGTCCCTTCTCCTGTTCGCCGCCCTGTCGGCCTGCAGCTCGGCTCCCACGCAGCCCCCGGCCGATCCGTCGCAATTCGGCGGCCGTACCCAGGAACAACTCCGGCAGAGTTTCGGCTCGCCGCAGCGGGTCGCGCAGCTCGATCGCCTGGTGGTCTACGAATATCGCAACCTGCGCGCCCCGGGCAGTGCGACGCCGGTCTATTCCTTCCTCATCGAAAACGAGCGGGTGATCGAATCCACCCCCGGAACCTTGCAGCTTTATCGCGAGGACGGCATCACCAAGGTCAAGGCGGAAAGTCTCTAGGCAGAGCCGCCGGCCGGATCGCACGTCCCGCGCAGCCTTGCGCGGATGTGCAAAAAAATACCGATTTTGGTGTCTTTCAGCATTTGTTTCCCGGGCGGCAACGGGCTGTAATCGGTCCGTGGCTTCCGCTGCAAAGGCCGTCACAGCCGGCCGCGTAGTGGGTTACAACAACAAGAAAAGCGTCTGCTGCAGTTGCACAGGACGCGGAGTGCAAGATGAAAACAACACCAAAAGCGCTTTTATTGTCCGCTGTCACCCTCTCTGCAGGCCTGACCTTCTCGCTGGCCCTCCAGGCCGCTGAAACGGTCACCATCGCCACCGTCAACAACAGCGACATGATCCGCATGCAGCGGCTGTCCAAGACCTTCGAAGAACAGCACCCCGACATCAAGCTCAACTGGGTGGTGCTCGAGGAAAACGTGCTGCGGCAGCGGCTGACCACCGATATCGCCACCCAGGGCGGTCAGTTCGACGTCCTGACCATCGGCATGTACGAGACCGGCCTCTGGGGCGCCCAGAACTGGCTGGAGCCCATGAAGGACCTGCCCGCCAACTACGACCTGGACGACCTCTTCCCGTCGGTTCGCGAAGGCCTGTCGGTCAAGGGCACCCTCTATGCGCTGCCCTTCTACGCCGAAAGCTCCATCACCTATTACCGCAAGGACCTGTTCCAGCAGGCCGGCCTGACCATGCCCGCCCAGCCCACCTGGACCCAGATCGCCGAGTTCGCCGGCAAGCTGCACCAGCCGGACAAGGACCAGTACGGTCTCTGCCTGAGAGGCAAGGCCGGCTGGGGCGAGAACATGGCCCTGGTCACCACCATGGCCAACGCCTTCGGCGCGCGCTGGTTCGACGAGAAGTGGCAACCGGAATTCACCGGTCCGGAATGGACCGCGGCGGCCAACTACTACGTCACCAACATGAAGAAGTACGGTCCACCAGGCGCCTCCAGCAACGGCTTCAACGAGAACCTGGCGCTGTTCAACAGCGGCAAGTGCGCCATCTGGGTCGATGCCAGCGTCGCCGGCTCCTTCACCATGGACAAGAGCCAGAGCAAGGTCGCCGACAGCGTCGGCTTCGCCGGCTCGCCGCGCGAGGTCACCGACAAGGGCTCCTCCTGGCTGTACGCCTGGTCCCTGGGTATCCCGACTTCCTCCAAGCACAAGGATGCCGCCAAGACCTTCGTGACCTGGGCCACCTCCAAGGACTACGCCAAGCTGGTCGCGGACAAGGACGGCATCGCCAACGTGCCGCCGGGTACCCGCAAGTCCACCTACAGCCAGGCCTACATGGACGCGGCGCCCTTCGCCAAGGTCTCGCTGGACATGCTGCAGCACGCCGACCCGGCCCATCCCTCGGCCAAGCCGGTGCCCTATGTGGGCATCCAGTACGTGACCATCCCCGAGTTCCAGGCCATCGGCACCTCGGTAGGCAAGCTGTTCGCCGCGGCCCTCACCGGGCAGATGTCGGTCGAGCAGGCGCTGCAGGCGGCGCAGCAGTCCACCGCCCGGGAAATGAAGCGCGCCGGCTATCCCAAGTAGCGCTGGAGCCCTGGGTCCGCACCCCGCGGACCCAGGCCTAGCGGCTTTTCCTGCCTGATCCGTCGCTGGCGTCGCGAGACGCCAGTGCCTCGTCACGGCCCACTGCCTTGCGGAGCATCGCCATGCAGACCTCCACCCTCAAGACGCCCGCCGTCGAAACCCCTGCCGCTCCCGCCCGTCGTCAACGCCGTCGTGCTAGTCCCGGCTGGTTCCTGATCAGTCCTTCGGTGGCTCTGCTGCTGGTGTGGATGCTGGTGCCCCTGGGCATGACCATCTGGTTTTCGCTGATCCGCTACAACCTGCTCTATCCGGGCGAGCACGCCTTCGTCGGCCTGGAGAACTTCGAATACTTCGTCACCGATGCCGGCTTCTGGCCCGGCATGAGCAACACCCTGCTGCTGGTGGGCAGCGTGCTGCTGATCAGCGTGGTCTTCGGCGTGCTGATCTCGGCGCTGCTGGAAGCCAGCGAGTTCCTTGGCCGCGGCATCGTCCGCGTCCTGCTGATCTCGCCGTTCTTCATCATGCCCACGGTCAGCGCCCTGATCTGGAAGAACCTGATCTTCCATCCGGTCTCCGGCATTCTCGCCGCGGTCTGGAAACTCTTCGGCGCCACCCCGGTGGACTGGCTGGCCACCCATCCGCTGCTGTCGATCATCCTGATCGTGTCCTGGCAGTGGCTGCCCTTCGCCATTCTCATCCTGATGACCGCCATGCAGTCGCTGGATCAGGAGCAGAAGGAAGCGGCCCGCCTGGATGGCGCCGGCCCGCTCGCCATCTTCTGGCACCTGACCCTGCCGCACCTGGCGCGGCCCATCGCCGTGGTGGTGATGATCGAGACGATCTTCCTGCTGTCGGTGTTCGCCGAGATCTACACCACCACCAGTGGCGGTCCGGGCTTCGCCTCCACCAACCTCGCCTACCTGATCTACAACCAGGCCCTGCTGCAGTTCGACGTCGGCCTGGCCTCCGCCGGCGGCCTGATCGCCGTGCTCATCGCCAACATCGCCGCCATCATCCTGGTGCGGATGCTCGGCAAGAACCTGACCCAACAGTGAGGACCCTGACATGCTGACGCTCAAGCAATCCCGGCGCCTGCAGAGCCTGCTGCTGGGCCTGCTCGCCTGGCTGGTAGCCCTGGTGCTGTTCTTCCCGATCTTCTGGATGGTGCTGACCAGCTTCAAGACCGAGATCGACGCCTTCGCCACGCCGCCGCAGTTCTTCTTCACGCCCACGCTGGAGAACTACCTGACCATCCAGGCACGCAGCGACTACTTCCACTTCGCGCTGAACTCGGTGGTGATCTCCTTTGGCGCCACCCTGCTGAGTCTGCTGCTGGCGCTGCCGGCGGCCTATTCCATGGCCTTCCACGAGACCAAGAACACCCAGCGCCTGCTGCTGTGGATGCTGTCCACCAAGATGCTGCCGGCGGTGGGCGTACTGGTGCCCATCTATCTGCTGGCCAAGCAGTTCGAACTGCTCGACAGCCGGCTGCTGCTGATCGCCGTCTACACCCTGATCAACCTGCCGATCGTGGTCTGGATGGTCTACACCTACTTCAAGGACATCCCCAAGGACATCCTCGAGGCCGCGCGCCTGGATGGCGCGACCACCTACCAGGAAATCGTCCGGGTGCTGCTGCCGATCGCCAAGGGCGGCATCGCCTCGACCATGCTGCTGTCGCTGATCCTCTGCTGGAACGAGGCCTTCTGGTCGCTGAACCTGACCTCGTCCAACGCCGCGCCGCTGACCGCGCTGATCGCCTCCTACTCCAGTCCCCAGGGACTGTTCTGGGCCAAGCTGTCGGCCGTCTCGACGCTGGCCTGCGCGCCCATCCTGATCTTTGGCTGGATCAGCCAGAAACAACTCGTCCGCGGCCTATCGTTCGGCGCGGTGAAATAAGAACAAGAGGACTCCTGTCATGGCCAATCTGAAAATCCGCAGCCTGCGCAAGGGCTTCGACTCGCTGGAAATCATCAAGGGCGTCGACCTCGACATCAACGACCGCGAATTCGTGGTCTTCGTCGGCCCGTCCGGGTGCGGCAAGTCAACCCTGCTGCGCCTCATCGCCGGCCTGGAAGAGGTCAGCAGCGGCACCCTGGAGCTGGACGGTCGCGACATCACCGAAGTGTCGCCTGCCAAGCGCGACCTGGCCATGGTGTTCCAGACCTATGCCCTCTATCCGCATATGAGCGTGCGCAAGAATCTGTCCTTCGCCCTCGATCTGGCCAAGATCGACAAGCAGGAAGTGGAGCGCAAGGTCGCCGATGCCGCCCGCATCCTCGAGCTGACGCCGCTGCTGGAGCGCAAGCCGCGTCAGCTCTCCGGTGGCCAGCGCCAGCGGGTGGCCATCGGCCGCGCCATCGTCCGCCAGCCGAAGATCTTTCTGTTCGACGAACCCCTGTCCAACCTGGACGCCGCCCTGCGCGTGCAGATGCGCCTGGAACTGGCGCGTCTGCACCAGGAATTGCAGGCCACCATGATCTACGTGACCCACGACCAGGTGGAAGCCATGACCCTGGCGACCAAGGTGGTGGTGCTCAACGGCGGCCGCGTCGAACAGGTCGGTTCGCCCCTGGAGCTCTATCACCATCCGGCCAACCTCTTCGTCGCCGGCTTCCTGGGCACGCCGAAGATGGCGTTCTTCAAGGGCAAGGTGGTGGCCACCGACGCCCAGGGCGTGGAGGTGGAGCTGGCGGCCGGTCCGCGCCTGCACCTGCCACGCCGTGGTGACGACCTCGCGATCGGCAGCCCGGTGACCCTGGGCATTCGCCCAGAACACCTGCGCCTGGCCGCCGACGGCCAGCTGCCGGTCATCAGCGACGTGGCCGAACGCCTGGGCAGCGACACCTATTGCCACATGGTCACCGAGGCCGAAGAGCCGCTGACCGTGCGCGTGCCGGGTGACTGCGCCGTCGCCTACGGCGAACGCCAGCGCCTGGCGCTGGACGTCGACTTCTGCCACCTGTTCGACGAACAGGGCCGCGCCGTGGCGCCACTGCTGCGCAAAGCCGCCTGACCCTTCCCCCTTTTTCTGCCCCGGTGTCCCGCACGCGCCCGGGGCACCGCCTTGCAGGATCGCCATCGTGAAACTCAATCGCCAGCACCTCGAACAGCTTCCCGACTACATCGCCAAGCCCGGCTACGCCTCCTGCCAGTTGCGTCAGGGGATCGTCCACATCGGCGTCGGCGGCTTCCACCGCGCGCACCAGGCCATCTACACCGAGGCCCTGCTCAATCAGGGCCGCGACCTGGACTGGAGCATCTGCGGCGTCGGCCTGCGCGCCGAAGACCGCGCCATGCGTGATGCCCTGGCCGGCCAGGACTATCTCTACACCCAGGTGGTGCTGGCCGACGAGCCGAACACCGAGGTGCGCGTCGTCGGCGCCATCAGCGGCATGCTGCTGGCCGAAGACGGCACCCAGACGCTGATCGACAAGCTGGCCCATCCCAGCACCCGCATCGTCTCCCTCACCATCACCGAGGGCGGCTACTGCATGGATGACAGCACCGGCGAATTCAACTTCAAGCTGCCCCAGATCCAGCACGACCTGCAGCATCCGGGCGATCCGCGCAGCGTCTTCGGCTTCCTGCTGGCGGCCCTGGCCAAGCGCCGCGCCGAGGGCACCGGTCCCTTCACCGTGATGTCCTGCGACAACCTTCCGCACAATGGCCAGGTCACCCGCAAGGCCCTGCTGGCCTATGCCGCCCTGGTGGACGAAGAGCTGCACGGCTGGATCGCCGAGCACGTCAGCTTCCCCAACGCCATGGTCGATCGCATCACCCCCATGACCAGCACCGCCCATCGCGAGGCACTGCTGGCCGAACACGGCGTCGAGGACGCCTGGCCGGTGGTCTGCGAGCCCTTCCTGCAGTGGGTGCTGGAAGACAGGTTCGTCGCCGGTCGTCCGGCCTGGGAAGACGTCGGCGTCCAGTTCACCGATGACGTCACCCCCTACGAGGAGATGAAGATCAAGTTGCTCAACGGCAGCCATCTGGCGCTGACCTACCTGGGCTTCCTCAAGGGCTACCGTTTCGTCCACGAGACCATGGCCGATCCGCTGTTCGTGCGCTACATCCGCGCCTACATGGACGAGGACGTGACCCCGCAGCTGGCACCGGTGCCCGGCATCGATCTCGACCAGTACAAGGACACCCTGATCGAGCGCTTCTCCAATCGCGCCATCGCCGACCAGCTGGAGCGGGTCTGCTCCGATGGCTCGTCGAAGTTTCCCAAGTTCACCGTGCCGACCATCAACCGCCTGATCGAAGACGACCAGGCCATGGATCGCGCCGCCCTGGTGGTGGCCGCCTGGGCGGTCTATCTGCGTGGCGTGGACGAGACCGGGGCGACCTATCGCATCCCCGATCCGCGCGCCAATTACTGCGAGGAACTGGTGCAGGATCAGAAGAATCTTACCGAGCGCCTGCTGGGCGCCGAGGAAATCTTCGGTAAGCACATCCCGAAATCCGCGGCCTTCGTTGCCGCCTTCGAGCGGCAGCTGTACAACTTGCGTACCCACGGGGTCAGCGCCACCTTGCAGACCCTGCTCGGCGACTAGCCCTGGCAGAAAGCTGCCTGCTCAGCGTCGACTTTTCAGACAAGCCCTAACAACAACAAGGAGCGGCCAGGCATGAAGTTTCTCGGGATCGACTGCGGCACCCAGGGCACCAAGGCGGTGATCCTGGATGTCGAGCGCGGGGTGGTACTGGGCGAAGGCAGTGCGCCGCACCCCTTGACCGAGGCCGCCAACGGCCGCCGCGAGCAGAATCCGGCGGACTGGATCCGGGCGCTGGTGGCGGCCACCCGCGCCGCCCTGGCGCAGGCCGGCAGCGATGGGCAGGACATCCTCGGCGTCGGCGTCTCCGGCCAGCAGCATGGTCTGGTACTGCTCGACGACAGCGGCAAGGTCCTGCGTCCGGCCAAGCTCTGGTGCGACACCGAATCCACCCCGGAAAACCAGCGGCTGCTGGACCACCTGGGCGGGGTGGAGGGCTCCATCGAGCGCCTGGGCCTGGCCATCGCGCCGGGCTACACCGTATCCAAACTGCTCTGGACCAAGGAACAGCACCCGGAGGTGTTCGACCAGATCGACCAGGTGCTGCTGCCCCACGATTACCTGAACTTCTGGCTGACCGGCCGCGCCGTGGCCGAATACGGCGACGCCTCGGGCACCGGCTATTTCAATGTGCGCACGCGCCAGTACGACCTGGAGTTGCTGCGCCATATCGACCCCAGTGGTCGCCTGGAGCGCGCCCTGCCGGAGTTGATCGAAGCCGACCAGCCAGTCGGGCGGCTGCGACCGGAGGTCGCCAGCCAACTGGGCATCAACGCCCAGGCGCTGGTCTCCAGCGGTGGCGGCGACAACATGATGGGCGCCCTGGGCACCGGCAACAGCCGCGCCGGCCAGATCACCCTGAGCCTGGGCACCTCGGGCACCCTCTATGGGTACTCCGACGAACCTCGCATCAGCGAGCATCCTGCCGTGGCAGGCTTCTGCTCGTCCAACGGCGGCTGGCTGCCGCTGATCTGCACCATGAACCTGACCAATGCCAGCGGCCAGATCCGCGAGTTGCTCGGCCTGGATCTCGCCGAATTCACCCGTCTGGTGGCGGAGTCGCCCATCGGCGCGGAGGGGGTGCTGATGCTGCCCTTCCTCAATGGCGAACGGGTGCCGGCGCTGCCGACCGCCACCGCCAGCCTGCATGGCCTCACCGCCACCAACCTCACCCGCGCCAACCTGTGCCGGGCGGTGGTCGAGGGAGTGAGCTTCGCCCTGAGATACGGCTTCGACCTGCTGCGTGACCTGGGCATGCCCGGCGATACCCTGAGACTGATCGGCGGCGGCGCCAGGAGTCCGGTCTGGCGCCAGCTGATCGCCGATCTGATGAACACCCCGGTGGTCTGCCCGATCCACGGCGAAGCCGCGGCCCTGGGTGGCGCGCTGCAGGCCGCCTGGTGCTGGAGTCGCGAACAGGGGCATCCGGAATCGCTCGACAGCCTCACCGAGCGCTGCGTGCATCTGGACCCGGCCAGCCGTGCCGAACCGGATCCCGCACGGGTCGCCGAGTACGAAGCGGCCTACCAGCGCTACCGGCAGCAGCTGCGTGAGAGCTACGGAATAGCCTAGCGGGCGGAGGGGGTGGAAAACGCCAGGCGGTTTTCACCCTACTGGAGGTCGGCAACCAACCCGTCGCAGGGTGGACAACGGCGCAGCCTTGTCCACCACCAGCCCGAGCGCGCGTGGAAAACACTACGCGGTTTTCCACCCTACCCGAAAGACAGGCGCTCAGGCCTTGCCGATCGGCACGAAGGGCGCATCCAGCAAGCGGGCGAGGTCCGTAGGTGCCAGGGCCACTTCCAGCCCCCGGCGTCCGGCGCTGACATGGATGCCCGGCAACTCCGCCGCGGACTTGTCGATGAAGGTACGCAGTCGCTTCTTCTGCCCCAGCGGACTGATACCGCCGACCAGGTAACCGGTGCTGCGCTGGGCCTGGTCGGGCTTGGCCATCTCCAGCTTCTTGACGCCGGCCGCCTGGGCCAGGGCCTTGAGATCCAGGGTTCCGGCGACCGGCACGATGGCCACCAGCAACTCCTGCTTCTCGCTCGCCGCCAACAGGGTCTTGAACACCGTTTCCGGCGCCAGGCCAAGCTTTTCGACGGCTTCCAGGCCGTAGGAGGCGGCCTTGGGATCATGGTGGTAGCTCAGCACCTCGTGGGGCACCTGGGCTTTCTTGAGCAACTCTATCGCCGGGGTCATGCCAGCACTCCTTGGGGATCGGCCACCTCGGCCCGCCCGCGGCCCTGCGCCTTGGCCCGGTAGAGGGCGAAGTCGGCGGCCTGCAGCCAGTGGGCAACGTCATCGTAGGCCCGGTCGAATCCGGCGACGCCGCAGCTCATGCCGACGCGGACGTTCTGACGATCGCCGGGGCCGCCCGCCTGCATCTCGTGCAACCGCTCCTGCAGCCGTCGAATCAGGTCCAGGGCCCGTTCGGGCGAGGTGTCGGGCAAGAGGATACCGAATTCATCGCCACCAAAACGACCGGCCAGGTCGCTGGTGCGGATGGTCCGGGCCAGCAGGCCGGAAAATTGCCGCAGCATCTCGTCCCCGGCCTGATGACCGAAGCGATCGTTGACCAGCTTGAAGTTGTCCAGGTCGATCATCACCAGGCTGGCCGTGGCGCCACTGCGCTTGCAGCGGGCGAATTCGCGCTGCAGCAGCTGATCCCAGTGGGTGCGGTTATGCAGGCCGGTCATGCCATCCTGCTTGCTGATCAGCTCCAGCTCCTGCTGGCGCCGCGACAGCTGCCGCGCCAGGCGAAAGCTCACCAGGCCCAGGGCCCAGGGATAGGCGACGATCATCGGCAGGCAGGCATAGATCTGCGCGGTGGAGGTCTCGAGGGCGACCGGATGGCGCAGCACCACCAGGCCGACCAGGATGCCCGCCAGCTGCGCGAGCAGACCCCGGCGCCAGAACGCCAGGCCCCCGGCGCCGAGCATGTTCATACCGGTCATGGCGAGCAGGGTCACGCTGGGCAGGAGATTGAAGCCCATGCTCGCCGCCCAGAAGCCGGCCGAGCCGCAATCCAGCAGCAGATTGCCCAGCTCGGCGCGATAGGGATCGCGCGCGCGGACGGCGCGCCAGTAGGCGAGCGGCGACCAGCACAGCGCATTGGCCAGCAGCAACAGCCACAGGCCGATGGACACCGGCTGGGTAAGCTGCACCGAGACGATGCAACTGAGGCTGAGCAACAGACCTATCGCACGGGGTAGCCAGAGCCGCCGGGCAAAACTGCGGCCACGGGTGAGCACATCTGGCATTGACGATCCCCACTGCGACGAACGATGAGAGGTCGCGCATTATCAGTGGATAAGGGCAAAACGCCAGCGACCCGCGACTTGAGCGTCGTTTTTCGAAAGTTGCGACGCGCCTCAACACTGCCAGAAGGAAACATCGGGTGACACGCACAACGGACGAACAGCCTTGAACCTCGGCCTGACCGGCCTCATCCAATGGTCAGGCCCGTCAAAAAGAGGAAGCCGCATGCAAGTCCAAGTCAACAGTGATCACAACATCGAAAGCAGTGCCGGTTTGCAGAATTGGGTGGCGTCCGTGGTGGAAGACCGCCTGGATCGCTTCGACGAACTCCTGACCCGTGTCGAGGTACACCTCAACGACGAAAACGCCGGCAAATCGGGTGCTCAGGACAAGCGGTGCCAAATGGAGGCCCGTATCAAGGGGCACCAGCCGCTCTCGGTAACTCACAAGGCCGATTCCCTCGACCTGGCAGTGGAAGGTGCAGCGGACAAGCTGCTGCGAGCCATTACCCACCTGTCCGGCAAACTGGAGAAAAAGCGTCTTTCCAGCGGCGAACTCAATGACCCCCTGGCCCTGGAGGACTCCGAGGAGTTCAAGGACTCCCTGCGGCAGGACGAATTCCTCGAAAGAGAGCAACTGGCTCACGATCACGAGTTGAAATAGGGCAACCTCTGGTTTCCGCGTTCAACCGAGGCCGCTCCCTGAGCGGCCTCGCTCTTTTTCACCCCGGCACAAGGATGCCTCATGCCCTCCCCCTTTCGCGTCGCCCTGATCGGTTACGGCTTCGTCGGTCAGACCTTCCATGGTCCCCTGCTGGGGTCGATTCCCGGTCTCAGCCTGGAGCTGGTGGCCTCACGGGATGCCGCGCGCGTACAGGCCGACCTGCCCAAGGTGCGCGTCACTGCGGACTACCTGGCCGCGGTGCAGGATCCGGCCATCGACCTGGTGGTGATCGCCTCACCCAACCAGACCCATGCGCCCCTCGCCAGCGCCGCCCTGGCCGCCGGCAAGCACGTGGTGGTCGACAAGCCCTTTACCGTTACCCTCGCCGAAGCCAGGCAACTGGCCGCGGAAGCCGAACAGGCCGGCCGGTTGCTGTCGGTGTTCCAGAATCGCCGCTGGGACAGTGATTTTCTAGGGCTGCAGGCGGTACTCGCCAGTGGCGCCCTGGGTGAGCTGACCAGCCTGGAATCGCGCATCGAGCGCTTTCGTCCCGAGGTACGCACGCGCTGGCGCGAAGCGGCACTCCCCGGCAGTGGCCTCTGGTTCGACCTCGGCCCCCACCTGCTGGATCAGGCGCTCTGCCTGTTCGGCCTGCCCGAGCGCCTGCAGGCGCAGCTGGTGCGGCAGCGCGCCGGCGCCCTCACCGACGACTGGTTCCAGGTGCAACTGGACTACGGCACCCGTCAAGTGACCCTGAGAGCCGGGATGCTGGCCGCAGGCGGTGTGCCGCGCTTTCTCGCCCAGGGTACTGCGGGCAGCTGGATCAAGCAGGGAGCGGATTGCCAGGAAGACGCGCTCAAGGCCGGCGTGCGCCCCGGTGGTCCAGACTGGGGCCAGGATCCGGATTCCGGCTGGCTCATCACCGGCGATGGCGAACGCCAGGCGTTGCCGACGCCGGCGGGCGATCACCGCCGCTACTACCTCGCCCTGGTCGAGGCCCTCGCCGGGCGCGCCACCAATCCCGTCCCTCCGGCCCAGGCCTGCGCGCTGATGGCCCTGCTGGAAGCCGCCCAGCGCTCCTCGGCGGAAGGTCGAGCGCTGCTGCCCGAACTCACCGCCGCCGAACGCGCGTCCTACTGACCGGCCACCCACTGCGGACGCCGTCCCGCCAGGCGTTCGCCCAGCTGGCGCAGGGTGCGGGAGAGGCGTCGCTCGATCCATTCGTAGCTCCCCCAGGCCAGCAGCAGGATCACCGGGAGACAGACCGCCAGGGTCTGGTAGGGGCTGAAACCCCACTGCTGGTGCAGCCAGTAGTCGCCCAGCCAGAGCACGATGACGTGCACCAGATAAACCGAATAGGACCAGTCCCCCAGCGCCTTGCACAGGCGCGAGCCGGCGAACCAGGGCTCGAGGATTACGCAGGCGCCCACCAGGACCGCACTGGGCACGCCCCAGGTCAGCAGGCGCCAGGGATGGTCGGCCGGAAAGGCCACCAGGCAGGTCAGGGCCGCCAGGGCCGCCGCCAGCGCCAGCGGCCGGGGTCCGCGCAGGGCGCCGCGGCGATAGAGCGCGGCCAGGCTCACGCCCAGCAGGAATTCGAAGATGATCGGATTGCGATAGAAGCTGCTGACAAAGGACTCGCGGGCCAGCACCAGGCTGACCAGGATCACCAGCAGGCTGACCACGCCGATGCGCCAGCGCTCGGCCACGCCAAAGGACAGGGCGAACAGCAGGTAGAACAGCATCTCGAAGTTGAGCGTCCAGCCCACCGGCAGGATCGGATAATGGCCGAAGCCCGCGGGGTTCTCGCTGGGAATGAAGAACAGCGAGAGCAGCAGTTCACGGGCGGCGACGCCATAGATGGGCATCACGTCGCTGGCCAGATAGAGGATCAGCGCCGTCACCGCGGTGTACAGCCAATAGGCCGGTACGATACGGGCGATGCGGTGCCAGAGGAAGGTGCTGCGCCTGAGCGATCGGCCGGCGGTGGACAGGTAGATCACGAAGCCGCTAAGCACGAAGAAGATATCGACCCCGACCTGTCCCCGGGTGGAGAGCAGATGACCGCCGAGGCTGTCGGCGTGGAAGTCGAAGAACACCTGCATGAAGTGATGAAAGACCACCAGCCAGGCGGCCAGGGCCCTGAGAGCCTGCAGTGAAACCAGCATTGTAGAACCTTTCCCTCCTCGTCCCGCCAGGCACGACCCAGCGCCGCGCCGTCATTGTGGACGGCATGGCGGGGTCGGGTGTTCCCGGGAAAAGGCTGGATTGCGCCGGATCACAGGCTGAACGGCTCGATGCCCGACCCGTTCAGCGGCAGTTCAGGCGGCGGACCTCATTGCAGGCTGAACCGCCAGGCGCGATGGATCTTGGGATTGCGCGCGAAGTCCGGATCCAGGGTGCTGGCGCTGATCTCTCCGACGCGATAACGCTCGGCGAGGCCTGCGTCCAACTCGAACTTGCGGAAGTTGTTGGAGAAGTACAGCACGCCATTGCGACTCAGGTGGGCCATGGCCGAGTCGATCAGGGCGACGTGATCGCGCTGGACGTCGAACACCCCTTCCAGACGCTTGGAGTTGGAGAAGGTCGGCGGATCGACGAAGATCAGATCATATTCGCCACGATCGTTTTCCAGCCAGTGCAGCACATCACCCTGCTCCAGGCGATGCCGCTCGGAGAAGCCGTTGAGGGCCAGGTTGCGCCGGGCCCAGTCCAGGTAGGTTCGCGACAGGTCGACGCTGGTGGTGCTCCGCGCCCCGCCTACTGCGGCCTGCACCGTGGCGGCACCGGTGTAGCAGAACAAGTTGAGGAATCTCTTGCCCTGGGCTTCCTGGCGCAGCCGCAGGCGCAGCGGACGGTGATCGAGGAACAGACCGGTATCCAGGTAATCGGTGAGATTGACCAGCAGCTTGGCACCCGCTTCTTCCACCTGCAGGAACTCACCCTGGGCGGCCTGGCGTTCGTACTGCTTGGTACCACTCTGTCGCTCGCGCCGCTTGACCACCACCATTGACGGATCGATGTCCAGCGCCTGGGGAATGGCCGCCAGGGCATCGAGCAGACGGGCCTGGGCCTTGTCCGGATCGATGGAGCGCGGCGGCGCGTATTCCTGCACGTGCACCCGATCGCCATAGAGATCCACCGCCACCGCATACTCGGGCATGTCGGCGTCATAGAGGCGATAGCACTGCACGCCCTGGTTACGCGCCCACTTGCCGAGCTGCTTGAGATTCTTCTGCAGGCGATTGGCGAACATCTGGCCGCCCTCGCTGAGCTTGGCCGGCTCGGCCGCCTGGTCGGTGGTCGAACGCTCGCCGTTGCGGCTGCCAGTGACGAACTGACGGGTCTCGACCTCGAACATCAGCAGCTTGCAGGGCAAGGCGCCGTTCCAGAAGGCGTATTGCTTGTGGCTGCGGATGCCCATGCGCTTGCCCAGCTCGGGCGCGCCGGTGAAGACCCCCGCGCGCCAGCCAAGGCAGGCCTGACGCAGCCGCTCGCCGAGACTCTGATAGAGGTACAGCAGGCTAGCTTCATCGCCCAGGCGCTCGCCATAGGGCGGGTTGCAGATCACCAGGCCGGTCTGGCCCTTGTCCGGCCGCGGCTCGAAGCTGGCGACCTCGCCCTGGTAGACCTTGATCCACTCGGACAGCCCGGCCCGCTCGATGTTGTTGCGCGCCGGCTGGATCAGTCGCGGATCGGCTTCGTAGCCACGGATCCAGGTCGGCGCCTTGGCCAGACCCGCAGCGGCGCGGGCTTCAGCCTCCTGATGCAGCTGCTGCCAGAGCGCGGGCACGTGGCCCAGCCAGGCGGAGAAGCCCCAGCGCTCGCGGCGCAGGTTGGGGGCGATGTCCGCCGCCATCAGGCCGGCCTCGACCAGGAAGGTACCTACCCCGCACATGGGGTCGGCCAGCGCGCCGCCGGCCGCGGCCAGGGCCGGCCAGCCGGCGCGAATCAGCACCGCGGCCGCGAGGTTTTCCTTGAGCGGCGCGGCGCCCTGCTGCAGGCGATAACCACGCTGGTGCAGACTCTGACCGGAAAGATCCAGCGAGAGGATGGCCTGGCCACGCTCCAGGTGCAGGTGGACACGCAGGTCCGGGGCGATCTTGTCGACCGTGGGCCGCTGCCCGGTGCGCTCGCGCAGGCGATCGACGATGGCGTCCTTGACCTTGAGGGCACCGAAATGGGTGTTGTCGATGCCGGCGCCCTGGCCACTGAAGCCCACCGCCAGGGTACCGTCGGGGGCCAGGTGTTCTTCCCATTCCACACCGTGCACGCCCAGGTACAGGCCCTGGGGATCTTCCACCGGGAAACGGGCCAGCACCAGCAGCACCCGGTTGGCCAGGCGCGACCAGAGGCACAGGCGGTAGGCGTCCGCGAGACTCGCCTCGCCGCGCACCGCCGCGGTCTGGCTGCGGGCTTCCTGCAGGCCGAGGCCCTGGGCCTCTTCCAGCAGCAGGGTCTCGAGCCCCTTGGGACAGGTGAGGATGAGTTGTTGCATCGCGGACATCGTTGAATCCATAGGTTAGCGCGAGGAGCTTTCTGCCTTTGGTCGGATTGACCGCCAAGGACAGCTCCTCGCGAGAAGGTTTGACTGCGTCTCAACAAGCCGCAGTGACGGCATTCCAGCGGCGGTTTATCGCCATTTCATTTCGATTTGATTACGGCTTATAGCTAAAAGGTCGTTCCCAGCCGGAGCCCCTTTGGTTAGTAATTGACCACCCGCAGCGCGAAGGTGCGGGGCGGATGTCAGGACGCCGGCTCTGGCATCCAGGCCTGCAACGGGCCATGGACAATCTGCAAGTCAACCTACGAGGGCACTACCCTATGAGAAGACTCAAGCGTGATCCAATGGAACGAGCTTTCCAGCGTGGTTATCAGCACGGCATCGTGGGCAAATCGCGGGACCTCTGCCCCTTCACCCAGGACGCCGTCCGGCAGGCCTGGCTCAATGGCTGGCGTGAGGGCCGTAGCGACCAATGGGACGGCTACGTAGGCACCGCCGGTCTTCAACGCATGAATCAACTTCAAGCCGCAGGCTAATTCGATTTCACTAGCGGAAGCCCCGGGCTTCCACAGCGTTCTGGTTTCTTTCCAGTCAGATCCTCTCCCGGGATCAGGGACCCGGTCCCACGGGGGCTCCCAGCGAGCCCCCTCCCCTCAGGGGCGCGCCGCGGCGATCGCATCCACGGCTTCCCGGATCAACGCCGGTCCGCGATAGATGAAGCCGCTGTAGAGCTGCACCAGACTGGCGCCCGCCGCGATCTTTTCCGCCGCATCTTCCCCGGACAGGATCCCACCCGCCGCGATGATCGGCAGTCGACCACCCAGCTCAGCGGCCAGCACCCGTACCACATGGGTACTCTTCTCCCGCACCGGAGCACCTGACAAGCCACCGGCCTCGGCGGCATAGGGCAGATTCTCCACCCCTTCCCGGCCCAACGTGGTGTTGGTGGCGATGATGGCGTCCATCCCGGCCTCGCGAATCGCCTGGGCGGTCAGCACGATCTCTGCATCGGTCAGGTCCGGGGCGATCTTGATGGCGATGGGCACCCGCCGGCCGTGCCGGACCGCCAGGTCTTCCTGACGCTGGCGCAGGGCTTCCAGCAGGCTCTTGAGCGCCTCGCCGAATTGCAGGCTGCGCAGGCCGGGCGTGTTGGGCGAGCTCACGTTTACCGTGATGTAGCTGGCGTGGGCATAGACCCGCTCCAGACCGATCAGGTAGTCGTCCACCGCCCGTTCCACCGGGGTACTGGCGTTCTTGCCGATGTTGATCCCCAGTACGCCCTGGAAGCGGGCAGCCTTGACCCGCTCGATCAGGACATCCACGCCCGCATTATTGAAACCCATGCGGTTGATGATGGCGTCGGCCTGCTCAAGGCGGAACAGCCGCGGCTTGGGATTGCCCGGCTGCGGCCGTGGCGTCACGGTACCGATCTCGATGAAGCCGAAGCCCAGACCGGCAAAGCCGTCGATGGCGGCGCCGTTCTTGTCGAGTCCGGCGGCCAGACCCACCGGATTGGGAAACTCCAGACCCATGACCTGCACCGGCAGCCGGCACGGCCGCCGACCGAGGCCCGTCAGGCCCAGCCGACCCGCGGCGCCGATCAGGTCCAACGCCAGATCATGCGATCCTTCGGGAGACATTTTGAAAAGCAGAGGACGGAGCGCGTCGTACATGGCGGACTCACAGGCAATTCGGAAAGCGCGCATTATACAGGCTTGCCACCCGCCATACGTCGCTCGCCCCGGACTCGAACGGTCACTCGCACAAAAGATCCTACCTTTCAGGAATCATTTGACGATAACGCTGTCTGTCCCACGCTAGAATCGGTCGTGCAGTTCCTATCCGCCCCGGAGACCTCATGAGCAACAGTGCCAACCTCCTGGGCAGCCCCTGGTCTTCACTGGCCTTGCATCTGCATCCCTCGCTGGCCAGTCGCCGCATCCAGCGTTGCCTGGAACGCCTGGCCGATGCCTTTCTCCCCCTGCCCGCGCCCAGCGCCAGTCTTTGGTGGGATGAAGGCCACCCCCTGCATCTGCTCCTTGGCCTGCCACGCGCCGCCCTGTCCGGTCCGACCCAGGAGATCAAGAGTCGCGCCCATGCCCTGCTCAGCCAGCTGGTGATCGCCGATACCCAGCAGGTCGCCGCCCTGGACCTGCGCGCCATCGAAGGCCTCTGCCAGCGGCTGGGCGACAGCGCCTCTGACTTCGCGGTGCAACTGGAAGAACTGGCCGCCCTGCCTGCGGCTCGCGAGCAGGTCCGGATCATCGGCTATCGGGATTTCCAGGCAGCGCTCTATCGCACCCTGCCGAATCTCTCTGCGGAGCAGCCCTTGCGCCTGCGCCAGGCCAGTTGGCGGGGCACGCGGCTGTTCCTGGAAAACGAGGCGGCCACCACCCTCGCCCTTGCCAGCATCATCGCCTACGCCCGCATCCGCGGTATCGCCGTGGAAGTGCCGGCGCAGATTCAGTGCCTGAGCCTGGATCAGGCGGCCATCAACCGCCTGCAGGAGGCCTTCGCGGTCTATGCCCTGCCCAATGCGGTCTGGAATCACCCGGACTTCGTCCAGGTGCTGCTGGGGTTGAAGCTCGACTATGCCCGCCTGCCGCTGCCCGCACCTGGCCAGGATCTGGAGTGGTTGTTGCTACCCAATGAAGTGGCGACCACCCGCGTCCTCGCCGAGATCCTCGAACGCCTGGGTGCCGCCGAGGTGATCGGCTATCTGCAGGCGTTCTAGGCAAGTGTCTCAGCCGGCAGCGACCGCAGGCGCGTGACGCTGCCCCGCCGCCAGGAACACCTCGAAGGCCAGGCGCTGACCGGCCAGCATCGCCGGATGCAACTGCGCGTCGCTGCCCGCCTCGTCCAGTCGCTGCAGGAATCCCGGCCAGGCACCGGTGGGCGGCACATGTCCCAGATAGGCCCGGGCGTCGCGCACCGCTTCATCCGGACTCTCGCCGGCATGACGATCCAGCAGTCGCGAGCCCAATCGGGAACCCTCCAGCACATAGGCCACCCCCCAGCATTCCCCTTCGTCGAGCAGGCGCTCGAGGACGACGGGTTCGGGCCTGTCGGCGGCCAGACGCTGCAGATCCTCCGCCAGCACCCCGCGGCGGCGACGCTCTGCCCAGTCGGGCAACAGCCGCTGGATGCCGGAGCGCTCCAGCAACTCTTCGAGGCCGATCAGGGCCTGGGCATGGGCCTGAAGGAAGGCGGTGTAATGGGGTCGCGTCTGCAATGCATAGCGGCCAAAGGTGGCATCGACCTGCTGGTGCAGGGCACCGCCCTCGGCACGCAACATTTCACGGATGGTGGACACGCAAATACCTCGTAGTGACCGCGGTTTTCAGAGCGGCGAAGGCTGGGGCTTCTCGCCACGCAGGGCGGCCTGCAGCCGTGCGGCCAGATCCGCCTCGCGAAAGGGCTTGGGCACGATGAATGACTGTTCGGGATCGAGTTCGCCCAGTTCGGCGTAGCCGGTGATGAAGACCACCGGCAACTGCGGCAACCGCTTGCGCACCTGGCGAGCCAGCTCGGCACCATTCATGCCGGGCATGGCGAAATCGGCCAGCAGCAGATCGATCTGCGGATCGCGCTCCAGGGCGCTCAGGGCGGCGAAGCCGTTGCTGGCCTCTACCACCTGATAGCCGAGATCCGCCAGCAGCGCGGCGGTCACGTTGCGCACCGCATGATCATCGTCGACCAGCAGGATGCGTCGCTCGGCGGCCTGTTCGTCCCGCCCCGGGGTCGGTAACCCGACCGGATCCACGGCATCTTCCGCCTCGGTACGCGGCAGATAGACCAGCACCGTGGTGCCGCTGCCCATCTGCGTCTCGATGCGCACGCCACCACCGGACTGCTTGGCGAAGCCGAACACCTGGGCCAGGCCCAGACCGGAGCCCTTGCCCACCTCCTTGGTGGTGAAGAAGGGTTCGAAGGCCTTGGCCAGCACCTCTTCGCTCATGCCGGTGCCGGAATCCTGCACCGCCAGCAGCACGTACTCGCCCGGCTCGGGTTCTTCCGGGCGCTGGGGTGGCTCGCTGATGGTCTGGTTGGAGGTGCTCAGCCGCAGGGTGCCGCCGACCGCCATGGCATCCCGGGCATTGATCGCCAGATTGAGGATGATGAGTTCGATCTGGGTCGGGTCGACCAGGGCATGCCAGCAATCGGCGCGCAGGTGGGTCTCGATCCAGACGCTGCCACCCATGGTGCTGCGCAGCAGTTCGAGCATGCCTTCGACGGTTTCGTTGAGCTTGACCGGCTTGGGCGCCAGACGCTGACGGCGGGAGAAGGCCAGCAGCTGGGCGGTGAGCTTGGCGCCCCGCTCGCCCGCTTCGCGGATGTTCTGCACCCGCCCCTGGGTCTTGTCGCTCGCTTCGAGGCGCGTCAGATCCCGCTCGAGGAAGCTGGCACTGCTGAGCACCACGGTGAGCAGGTTGTTGAAGTCATGGGCCACGCCGGCGGTGAGCTGACCCACGGCCTCCAGGCGCTGCATCTGCTGCAGGGTGTCTTCCACCCGCTCGCGCTCGTCGATCTGCTCACGCAACTGGCGATTCGCCGCGGCCAGTTCTTCCATCGCCAGGACCTCCGAGGAGATGTCCCGTCCGGAGCAATAGGTCATGCCGGCATCCGGCACCGCCGTCCAGGAAATCCAGCGATAGCTGCCGTCGCGGTGGCGGATACGATTGACGAAGCGCTGACTGGTCGCACCGGTGGCCAGCTGCTTGAGTTCGTTGTCGGTGATGAAGCGCTCGTCGGGATGCACCAGCGCCAGCAGCGAGGAATCGAGCAGCTCCACCCGCGACCAGCCCAGATTTTCTTCCCAGGCCGGGTTGAGCGCTACCAGGGTACCGTCGGGTTTGCACACCAGCAGCAGATCGCGGGTGAGATCCCAGGTCCGATCGCGCTCGCGGGTACGCTCCTCGACGCGCTCGCCGAGACTGACGTTGAGTCGTTCGAGTTTCTCCGCGGCGTCGCGCTGCTGGGTGATGTCGAGCATCACGCCAAGGAAGCGGGTGCAGACGCCGGCATCGAAGAAGGGCTGGCCGCGGGTCTCGACCCAGCGCTGGGCGCCATCATCGAGGCGGATGCGGTATTCGCTGCGGTAGTCGTCGTCGCGCTCGTCGGCGCCCGCCTGGCGGACCGTATCGAGAAAGCGTTCGAGGCCATCGCTGCCGCACAGGCGGGCGAACACCTCGAGATCGACCACCGCATCGGCCGGCAGGCCGAACATGGCCTTGCAGCGCTCGTCCCAGACCAGCGTACGGCTGGCCGGCAGATACTCCCACATGCCCAGCCGGGAGGCGTCCATGGCCAGGCGGGACCTGACTTCCAGGCTGTGCAGGGCCTCTTCGGCGCGGCGCCGCTCGCGGCGCTCGTGCACTACCAGCAGTGCCCGCTCGACCGCCTTGGCCAAGAGCTCCATGCTCTGCTTGAGCACATAGTCGTTGGCGCCCAGGCGCATCATCTCCACCGCGTGCACTTCACCGAAGATGCCCGAGACGAAGATGAAGGGGGTTTCCGGCGTCAGCGCCCGCGCCACGCGCAGGGCCTCGGCACCGGAGAAGCCCGGCAGGATGATGTCGGAGAGAATGATGTCGTAGGTCTGCTGGCTCAGCGCCAGAGTCAGACCGGTACGTTCATAGACGATCTTGGATTGCAGCTCGAAGCCGTGCCTTTCCAGCTCGATCAGGATCAGCTCGGCATCGAGCTTGCTGTCCTCTACCAGCAGGATCTTGATCTGTTTCGAGAGCGGCATAAACGGACGTCGGCCTTGAATCTGTTCACTCAGGGAAGCCGGATCGCGCATATCGGCCGGTCGCGGATGACTGGATGCGGATGCACTGATCTTCACTCGCTAGCGGCCAATGCGCCTGGTGACACGACGCGATCCTGGCGGCGGCTCATTGAGCACGGCCCAGAATACGCCGAGGTCGCTGATCGCGGCGACGAAATCACGAAACTCGACCGGCTTGACCACGTAGGCGTTCACGCCCAGCTCGTAGGCCTTCTCCAGATCCGGCTCTTCCCGTGATGAAGTCAGCATGACCACGGGAATACTGCACAGCTCAGGCGTCCGACGAATCAGTTCGAGCACTTCCAGGCCATCGACCTTGGGCAGTTTGAGATCCAGCAGCATCACGGCGGGATTGCCCGGCTCGCGATCGGCATGGGGTTCGCGCCTGAGCAGATAATTGACCGCTTCGGCACCGTCACGCAGGACCACGACATCGTTGGCCAGCTGGCTGCGCTCCAGAGCCACCAGGGTGAGCTCCAGATCGTGCGGATTGTCTTCGACCAGCACAATGGGTTTGAGCATGAACAGAACTACCTTTTGTGTACCGGGGACGGACGTTGTTTGGGAAGGGCGAAAAAGAAGGTAGCGCCCTCGCCGATGGCACCCTCGGCCCAGACCCGACCGTCATGACGCTCGATGATGCGTCTGACACTGGCCAGACCGATGCCGACCCCTTCAAATTCATCGGCATGGTGCAGGCGTTGGAAGACGCCGAACAGCTTGCCGACATAGTCCATGTTGAAACCGACACCGTTGTCCCGAACAAAGATGATGTCCTCGGAATCGCTCGGCAAGGTGCCGATCTCGATCACCGCCGGTTCTTCGTAGCGACTGTATTTGATGGCATTGGCCAGCAGGTTGCGCAAGGCGAGATGGACGAAGGCGGCATCGGCGATGACGACAGGCAGGGGGCCGATGTGCCACTCCACCTGCCGCTCGGCATAGTCCGGGGCCATCTCTTCGCGAATGGCTTCCACTAGGGCGGTCAGATTGACGTCGGAATAGCGGATCGCCGCCCGCCCCATCTGCGAAAAGCTCAGCAGGTTGTCGACCAGGCTGCCGGCGAAGCGCGCCGACGACCCGATGTTTTCCAGGAAGCGCCGCCCCCGGTCCGACAGCTTGCCGCCTTCGATGTCGCCCAGCAGCTCGGCATAGCCGGCGATGTGGCGCAGCGGCGCACGCAGGTCGTGGGACACGCTGTAGGAGAAAGCCGCCAGTTCCTTGTTGCTGCGTTGCAGCTCCTCGGCCAGCTCGGCCATCTCCTCGGCCTTGCGCAGGACGATCCCGCGCACCGCATTGCGCAATTCGATGGCGCTTTCCAGCTCGAGCGGCGACCAGGGTAGCGACAGGCCGCGGACCGTCTCCTGCCAGAGCACGAAACTCTGTCGGGGCGACAGGCGTCCGTCGCTGCCTTCCTGCTTGGCTGGCCGCCCGGCCCAGTTGACCACCTGCACCAGCTCGCTGCGAAACCAGATCAGATAGTGGGAATGCAATTCGGAAATGGGTACGGCAAGCACCCCGGCCGCATACTGGGCCAGCTGTGGCAGCGCGGCGATGTCCTTGGCCAGGTTGTCGGTGACGTAGTGATCCTTGACGTTGACCGACAACCACTCGACCAGGCTGTCCACCACGTCGCGGGGCGGCGCCTGGCCGATCAGCTCGGTGCCGTCGGAGGAAATGATGGCGGCGCCCTGTGCCCGGGCGAAATCCAGATAGACCTGGGGCAGCTCCAGCAGTCCCTGGCAGACGCTGTCGCGGTCGGCCATGGTCGAGAGCATCTGCACCATGGCTTGACGCAGCGCCAGTCGACGATCGGATTCCGCGTGGGTCTCGGCGGCATCGATCTGCAGCGACAGCACCCGACCGAACAGCTCGCAGGCGGTCCGCGTCTGGAAGGATACCCGCTGCGGCTGGCGATCGTGACAGAGCACCAGACCCCAGAGACGGCCGCCGACCACGATGGAAACCGACATGGAGGCCAGGGTGCCCATGTTTCTCATGTACTGCAGGTGCACCGGCGACACGCTGCGCAGTTGCGCGAAGCTGAGGTCGAGCGGCTGGCCGGTCAGCGGATTGGTCTGCGGCTGCAGCGGCGACGGCTGGTAGTAGGCGTTGCCGATTACCCGGATGCGGTTGGCCAGGTACAGGCGGCGGGCCTGGGCCGGGATGTCCGAGGCGGGAAATCTCAGCCCCAGATAGCTGGGTACGCCGGGATCGCACTCCTCGGCCAGCACCTGTCCGTGACCTTCTTCGTCGAAGCGATAGATCATGGTGTGGTCGAAGCCGGAGATGCGCTTGGCTTCGCGCACCGCGAGCGTGGCGATGGCATCCACGGTTTCGGCCTGGTGCAGTTGTTCGATGAACACCCGCACCATGGGATAGAGGGTATTGAGGCCGAGCCGGCTGTCCACCGGCGCCTCGAATTCGACGATCAGCACCCCACCGAAGCGATGCATGAACAGCGCGAAGGTCTGCCGCTGTGGCCCCAGGGTGACGTCGCCCTGATAGATGGGATTCTGCTCTTCCTGGGTCAGGGCCCCGAGCATGGCCGGCAGATCGCACCCCGGCAGCAATTCGCCAAGCGTGCGACCCAGTACATCCTCCACGGCGACGCCAAGGTACTCGCGCACGTTGGCGCTGGCCTGGACAATGCGCAGATCCGGCTCTTCCACGGCGAACAGGAAGCCATGTTCCTGGATACTGCCGGGAATGTGGATCGGCTCATTGGCACAATCGGCCAGAGCGTCGGGCTGCGTCTTGGAAGGTGACTCGAGCGCCAAACCGGGAACCTCGTGTGATCGGGAAGAAGCGCAGGGAAAGCGGTGCGCCGAATTGGAAACAAAGGTCATCCAGACTATCAGACCCGGGGCGGGAGGCGAAGCGAAACGGCCCGCAGCCCGGACACCCGCAGCAAGGCCGACAGCGTTCGAGGGGCGACCCGGAATCTTCTCCACCGGCATCCGGTCGGAACTGGTTTAGCCCCAGGATCCTGCCCATGTCCCTGCGCCTCGCCCTCCCCCTGGCCGCCCTGCTGCTGAGTCCGCTCAGCCAGGCGGCGCCCGTCTATGGCGAACGTCTCGAAGGCTTCGCCTACGACTACCCGGTCAGGACCTTCAGCTTCGACTCCCAGCGACAGCCTCTGGAAATGGCCTATCTCGACGTCGCGCCGAGCGGAAAACCGAACGGGCGGACCCTGGTCCTGCTGCACGGCAAGAACTTCTGCGCCGGTACCTGGGCGCAAAGCATCCAGGTGCTGAGCGCTGCCGGCTATCGGATCGTGGCGCCGGACCAGATCGGCTTCTGCAAGTCGAGCAAACCGGCGCACTATCAATACAGCTTCCAGCAACTGGCCGCCAACACCCGCGCCCTGCTCGACCACCTGGGCGTCGCCCGGGCGACCCTCATCGGTCATTCGACCGGCGGCATGCTCGCGACCCGCTACGCCCTCCTCTATCCCGAGGCCACCGAGCAGCTGGTATTGGTCAATCCCATCGGCCTGGAAGACTGGAAGGCGCTGGGCGTGCCCTATCGCAGCGTCGACCAGTGGTATGCCCGGGAGCTCAAGACCTCGGCCGCCGCCATCCGCGACTACGAGCGCAGCACCTATTACGCCGGCCAATGGTCTCCCGCCTACGATCGCTGGGTGGACATGCTCGCGGGCCTCAACGAGGGACCGGGCAAGGAGCGGGTGGCGTGGAACTCCGCCCTGATCTACGACATGATCTACAGCCAGCCGGTGGTCTACGAATTCGAGCGGCTGCGCATGCCGACCCTGCTGCTGATCGGCCAGCGCGATACCACCGCCATCGGCAAGGATGCGGCGCCGGCCGCCCTCAAGGCGCAGCTGGGCCACTATCCCGAACTGGGCAAGGCGGCGGCGCAGCGCATTCCCCAGGCGACCCTGGTGGAATTCCCGGACCTGGGCCATGCGCCGCAGATGCAGGCGCCGGAACGCTTTCACCAGGCGCTCCTGCAAGGGCTGAGCGCCGTCAAGGCACCCTCGACCCAGCCGAAACCCTGAGCTCATCCAGGCGCAAAAAAGCGGCGCCCCGAGGGTACGCCGCCTTTGCTGCCGCCTGATCGGGTCAGGGCATCCGCGATGACCACTCGCGAATGCCCGTCACCTCAGACACTGCTGCTGGCGAGATCCGCCAATTCACGACTGGCGACGCTGTACATCGCATAGTCCTGACCGCTGGCATTGCGCAGATCCACCAGCAGACCGCGCCAGCGTTCCACCGCCGCCCGGTGACGCTCCAGCCACAGCGACAGCCGGGCTTCCGGATCGCTCGGCGCCTCGCTCAAGTTGAGCATGCCGATGGTGATGGTGCGTTGCTGGAGATCCACCTCGTCGCGGAAGGCCTCGCGGGCCAGTGCCTGCCAGGCATTGGCGACCGGCAACTGGTTGAGCTGCTGCTGATACCAGGCCAGATCCAGCACATCACCCGCGGCGAACCAGGTGGCCGCCACTTCCAGCGGATCCTGGGCGGTGACCTCTGCGGCCTGGATCACCGGCAACAGGGTATAGATGTGGTTGGTCCCGGCGACGACCCGTGCCAGCAGTTCAGGCACGCCCGCCTCGGTGTAGGCGCGGAAGCGCTCTTCCCAGTCCTGGCGCGGTTCGCCCTGCAGCAGCTCGTCCAGCCGTACGCCCAGCGCGGCGATGCGTGGCCCGAAGAAGGCCGCCACGGCGCCCGCGTCCAGGCCACTGCGATGGCTGCGCAGGAACCAGCGGGTCGCCCGCCGCCCCAGGCGCATCAGCTCGCTCATCAGGCGCAACTGCAATTCGGCCGGCACCTGATGATCCAGGGCCTCCACCTGACGCCACCAATGCGGCAGGTGCAGCACATCGCGCATCACCACATAGGCGCGGGCGACATCGGCCGCGCTCATGCCGGTGGACTCGCACAGGCGCTGCACGAAGGTAATGCCCATGTGGTTGATCAGGTCATTGGCGATCTGGTTGGCAACGATCTCGCGCTTGAGGCGGTGGCGTGCCATTGCCTCAGGGAATTGCTCGGTCAGGCGCTGCGGGAAGGCGCCCTGCATGTCCCGAGCGAGGTATTCGTCGTCCGGCATCGAAGAGGCCAGCAACTGTTCCTTGAGGTCGATCTTGCTGTAGGAGATCAGCACCGACAGCTCGGAACGGGTCAACCCCTGCCCCTTGGCGGCGCGCTCGGCAAGCACCTCGTCGCTGGGCAGGAATTCCAGCGTACGATCCAGCTTGCCGCGACCCTCGAGATCCACGATCAGCCGCTGGTATTCGGCCAGGTGGGTCCGCGCCCGATATTCCGCCAGGGACAGGGCCCCGGTCTGCATGTAGTTGTTGGCGACCACCAGCTCGCCGACCTCGTCGGTCATCTCGCCCATCAGCGTGTTGCGCTGCTTGACGGTCATGTCGCCGGCGGAGACCACGTCGCCCAGCAGGATCTTGATGTTGACCTCGTGGTCGGAGCAGTCCACGCCACCGGCGTTGTCGATGAAGTCGGTGTTGCAGGCGCCGCCGTGCAGGCCGAATTCCACCCGTGCCAGCTGGCTCATGCCCAGGTTGCCACCCTCGCCGATCACCTTGGCGCGCAGGTCGCAGCCGTCCACGCGCAGACCGTCGTTGGCCTTGTCGCCGATATCGGCATGGGTTTCGAAGCTGGCCTTCACGTAGGTGCCGATGCCGCCGTTCCAGATCAGATCGACCGGTGCCTTGAGCAGCGCGTTGATCAGCTCGTTGGGCGTCAGGTGATCAGCCTGCAGATCGAAGCGCGCCTTCATCTCGGGGCTGATGGCGATACGCTTGGCAGTGCGCGGGAAGATGCCACCGCCCTGGGAGATCAGGCTGGTGTCATAGTCGGTCCAGCTCGAACGTGGCAGGTTGAACAGCCGCTCGCGCTCGACATAGCTGCGTTCGGCATCCGGATTGGGATCGATGAAGATGTGCAGGTGGTTGAAGGCCGCCACCAGCTCCAGGCTGCGCGAACGCAGCAGACCATTGCCGAAGACGTCGCCGGCCATATCGCCGATGCCCACCACGGTGACCGGATCGGTCTGCACATCAATGCCGCGCTCGCGGAAGTGGCGCTGCACGCTGACCCAGGCGCCCCGCGAGGTGATGCCCATCTTCTTGTGGTCATAGCCCGCCGAGCCACCGGAGGCGAAGGCGTCGTCGAGCCAGAAACCGTAGTCCTGGGCGATGCCGTTGGCGATGTCGGAGAAGGTCGCGGTGCCCTTGTCGGCCGCCACCACCAGGTAGGGATCGTCGCCGTCGTAGCGCACCACCGCAGCCGGCGGGACCACCTCGCCATCCTTGAGGTTGTCGGTGATGTCCAGCAGGCCACTGATGAAGATGCGGTAGCAGGCGATGGCTTCGGCCTGGATATCGTCACGGGAGCCACCGGTCGGCAGACGCCGCGGCACGAAGCCGCCCTTGGCACCCACGGGGACGATCACCGAGTTCTTGACCTGCTGCGCCTTGACCAGGCCCAGCACCTCGGTGCGGTAGTCTTCCTCGCGATCCGACCAGCGCAAGCCGCCGCGGGCGACGTTGCCGAATCTCAGGTGCACCCCTTCCACGCGCGGGCTGTAGACGAAGATCTCGTAGCGCGGCACCGGGCGCGGCAGCTCGGGAATGGCCTTGGGATCGAGCTTGAAGCTGAAGTAGGCCTTGGGCTTGCCGGCGGCGTCGGTCTGGAACACGTTGGTTCTCAGGGTCGCCTTGATCAGGTCCAGATAGCGCCGCAGGATGCGGTCTTCGTTGAGCACCGCCACATCGTCGAGGGCGCTGAGGATGGCCTGCTCCAGACGCTGCTGCTTGTCGTCCAGGTCCTCGCTGGTCATGCGCCGTGCCAGGTAGAACTTCATGCGGAACAGCCGCACCAGCTCCCGGGCGATGTCGACGTGGGCATTGAGGGTGGCGGCGATGTAGCCGATGTCGAAGCCGATGCGGATCTGCTTGAGATAGCGCGCATAGGCACGCAGCACCGCGACGTCCCGCCAGGGCAGCCCGGCAGTCAGTACCAGGCGGTTGAAGCTGTCGTTTTCCGCCTGGCCGTCCACCACCTGGACGAAGGCGTCTTGGAAGGTGTCGTTGAGTTGCTGCAGGTCCAGCTCCAGGCCGGCCACGGTGGTGAAGGCGAAATCGTGGATCCAGTAGCGGCGGCCATTGCGATGACGCAGCTCGTAGGGGAATTCGCCGAGCACGCGCAGACCGAGATTTTCCAGGATCGGCAAGACGTCCGACAGCGCCAGGGGCGTATCGGCGTGGTAGAGCTTGCAGTGCAGGATGTTGTCGCCGGTCTGGGTCAGCGGCTGGTAGAAGCCCATGGCCAGACGGCGATCGTCCTTCAGGTCCAGCAGGTGACGCATGTCCACCACGGCCAGGTGTGGCGCGAAGCGCTCGCGATAGCCGGCCGGGAAGCCCAGCGGATAGTCGGCCAGGATGGAAGTGCCCTGGGCTTCGCCGAAGCTGTCCACCATCAGGCTGGCGAAGTCGTCCTTCCAGCTGCGACAGGCCTGCACCATCTCCTGCTCCAGGCGCGCCGGATCGACGTCCTGCGGCTGCAGCGGATCGACCCTCAGGATGAACTGCACCCGCGCCAGCACGGATTCGGAGAAGAAGGTCCAGAATTCGCAGTCAGTGCCATGCAGGCGATCCATGAGGATCTGCTGCATGCGCTGGCGCACTTCGGTGGAGTAGATGTCGCGCGGCACATAGGCCAGGCAGTAAAAGAACTGACCATAGGGATCGCGGCGCAGGAAGACGCGGACCTTGCTGCGTTCCTGGATCTGCACGATGGCCATGGCCGTGCTGAACAGATCGTCCACCGGGGTCTGGAACAGATCGTCCCGCGGCAGGCCTTCGAGGACCTGGGCCAGTTCCTTGCCGAGGTGGGCGCTGCTGTCGAAGTCGGCGCGGCGACGCACCTCGTCGACCTTGCGGCGGATATAGGGAATCTCCCGCACGCTGTCGTTGTAGACGCTGGAGGTATAGAGGCCCATGAAGCGGTGCTCGCGCACCACCCGGCCGCTGGCATCCACCTCGCGCAGGGAAACGAAATCGGGATAGGCCGGGCGATGCACCCGGCTCGGGTCGGCCGCCTTGGCGAAGGACAGCAGCACCGGCTCGCGCAGATAGCGCAGCGGATCACCGGACAGCGTGATCTCGGCGGTCTCGGGCCGGCCACGCAGGCGGCGCGACAGCCCCAGCAGGGACTCGGGCACATAGCGCTGAATCGCCGTCTCGCCATCGCCTTCGACAGTGAATTCCTCGTAGCCGAGGAAGGTGAATCTGTCGTTGCGCAGCCAGTCGAGGAAGGCCTTCACCTCGGCCAGTTCACCCTCCTCCACACCGGTCGGACGCCGATCCAGCCAGATCAGCAGATCGGCGACCTTGGCCTTCATGGCCGCGAAGTCACCAACGGTCAACCGGACCTCGCCGAGGATCTCCTGCAGCGCCGCCTCCAGGGTGCGCAACTCGGTGGCGGCCGCACAGCGGTCGATCTCGAGGAACATCAGGGCTTCGCGGGTGACCCCTTCGCCCTGCTGGCCCTTGGGCAGCAACTCGAGCAGGCGACCCTGGGCATCCCGGCGCACGCTGAGGACACTGTTCTGCAAGGTATGGACGCTATAGCCTTGGCGGTTGAGCTCCATCCGCACCGAATCCACCAGGAAGGGGGAATCGGCGTGCAGCACCTCGACCACGGTGTGGCTCGATTGCCAGCCGTGCCGCTCGTAATCCGGATTGAAGACCTGCACCCGCGGCTCGGCCGGATCGAAGACGTCCAGCAGGCGCCAGGCCGACAGCACGCAGCCGACCAGATCGGACAGCCGACGCTGGGTGAGTTCTTCCAGCGGGACGATGCCGAAGAACTGGGCGGTGAAGCGATCCAGTTGTTCGAGGGTATCCCCTTCGACATGGGCCGCGAGGGCATTCTTGAGTTGTTGTTGGAAATCCGCTTGGCTGGCAGCGGTGAAAAACGCCATAACCGTACTCCGTCCTGAAGGTGCTGTGGGCTTCGCTCCGCAGAGGACAGGCCTCTCCCGGAGCGAGTTCCACAAGGGACGAGGCCGGACTGCACCAAAAAAGTGCAAGGATGCAGTGCCGCTAGAGTAGCCGGCAAAGCCGCCTGCGCACGTACGTCAGGGCGACAACAAGATTCAGCTGCGGAACGGATCTCAATAGTGCGGCGGCGGGGCTTCGTCCGGCATGCCGCCACCGCCTGCGCTCTGCAACTCCGCCTGGCGTTCGGCCAGCATGCGGATCTGCGCCGCGCAGCGATCCAGGGTCCGCTGCTGCTCGACGATGATGTCGTTGAGGGTCTGGATGGTGTCGTCCTGGAAAGCCTGGCGCATCTCCAGGTCGGCGATACGTTCTTCGAGAGTCATGCCTGTGCCTCCTGTTCAAGCTGCACCCGCCAGCGCTCGGCCGCGGCATGGCCCGCCTCGGTGGCATAGGGCTCGCGTGGCGAGTGCCCCCACACCGGGCCGGGCCAGGCCGGATCACCTTCCTGCCGCAGCAGGACATGCAGGTGCAATTGCCGGACAACGTTACCCAGGGCGCCGATGTTCAATTTGCGGTCAGGGTGAGCGTTACGCAACACCTGGGCAACAAGTGTCACCTCTCGCCACAGTTGTGCCTGGTCCCGCGGTGACAGGTCGAGGACCTCGGTAACACCTTCGTGACGGGGCACCAGCACTAGCCAGTCATAGCGGCGATCGTTCAGCAGCAATACCTGGCACAGCGTCAAGGACGTCACTTCCAGGGAATCGCCGGCCAGTCGTGGATCTATTTGGAACATCTCATCTCCTGCTAACACCAGTCAGCACTAAAAGTGTGCACGGCTTGGGGAACGTGAAACCTTTGGTGTCACAAAGGTGCAATCAACCCGCCCGAAACTGCCCGTCACCCGGGGAGAGGCCTGACGATAGACAGGCGGGCTCGGCGTTTGGGGATTTGTGCACGCTTTTTGCTATCACGATCCGGGTACGACGATCGGACGGGAACTCTTAAAGAGCTTTCTTAAGAGTCACGGTTAATCCGCTCATCACACGCAAAATTTTGATGAAGCCTATCGCCCCTCCGAGAGAGGTGCTATATGTGCCGCCATTAGAACAAACAGCCACGGCTGACACGATGGCTGACTTTCAACCCAAAGGAGCATTTCTGATGCAAGCGATGAAGTGGAGCATTCTCGCCCTGGCCGTAGCCGCAGGGACCACTCAACTGGCTTTCGCCGACCAGCAGTCCGAATCCAAGGGCTTTGTCGAAGACAGCAAGCTGACCCTGTTGAACCGCAACTACTACTTCAACCGGGATCTCAAGAACGGCGCCAACGATCGTAAAGATTGGAGCCATGGCTTCCTGATGAACTACGCATCGGGCTTCACCCAGGGCACCGTGGGTGTCGGTGTGGATGCCTTCGGCTACCTGGGCCTGAAACTGGACGGCGGCCGCGGCCACGTCGGTTCCGGCAACCTGCAGATCGACAGCGACGGTCGCAACAAGGACGAGTACTCCACCGCTGGCGCCGCAGTGAAACTGCGCGTCTCCAACACCGTCCTGAAGTACGGCAACGTGCAGCCCACCTCCCCGGTCTTCGCCGTGGGTGGCAGCCGCCTGTTCCCGCAGACCGCTACCGGCTTCATGCTGACCAGCGAAGAAATCGAGAACCTGTTCCTGGAGGCTGGCCACATCACCGCTGCGCGTGACCGCACCAACACCTACCACGACGGCAACCTGGGCTCGACCTACGCTTCTGGCATCACTTCCAGTTCCGGCGACTACCTGGGTGGCAAGTACAAGATCAACGATCAGCTGAGTGCGTCGCTGTACTATGGCCGTCTGGAAGACCTGTGGAACCAGTACTACGCCAACGTCAACTTCGTGCAGCCGCTGGCGGCCAACCAGGCGCTGACCTTCGACTTCAACTACTACCACACCAAAGACACCGGCAGCGCCAAGCTGGGCGACTTCTCCAACAACGCCTACTCGCTGGCCGCCGCCTACAGCATCGATGCCCACACCTTCACTCTGGCCTACCAGGGTGTGAGCAGCGATGCGCCGTTCGACTACGTCGGCGTCGGTGGCAAAGGTGCCAACACTGGTAACGGTGGCGACAGTATCTTCCTGGCCAACTCCATCCAGTACTCCGACTTCAACGCCTCCGGCGAGAAGTCCTGGCAGGCGCGCTACGACCTGAACATGGCGACCCTGGGCGTGCCTGGCCTGAGCTTCATGGCCCGTTACATCTACGGCCATGACATCGACGCACCCAAGGCCAGCACTCAATACGCCAACATTGGTTACCAGGACGGCGACAAAGAGCGCGAGACCAACGTCGAAGCCAAGTATGTCCTGCAGAGCGGCCCGGCCAAGGACCTGTCCTTCCGCGTCCGTCAAGCCTGGCACCGTGGCGACGCCAGCACCGGCGGCACCGTCAACGAGTTTCGCCTGATCACCGAGTACCCGCTGAACATCCTCTAATAGAGGCCAGCGTCACTCGCACGATCCAGCAGCCCGGCATTCGCCGGGCTGTTCTTTTCCGACCCTTAGTCGGTGCCACCCGCGTCCCTGTACGCCCTGCCCCACCCCGCCGTACAATGCCGGTCCCGTCTCGATGCCGACAGACCGCCTAGCCATGCGTACCAGCCAGTTCCTGCTGTCCACCCTCAAAGAAACCCCTTCCGATGCCGTGGTGATCAGCCACCAGCTGCTGCTGCGTGCCGGCATGATCCGCAAGCTGGCCTCCGGCCTCTATACCTGGCTGCCGCTGGGCCTGCGCGTGCTGCGCAAGGTGGAAGCCGTGGTGCGTGAGGAGATGAACGCCACCGGCGCCCTGGAGGTGCTGATGCCGGCGATCCAGCCCGCCGAGCTGTGGCAGGAATCCGGTCGCTGGGAGCAGTACGGCCCCGAGCTGCTGCGCCTGAAGGATCGTCATCAGCGCGATTTCTGCGTGGGCCCGACCCACGAGGAAGTCATCACCGATCTGATGCGCAACGAGTTGAACAGCTACAAGCAGCTGCCGATCAACTTGTACCAGATCCAGACCAAGTTCCGTGACGAGATCCGCCCGCGCTTCGGCCTGATGCGCGGCCGCGAATTCGTGATGAAGGACGCCTACTCCTTCCACCTGAACCAGGCGTCGCTGCAGCAAACCTACGACGCCATGTACCAGGCGTACTGCAACGTCTTCAGCCGCCTGGGCCTGAACTTCCGTCCGGTGCAGGCCGACAACGGCTCCATCGGTGGCAGCGGTTCCCACGAATTCCATGTGCTGGCCGGCTCCGGTGAAGACGACATCGCCTTCAGCGACAGCTCCGACTACGCTGCCAACATCGAGAAGGCCGAGGCCCTGCCGCGGGAAACCGCGCGCGGTGCCGCCAGCGAAGAGTTGCGTCTGGTCGATACCCCCGACACCAAGACCATCGCCGATCTGGTGGAGAAATTCGGTCTGGCCATCGAGAAGACCGTGAAGACCCTGGTGGTACGCGGGGCCGAGGAAGGCAAGCTGGTCGCCCTGGTGGTGCGTGGCGATCACGAACTGAACGAGATCAAGGCGGCCAACCTGCCGGAAGTCGCCAGCCCCCTGGTGTTCGCCACCGAGCCCGAGATCCGCGCGGCCATTGGTGCCAGCCCTGGCTCCCTGGGCCCGATGAATCTGTCGATTCCCTGCATCGTCGATCGCTCGGTCGCCCTGATGAGCGACTTCGGCATCGGCGCCAACCAGGAAGACAAGCACTACTTCGGCGTCAACTGGGAGCGCGATCTGCCGCTGCCCCAGGTCGCCGACCTGCGCAATGTGGTGGCTGGCGATCCGAGCCCGGATGGCCAGGGTACCCTGGTGATCAAGCGCGGCATCGAAGTGGGCCATATCTTCCAGCTGGGCACCAAGTACAGCGAGGCCATGAAGCTGTCGGTCCTGGGCGAGGAAGGCAAGCCTACCCTGCTCACCATGGGTTGCTACGGCATCGGCGTGTCCCGCGTGGTCGCCGCCGCCATCGAGCAGAACCACGACGAGCGTGGCATCCGCTGGCCGGCTGCCCTGGCACCGTTCAACGTCGCCCTGGTGCCGATGAAGTACGAGAACGCCGCGGTGAAGGACGCGACCGATCGCCTCTATGCCGAACTGAAGGCCGCCGGCTTCGATGTGCTGCTGGACGACCGTGACAAGAAGACCAGCCCCGGTGTGAAGTTCGCCGACATGGAGCTGATCGGCATTCCCCATCGCCTGTTGGTCGGTGAGCGCGGCCTCAATGAAGGTCTGGTCGAATACAAGGGCCGTACCGACAGCGACAGCCAGAACATCGCCCTGGCCGAGATCGTCGACTTCCTCAAGGCCCGCTGAGGGCTACCGCTCCAGGTCAGGCGTCCGTGCGCCTGACCTGGAAGTCGGTGAAGCCTTCACAGGCCACCTCCTCCAGCTCCACCCCGGTCACCCGGGCCGCTGCCGGTCCCTGCCAGAGCCAGCGCTCCAGGTGGGCGAGTACCTCGACCGAACCCTCCAGGTGGCACTCCACCCGGCCATCCGCCAGATTCCTCACCCAGCCGGTGATGCCCAGGCGCTGCGCCTCCTGCCGCGCGCTCTCGCGGTAATAAACGCCTTGGACGCGGCCACTGATCAGGCCGTGACGCGCCGCTCCGTCTCTCATCATTGGGCGCTCCTTTCTTCCAGCGCCGGCGCGACCTTGAGCCAGTGGGCCACGCTCCCGGCGAGCAGCTCATGACGCTGTGCCTGCAGCCGGGCGAAGGCGTCCCGCAGCTGCGGATACCAGTCACCGGGAAAACGTTCGACGGGCGGCCAGCAGTCCGGTGCGGGAGGCGCCCAGGGCGCGCGATCCAGCAGGTCCAGTAGCGCATAGCCATGCAGATCGCGGCAGAGCACCCAGTGGCCGCTGTCGTTCTGGCACACCAGGCGTTCCTGTTGCAGGAAGGCCAGCACCGCGTGCCATTCATGCTCCGGCAGCTTCCAGCCGGCCTGGTGCAGCCGCCCCAGATGCAGGCTGGAGCCGCTCTGCTGGCGCTCCAGAAAGGCCCGCAGCACGGCGAGCAGGATGAAGAAGGCCGGCAGGGGCGCGCGGCGCCAGTGATGGGTGGTGGACAGGCTGCAGACCACCTCCGCGCCCAGCAGCACGATCAGCCAGCAGACATAGATCCAGACGAGGAACAGCGGTACCGTGGCGAAGGCGCCATAGATCAGCTGGTAGCCGGGAAAGTAGAAGACATAGAGACCGAACAGACTCTTGGCCGCCTCGAACAGCACCCCGGTCAGGGCCCCGCCGATCAGCGCGTGGCGCAGCGGGACCCGGGTATTGGGCACGGCCGCGTACATCAGGGTGAAGGCGGCGATGCTGAACAGCAGCGGCGTGACCTTGAGCAGCGCCTGGGCGCCGGACATGCCGTAGGAGCCGAACACCAGAGCCACCGAGGCCAGGTAGGTGCTCATGGCAAAGCCGGCGCCCAGTAGCAGGGGCCCCAGGCTGAGCACCGCCCAGTAGAGCAGGAAGCTGGAGACCCCACGCCGTGGAATGCGCACCCGCCAGATGTCGTTGAAGGTCTTTTCCACCGTCACCAGCATGAAGAAGGACGTCACCGCCAAGAGGGCCACGCCCAGCCAGGTCAGGTGACGGGCCTGCTCGATGAAGTTGCGCAGGTATTCCTCCAGGGTCGCCCCGGTGGAGGGCACGAAATTGCGGAAGATGAAGGCCTGGATCTGCACTTCGGTGCCCTGGAAGGCGGGTATCGCCGAGAGCATGGCGAAGGTCACGGTCATCACCGGAACCACGGCGAACAGCGTGGTGTAGGTCAGGGCCGCGGCGTTGTTGGGCGCGCGATCCTCGATGAAGCGGTCGGCGAGGTAGCGAACGAAGGACAGCAGTTCACGCAAGCGGGCCGGCATTGGCGGTTCCTCGAAAGGCACGGTCAAGGGCTGGCGCGGCAGTCCTCGCCAACCCGCTACAATGGGCATCTTACCTTCTATGGATCAGCCCATGAGTGAAATCGTCCTCTATCACAACCCTCGCTGCTCGAAATCGCGGGCAGCGCTTGAGCTGCTGCAAAGCCGCGAGCTAGCCGTGTCGGCGGTGCCCTACCTGGAGGCGCCGCCGGATGCCAGCGCCTTGCGCGAGCTGCTCGGCAAGCTGGGCCTGGAGGCGCGCCAGTTACTGCGTACCGGCGAGGAGGCCTATCGCGAATTGAACCTGGCCGATCCGGCGCTGGACGAAGACGCCCTGATCGCGGCCATGGCCGCCCATCCCAAGCTGATCGAAAGACCCATCGCCGTGTGCGGCGAACGCGCCGTCGTCGGTCGTCCCCCCGAGCGTGTCCTGGAGATCCTGCAATGACCCCCGAAGCCTACGTCCTGGTGCTCTACTACAGCCGCCATGGCGCCACCGCCGAGATGGCTCGCCAGGTTGCACGCGGGGTCGAGATGGCCGGCATGGCCGCGCGCCTGCGTACCGTGCCGGCGGTGTCCGCCGAGTGCGCTGCTGTTGCCCCGGCAGTGCCCGAGCAGGGTGCGGTCTATGCCACCCTCGATGATCTGCGCGACTGCGCGGCACTCGCCCTGGGCAGCCCGACGCGCTACGGCAACATGGCCGCCGCCATGAAGTATTTTCTCGACGGCACCAACAGCCTCTGGCTGACCGGTGCCCTGGTGGACAAGCCCGCCGGCGTCTTCACCTCCACCGCCAGCCTGCATGGCGGCCAGGAGAGCACGCTGCTGTCCATGGCCCTGCCGCTGCTGCACCACGGCATGCTTATCACCGGCCTGCCCTACAGCGAGAGCGCCCTGCTGGAGACCAAGGGCGGCGGTACGCCCTATGGGCCGAGTCATTTCGCCGGGGCGGATGGCAAGCGCGCACTGGACGAACAGGAGACGGCGCTGTGCCGGGCCCTGGGCAAGCGCCTGGCGACCCTGGCGGGTCGCTTGCAGAAGAAGTAGGAGCCGGCGCGGCTACCAGCCCATGATTTCCTTGACGAAGGGAATGGTGAGCTTGCGTCGCGCCTGCAGCGAGGCCTGATCCAGACGTTCGAGCATGTCGAACAGGGCGTCCATGCTGCGGGTATTGCGTGAGAGGATGAAGCGGCCGACCTCGTCGGTCAGGTGCAGGCCACGGCGGGAAGCGCGCAGCTGCAGGGCGCGCAGCTTGTCTTCGTCGGACAGCGGGCGCAGCTGGAAGACCAGCGCCAGGGTCAGCCGCGACTTGAGATCGGCCAGCTGCACCGGCAATTGCCGCGGCGCCGCGGTGCTGGAGATCAGCAGCCGCTTGCCGGCATCACGCAGACGATTGAACAGGTGGAAGAGCGCCTCTTCCCAACGCCGCTGGCCGGCCAGGGCGTCGAGATCATCGAGGCAGACCAGTTCGCACTGCTCGAGGTTGTCGAACAGCTCGACGCCGTAGTCGGCCAGTTCGCCCATGGGCAGGTAGATGGCGCGCTCGCCCAGTTCCTCCAGGCGGTGACAGGCGGCCTGCATCAGATGGCTGCGACCGGCGCCCGCGCCACCCCAGAGATAGATCAGACTTTCCGTCCAGCCGGCATCCGCATCGCAGAGACGCTCGACATAGCCGAGCGCCGCGGCATTGGCGCCAGGGTAGTAATTGACGAAGGTGGCGTCGTCACGCAGACGAATGCCCAGGGGCAGCTGTAAAGGCATCATGCCAGCTCGAACGGCTCTTGGCAGTTTCGCGAGGGCGCCAAGTCTAACCAAATCCCGGGTCCCTCGCAGCAGCCGCTTCAGTCTTGGGTGTCGGCCCTCATGGCCAGCGGAAATACAGGGTGGTACGTGCCGGCTGAGCGGATGGGGCCGGCTGGGCCGCAGGCGCGTTCGGCGTGGCCGTGGCGTCGACGGGCGTGCCCGGGGTCGCAGCTGGCGGAGTGGCAGGCGCAGCATTGGCGGCCGGCGCCGAGGCGGGCTGCAGCCCGGCAAGACCAAGTTGCGCCTGCAACTGGTCCGGATTGGCGGTGAGGTCGTAGGTCAGCTGGGTCCCCTCGACCTTGACCAGGCGGCTCGACAGGGGCTCCAGGACTTTCTGCAGCTGGGCATAACGCTCGAAGTTGGAATTGTCGGCCACCAGGGTCAGCGGCTGGGTGGTGCCCGGGCGGGAGACGAATTTCTTCGACAGGCGCGCGGCCACGTCCTGCAATACCGCAGCCGCCAGGGCGTCCTGATCGGCCGCCTGGCTGCTGCCCTGCTCCGCGGCGCCGTTGTTCCACAGGCGCCACTGGGCCTGCCAGCCATTGCCCTGGGGCTTGGCGTGCACCGCCAGCAGGGCATTGGCGCCATAGCGCTCGGAGGCCTGGCGCAGGGCGGTCGGGTCGTTGGCGTCGATGTTGGCGGCGGTGCCGGCCAGTTGCTCGTTGAGATCGGCCAGCGGCAGGCGGATCGGCAGGCCGGCGCGCTGGGCGCCACGCTGGACGCCGGTGCTGGCGGGCTGGCCATCACCCACCAGGGTCGCCCCGCTGTCGGCGTCGTTGAGCCACCAGATCATCACCACCGGACGATTGGCGCCCCATACCGAGAGCCCCGCCTGGCCCAGGGCACGCTCGGTAGCGGCCGGGTCGAAGTTGGCCACCAGCACCTCCGGCGGGCCGGCGTCATAGCTGTACTGGCTGATCAGGGATTCGGGCGCCGCCAGGGCACTGGCAAGACCCGGGGTCTGGCCGGCCTGGGGATTGCCGGTCAGGCGTCCGGCCAGCACCTGCAGGGCGCGCTTGAGGGCGGCATTGCGCTCGTCCGGTTGTTGCGAGGTCACCGGCTCGCGGACCTGGTAGAGGTTGTCCACCACCTCGGCGCGGGCGAGCGGACTCAGGACCAGCAGCGAAGCGAGCAACGGAAGGACGAGACGGCGCATGGCGATTCCATAGAAAGGGCAAGGGGCATACCTTAAAAGCCGCCCGATCCGCGAGCAAGGGCACTGGGTCGCGGGCTGCGCAGAAGGTAGCGACGGAGACTGCCCGCCCGGCGAACGGATGGGCGACCAGGCTCGGACCACGGCAGGCTGGCCGGGTGCCATCGCCTCCCGGACCGGAGGCCGCGGCCGGCCGCGTGCTTTGGCACGGCTTCTGGTAAAATCGCCCGCCTCATTGCCGGCTGGCGCCAGCCGGCTCGTTTCGCCATTAGCCAAAGGCCAGGATTCATGAGCAAACAACCCCAGCTGAGCTACAAGGACGCCGGTGTAGACATCGACGCCGGTGAGGCTCTGGTAGAACGCATCAAGGGCGTCGCCAAGCGCACCGCCCGCCCGGAAGTCATGGGCGGCCTGGGGGGCTTCGGTGCCCTGTGCGAGATCCCGGCAGGCTATCGCCAGCCGGTACTGGTCTCCGGCACCGACGGCGTCGGTACCAAGCTGCGCCTGGCCATGAACCTGGCCAAGCACGACAGCATCGGCATCGACCTGGTCGCCATGTGCGTCAACGACCTGGTGGTCTGCGGTGCCGAGCCGCTGTTCTTCCTCGACTACTACGCCACCGGCAAGCTCAATGTCGACGTCGCTGCCCAGGTGGTGACCGGCATCGGTACCGGTTGCGAACAGGCCGGCTGCTCCCTGGTGGGTGGCGAGACCGCCGAGATGCCCGGCATGTACGAAGGCGAAGACTACGACCTGGCCGGCTTCTGCGTCGGCGTGGTGGAAAAGTCCGAGATCATCGACGGTTCCAAGGTGGCCACCGGCGACGCCCTGATCGCCCTGCCCTCCTCCGGCCCGCACTCCAACGGCTATTCGCTGATCCGCAAGATCATCGAGGTGGCCGGCGCCGACATCGAGAACATCCAGCTCGACGGCCAGCCGCTGACCGAACTGCTGATGGCGCCCACCCGCATCTATGTGAAGCCGCTGCTCAAGCTGATCAAGGACACCGGCGCGATCAAGGCCATGGCCCACATCACCGGTGGCGGTCTGCTCGACAACATCCCGCGCGTGCTGCCCGAGGGTGCCCAGGCGGTGCTCGACGTGGCCAGCTGGCAGCGTCCGGCGGTATTCGACTGGCTGCAGCAGCAGGGCAACGTCGACGAGACCGAGATGCACCGCGTGCTGAACTGCGGCGTGGGCATGGTCATCTGCGTGGCCCAGGATCAGGTCGAAGGCGCCCTGCAGGTGCTGCGTACCGAGGGCGAGCAGCCCTGGGTCATCGGCCGTATCGAACAGGCCGCCGAGGGCGCCGACCAGGTCGTGCTGAACAATCTGAAACAGCACGGATGAGCCCTGCCGACTGCGCCGTGGTGGTGCTCATCTCCGGCCACGGCAGCAACCTGCAAGCCCTGCTCGACGCCGCGACGCCGCCCGTGCGGATCGCGGCGGTGATCGCCAACCGCGCCGAGGCCTATGGCCTGGAGCGGGCCCGCCAGGCCGGGATTGCCACCCGGGTGATCGATCACCGCGAACACGGCGATCGCGACAGCTTCGATGCGGCCCTGGCGGCCGCCATCGACGCCCAGGGCGCCGATCTGGTGGTCCTGGCCGGCTTCATGCGCATCCTCACGCCCGCCTTCGTGCGGCGCTACCAGGGTCGCCTGCTCAATATCCATCCCTCGCTGCTGCCCCTGTACAAGGGCCTGCACACCCACCAGCGCGCCCTCGATGCCGGCGATGCCTGGCACGGCTGCAGCGTGCACTTCGTCACCGAAGAACTGGATGGCGGTCCGGTCGTCCTGCAGTCGCGGGTGCCGGTACGGGCCGAAGATACGGCGGAGAGCCTCGCGACACGGGTACACGCCGCCGAGCACCTCCTTTATCCTGTGGCCGTGCGGTTGTTCGCCGAAGGTCGTCTGCGGCTGGGTACCCTGGGTGCCGAGCTCGATGGCGAGGCACTGCCGCCTACCGGGGCCACATTGCCGTCGCTGACGGCCGCGGCCTCCCTTTCCTGATCCAAGGAGAAACTGATGCGACGTCTGTTGTTCTTATTGGCCACTCTCTGCAGTGCCTCGGCCTTCGCCTTCGACCTGCAGCCGTTCACGGCCAGCTACACCGCCGACTGGAAGCAGATGCCGGTCAGCGGCTCGGCCGAACGCTCGCTGGAGAAAGAAGCCGATGGTCGCTGGGAGCTGAAGTTCGAAGCCTCCATGCTGGTAGCCGGCCTCAACGAGTCCAGCACCTTCCGCCACGAAGGCGAAGCCTTCCTGCCGGACACCTACCAGTACAAGCGCAGCGGGCTGGGCAAGAGCCGCGAGAGCGAGCTGACCTTCGACTGGGCCGCCAAGAAGGTCACCGGTAAGGACAAGGACGATCCGGTCAGCCTGCCCCTGGATCGCGGTCTGCTGGACAAGTCGACCTATCAGCTCAAGCTGCAGCAGGACGTGGCCGACGGCAAGAAGAGCATGAGCTACCAGATCGTCGACGGCGACAGCATCGACACCTACGACTTCCGGGTCATCGGTCCGGAGCGCATCCGCACCCCGCTGGGCCTGTTCGATGCCATCAAGGTGGAGCGCGTGCGTGATCCCACCAAGAGCAGCCGCAAGACCGAACTGTGGTTCGCCAAGGACTGGGACTATCTGCTGGTGCGTCTCTACCAGCAGGAGAGCGACGGCAAGGAATACCAAACCAGCCTCAAGGAAGGCTCAGTCAACGGGCGCACGGTGAAAGGCGCCAACTGATCCTGGCGGCAAGCGAAACGCCCTCTTTGGAGGGCGTCTTTTTACCTAGGGCCAGCGCTCATCCGCTAGCTTCGACATCCTGTTCGGCGCTGCGGCTCTTCTCGTAGCGCACGTCGGTGCCCTGCAACTGGGCGACTTGGCGCCAACCCCGTGCCTGATAGAAAGCATTGGCCCTCACCGAGGGCGCACCGTCGGTGACCAGCCAGATGAGGGCATGCTGGCGAAACAGCGCGGTCTCGGCCGCGCCCAGCAGGCGAGCGCCGAAACGCTGGGCTTGCCATTCGGGTCTGACAAACAGGGCGAAGACCTCTCCCGCCATCAGATCGACCAAGCTGAAGCCCACCACCTCGCCATCCACCTCCGCCACCCAGGCACAGGGCTCAGCGGCGAGCAATTCGGCGATTGACGCCGGGGTTATACCCAGATCGGCGAGCTGTTCTCGAGTCAGGACGTTGTCGGTAACCGCAAGTCGGACGGCAAACAGAGCCTCTACATCGGCCAGGGTGGCAAGCCGTAACTGGGCAGAGCAAGCAGTAGAGGTCATGAAGGATTCCAGACATTGGCAAGAGAGCGATGCCCTGGTGACAGCAAGGGACGCGGCAGATTGTCGCAGAAGTTGTAACGACTTGTTGCCGAGATACGCCTTGGTCTTGAAGCGAAACGCTCTAGTATGGGTTTTCAAGCCCTGCCGTAGTGCGGGCTCGACCAAGGAGATACAGCATGACCATTACCGTAACCGAACGTGACGAAGACCATATGTCCCGCGAAGCCCGTGGCCTGGGCATGCATCTGTGGGACGTGAAACAGGAAGGGGAATTGGTCGGCGTCTACCAGAGCGAAGCCGATGCCCTGGAGTACAAGGAGCAGATCGAACACGAAGGCGCGTCGCACGCCGAGTGAGTCGAAAGACCTTTTTACCGACTGCCTGAAAAAGGCCCGTCTCTTGGAGGCGGGCCTTTTTCGTTTCACGGCGGAGCGAGGGGCTGCGGTAGGATGGATTGAACATAGCCAAGCCCAACATCACCTGGCCCAACGGTGTGCTCGGCATCCCTAACCCCAGCCCTCTCCCAGGGGGAGAGGGGGTGGACTGGCATAGGTCAGTGTCCCGTAGGTTGGGCTGAGACGGCTTTATCGTCGAAGCCCAACATGGCCCCAACCTCGCCCCTAGTGCAGCAGCTCGTCAGCGAAGACCTTGTCCAGGGTGATGGGCAGATCCCGGACCCGCTTGCCGGTGGCGTGGAAGATGGCGTTGGCGATGGCTGCCGCCACCCCGACGATACCGATCTCGCCAATGCCCTTGGCGCCCAGCGGATTGACGATCTCGTCGTGCTCCTCGACGAAGATCACCTCCAGCTGCTGGATATCGGCCTGCACCGGGAAGTGGTATTCGGCGAGGCTGTGGTTCATCCAGCGACCTTCGTGGGTGTCCATCATCCCCTCTTCCTGCAGGCCCATGCCGATGCCCCAGACGATCCCACCGGCTACCTGGTTCTCGCCGGTCTTGAGATTGAGGATGCGGCCGGCGGCCACCGCGGTGACCACGCGACTGACCTGGACGCTGCCGAAGTCTTCGTCGACCTTGACCTCGACGAACACCGCCGAGTGGGTACCGGTGGCGTAGTTGTCGCGCTCTTCCGCCGGCTCGGCGCTGGCCAGGGTTTCCATGGACGGCGAACCCGAAGCCTTGAGGATGGCGGTGAAGTCGACGCGCTGGGCCGGATCGGTCTTGAGACTGATGCCGCCATCGGCGAACACCACCTGCTCCAGTTCGGCCTCGGCCAGCGGGGAGTCGTCCATCTCCTTTGCCGTATCCAGCAGTTGCTGACGCAGCTGGTCGCAGGCCAGTTTTACGGCGGTGCCCACCGAAGACACGGTAAAGGAACCGCCTTCGAGGGGTGCCTTGGGCAGAGTGGAATCACCGAGCTTGAAGGTCACCTTGTCCAGCGGCAGACCGAGGTTCTCGGCGGCGATCTGGGTCATCACCGTATAGGTGCCGGTGCCAATGTCGGCCGTGGCACTGGCCACCACCAGGCTGCCGTCGATGTTCATCACCGCCTTGGCGGTGGCAGGTTGTTGCATGGCTTCCCAGACCCCGGTGGCCATGCCCCAGCCCACCAGCTGGTTGCCGTCGCGCATGGAACGCGGCGCCATGCTGCGCTGTTCCCAGCCGAAACGCTCGGCCGCCTGGCGATAGCATTCCAGCAGTTCCTTGCTGGAATAGGGCTTGCCCTTGGCCGGATCCGTGTCGGTGAAGTTGCGGATGCGCAATTCCAGCGGATCGATGTCGGCGGCATAGGCCAGTTCGTCCATGGCGCTTTCCAGCGCATAGACACCCAGCACCGCGCCGGGAGCGCGCATGTCCAGCGGGGTGTAGACGTCCAGCGCGGCCAGTTGATAGGCCAGCTTGACGTTGGGACAGGCATAGAGCGACGCCGACCAGACCAGCACCATTTCGGTGAAGTCTTCGAAGCGCGAGGTGATGCCGAGGGCGCTGTGGTCGATGGCCTGCAGCTTGCCGTCGCTGTCGCAGGCCAGCTTGATCTGCTGATAGGTCTCGGGACGATAGCCGAAGGTGAACATCTGCTGGCGGGTCAGGGTCACCCGCACCGAGCGCTTGAGCTGCAGCGCGGCCATGGTCGCCAGCACCAGCTGGTATTGCGGACGCAGACCGGAACCGAAGGCGCCACCGACGAAGGGCGAGATGACCTTCACGTCGCCCTCGCCCAGGCCGAAGATGCTGCTGACGAACTGGGCGCTGTTCTGCACACCCTGGGTCTTGTCGTGCACCGTCAACTTGCCGTCCTTGTGGTAGATGACGGTGGAGGCATGCATCTCCATGGGGTTATGGAATTCCGCCGCGGAGTGGTATTCGGCTTCGATGCGGGTAGGCGCAGCGGCCCAGGCTGCCGGGGCGTTACCCCGATTCTCCGGCAACTCCATGGGTGCTTCGTGGGCCTGGTCGCGAGCCTGGGCCAGGTCGGTGGCGTGCTCCTCTTCGCTGTATTGGGCACGGATCAGCGCGGCAGCGTGGCGCGCGGCCTCGAAGGTCTCGGCCACTACCAGGGCGATGGGCTGGCCACTGTAGAGGATGCGGTCGTTGTACAACGGCCGAAAGGGCTTGCCGTCAGCCGCATCCATGTCGGTATAGCTCTCGTCGTAGCTGGCCATCTTGGGTCGATTGAGGTGGCTGAGCACCTCGATGACACCGGGCTGGGCCAGGGCTTCGCTGACGTCCAGGCCCAGCAGGCGACCCTTGGTGATGGTGGCGTTGACCACGAAACCAAAGGCCAGATCCGGCGCGCTGAATTCGCCGGCATACAGTGCCTGGCCGGTGACCTTGAGCGGACCATCGACGCGGGGAACGGCTTTTTGCAGATGGACGACGGTCATTGCAGGGTACCTCCGGCGGCTTCGGTAAGGGCACGCACGATGGCGCGCCGTGCCAGTTCGATCTTGAAGCTGTTATGGGCGAAGCCCTGGGCGCCTTGCAGCAGGCGATCGGCCAGCTGGCCGAAGGCCGCCTTGTCCGCCACCTGGCCGATCAATGCCTGTTCGGCCTCCGGCAGCCGCCACGGCTTGTGGGCCACGCCGCCCAGGGCGACACGGACCTGCTTGATGCGCTCGCCATCCAGCTCCAGGGCTGCCGCGACCGAGACCAGGGCGAAGGCATAGGAGGCGCGGTCGCGGATCTTCAGGTAGGCGCTGTGGGCGGCCAGACTTTCCACCGGCAGGGTCACGGCGGTGATGAGTTCGTCGGTGGCGAGGTTGGTATCGCGCTCCGGGGTATCGCCGGGCAGCCGATGGAAGTCGGCGAAGTCGATGACCCGCTCGCCGTTGGGACCGCTCACCTCGACCCGGGCTTCCAGGGCAGCCAGGGCCACGCACATGTCCGAGGGATGGGTGGCGATGCACTGCTCGCTGTGGCCGAGGATGGCGTGGATGCGATTCTGCCCTTCACGAGCGCCGCAGCCGGAGCCGGGTTCGCGCTTGTTGCAGGGGGTGCCCACGTCATAGAAGTAATAGCAGCGGGTGCGCTGCAGCAGGTTGCCGCCGGTGGAGGCCATGTTGCGCAATTGCGGGGAAGCGCCGGCGAGGATGGCCTTGGCCAGCAGCGGATAGCGACGCTGCACCTCGGGGTGGTAGGCCACCTCGGCGTTCTTGACCAGGGCACCGATGCGCAGACCGCCCTCGGTGGTGGTCTCGACCTCGCGCAGGGGCAGGCCGTTGACGTCGATCAGTTGCTCGGGGCGCTCGACGTTTTCCTTCATCAGGTCCAGCAGGTTGGTGCCGCCGGCGATGAAATGGGTCTGGGGGCCATGTTGGCGGATGGCATCGGGCACGGCGTTGGGCTTGGCATAACCGAAGCGGTTCATTCGCGGCCCTCCCCTTGCTGGCAATCCGGACGCGCCCGCTCGATGGCGGCGCGGATGTTCCGATAGGCTCCGCAGCGGCAGAGGTTGCCGCTCATCTGCTCGGCCACCTCGGCCTCGCTGTGGGCGTGGCCCTCCTTGAGCATGCCGATCGCCGAGCAGATCTGCCCGGGGGTGCAATAGCCGCACTGGAAGGCGTCTTCGGCAACGAAGGCGGCCTGCATGGGGTGCAGCTGGTCGCCCTGGGCCAGGCCCTCGACGGTGGTGACCTCGGCGCCGTCCTGCATGACCGCCAGGGCCAGACAGCTGTTGATGCGGGTGCCATTGACCAGCACGGTGCAGGCGCCGCACTGACCATGATCGCAACCCTTCTTGGTGCCGGTCAGGTCGAGGTGGTCGCGCAGCAGATCGAGCAAGGTAGTCCAGGGCTCGACCGCCAATTGCAGCTGCTTGCCATTGAGGGTCAGGGCGATGGTATGGGACTCGGGTTCGGCCAGGGGCTGAACCTGGCACGCGGGGGTGGCGTTCATGGCGGACCTCACGGTTAAAGCCGCGGGGTGCAGATTGCCCCCGTGGTCGGAATAGGCGGTGGCAGCGAAGGGCCACCTCAGGTAAGGGACTGTTCCCGACCGGAACCGGTTCAGCACCCCTGCCCAGCGGTATTCAACGTAACGTTGAAAGCCGCTCAGCGATACGGTGAGAGTCCCGATCCAGAGCCTTTCCTCGGCGTCAGGACATATTCGGTATGGCGCCTGTTCATGCCAGCAGCCCAGTGGCCTGAACCCCACTGCCACCGGGGTAGTCATCAGAACTCCCGTGATGTGCCCTAACGATGAGAATCCGACCATGGCTTCCGACTCCGATGCACGCTGGCGCCTGTCGCGGCGGCAGTTTCTCGGCACCTCCGCGGTGCTGGTGGCGACCAGCGCCATTCCCGGCTACACCTTCGCCCAGGCCAGTGGTGGCGCGCCCCTGACGCCCCAGGCCATCGCCGCGCGGCTGCCGCAACTGCTGCCGCTGACCCTGCAGATCAATGGCGAGGCGCGCAGGCTCAAGGTCGACAGCCGTACCACCCTGCTCGATGCCCTGCGCGAGAACCTGCACCTCACGGGCACCAAGAAGGGCTGCGACCATGGCCAGTGCGGCGCCTGCACGGTGCTGGTCAATGGCCAGCGCATCAACAGCTGCCTGAGCCTGGCGGCCATGCACGAAGGCGACACCATCACCACCATCGAAGGCCTGGGCAACGCCGAGCGCCTGCATCCCATGCAGGCGGCCTTCCTGGCCAAGGACGGCTTCCAGTGCGGCTATTGCACCCCGGGGCAGATCTGCTCGGCGGTCGCCCTGCTGGACGAGGTCAAGGCCGGCATGCCCAGCCACGTCTCGACGCGCCTCGACGGGCCGATGCGGCTGAGCGAAGAAGAAATCCGCGAGCGCATGAGCGGCAACCTCTGCCGCTGCAGTGCCTATCCCAACATCGTCGCGGCCATCCAGATGGCGGGGGGCCAGGCATGAGGGTCTTCGACTATCAACGCGTGCAGACCGAAGCCGATGCCAGCCGCCAGGGCGCCCAGGCCGGCAGCCGCTTCATCGCCGGGGGCACCAATCTGCTGGACCTGATGAAGCTGGAGATCGAAACGCCCAGCCAGGTGCTGGACATCAATCGCCTGCAGCTGGACCAGATCAGCGCCACCCAGGAGGGTGGCCTGCGCATCGGTACCCTGGTGCGCAATTCCACCCTGGCCGCCGACTCCCGGGTACGGGAGCGCTATCCGGTGCTCTCCCGTGCGCTGCTGGCCGGCGCCTCGGCGCAATTGCGCAACAAGGCCACCACCGGCGGCAACCTCCTGCAGCGCACCCGTTGCTCCTACTTCTACAACACCGCCATGCCCTGCAACAAACGCCAACCCGGCAGCGGTTGTGCGGCCCTAGGCGGCTTCAATCGGATGAACGCGGTGATCGGCGCCAGCGACCAGTGCATCGCCGTGCATCCCTCCGACATGGCGGTGGCCATGCGGGTGCTGGACGCCACCGTGGAAACCCGGGAAGCCACTGGCCGCACCCGGCGCATTCCTATCGCCGACTTCCATCGCCTGCCTGGTGACACCCCGCAGATCGAGACGGTGCTGCAACCCGGCGAACTCATCACCGCCGTGACCCTGCCGCCGCCACCGCCCGGCATCCAGGTCTATCGCAAGGTGCGCGATCGCGCTTCCTATGCCTTTGCCCTGGTGTCCATGGCGGCCATCGTCGAGCTGGACGGCACGCGTATTCGCAGCGGTCGCGCGGCGTTCGGCGGCCTGGCGCACAAGCCCTGGCGGGTGGCGGCGGCCGACCGGGCCTTTGCCGGCCAGACCCTGGACAGCGATCTGGCGGCCGTGGGTGATGCCCTGCTCGCCGGAGCCCGGGGCTATGGCCACAACGATTTCAAACTCGAGCTGACCCGTCGCATCCTGCGCGCCGGGGTGGCCGACGCTCGCCAACAGGCCTGAGGACAGCAGCATGGAAATGAATGAACCCGCTGGCCGCAACCTGATCGATGAGAATCGCGGCGGCCTGATCGGCAAGCCCATCGATCGCGTTGACGGCCTGCTCAAGGTCACCGGCCAGGCGCCCTACAGCTTCGAATTCCGCAACGATCGCGTCGCCTACGGCTTCATCGTCGGCGCCACCATCGCCAAGGGCCGCATCCGGCGCCTGGACACCTCGGCTGCGGAGAGCGCGCCCGGTGTGCTCAGCGTGCTGACCTATCGCAATGCGCCGCGCCAGGCCGCCCGCGAGCCGGACAACAGCGGCCGCTTCACCCGGCCCAAGCCCTACCTGGACAGCGACCAGGTGCGCTATTTCGGCGAACCCGTGGCCTTCGTGGTGGCCGAGACCTTCGAGGAGGCGCGCCTGGCGGCGGCCCTGGTGGAGATCGACTACGCGGCCGAGCCGGGCGTCTTCGACCTGGCCGCCAACCTCGGACAGGCGGTGAAGCCGCCGGATGCCGATCAGCCCACCGACACCGCCTCGGGCGATGTGGATGCCGCCTTTGCCCGGGCGCCCGTCAAGCTCGACGAGCGCTACACCACGCCCTACCACATCCATGCGCAGATGGAGCCCCACGCCAGTCTCGCCCAGTGGGACGGCGACCGGGTGACGATCTATTGCTCAACCCAATTCGTCGAGCAGGCGCAGAGTTGCGTGGCCAATACGCTGCAGCTGCCCAAGGACAAGGTGCGCATCGTGGCGCGTTATATCGGTGGCGGCTTCGGCGGCAAGTTGCCGATCTATGCCGATGCCCTGATCGGCGCCATGGCCGCCCGCGCCATCGGCCGGCCGGTCAAGGTCACCCTCACCCGCCAGCAGATGTTCCAGATCACCGACCATCGCTCGGCCACCGTGCAGCGCATTCGCCTGGGTGCCGACCGCGATGGCCGTATCCAGGCGATGGCCCACGAGGGCTGGTCCCATTCCGCTCGTGGCCTGACCTACTACGAACCCACCGGCCTGTCCTCGCGTACCCTCTATGCCGGCGATGACCGTCTGGTGGCGCACCGCATGGTCGAGCTGGATCTGCCCGAGTCCGGCTCCTGCCGGGCGCCCGGCGAAGCCGTGGGGATGCTTGCCAGCGAAAGCGCCATGGACGAGCTGGCAGTCATGCTCGCGCTCGATCCCATCGAGCTGCGCATCCGCAACGAACCCAGCCAGGACCCGGAAAAGCACATCCCCTTCTCCTCCCGCAAGCTGGTGGAATGCATGCAGGACGGCGCCCGCCGCTTCGGCTGGACCAAACGCAATGCCAAGCCCGGTCAGGTACGCGACGGCGACTGGCTGATCGGCATGGGCATGGCCGCGGCCAGTCGCGCCAACATGCTCAGGCCGTCCCAGGCCGGGGTCCGCCTGGAGGCCGATGGCACGGCCACGGTGAAGACCTCGATGACCGATATCGGCACCGGGACCTACACCATCCTGGCGCAGATCGCCGGCGAGTCGCTCGGCTTGCCGGTGGAGCGAGTCAAGGTGCTGCTGGGCGACAGCGACGATCCGGCCGGGGCCGGCTCCGGCGGCTCCTTTGGCGCGGCCAGTTCCGGCTCCTCGGTCTATGTCGCCTGCGAGAACCTGCGCCTGAAGGCGGCGCAAGCGGCGGGCCTCGATCCGGCCAGCGCCCGCTTCGTCGGTGGCCGGCTGATCGCCGACAATGGCAGTCGCGACCTCGCCGAACTGGCGCGCGAGCACGATCTCCAGGCCATCGGCGAGATCAAGCCGGGGCAGACGCTCAAGGACTATTCGCAGCAGGGCTACGGGGCCTTCTTCGCCGAGGTGGGGGTGCACGCCCTCACCGGCGAAATCCGCCTGCGGCGCATGCTCGGGGTGTTCGCTGCGGGGCGCATCCTCAACGAGAAGACCGCCCATTCGCAGATGCTTGGCGGGATGATCTGGGGGGTGGGCAGCGCCCTGCACGAAGATGGGGTGATCGATACCCGCCACGGCCACTTCGTCAATCATGACCTGGCCGACTACCACTACCCCTGCCATCTGGACATCCCGGCCATCGAAGCCCATTTCCTGCCGGAAGTGGATGACAAGGCCAATCCGCTGAAGATCAAGGGTGTCGGCGAACTGGGCATCTGCGGCGCCGGGGCCGCCCTTACCAACGCCGTCTACAACGCCTGCGGGGTGCGCATCCGCGATTATCCGCTGACGGTGGACAAGGTGCTGGCCGGACTCAAGACGGCCTGACGCCGGGCGGCGCGGTTCAGCGCGCCGCCTTGCTTCCCGCCCGCGTTGCCAGCAGCACCCCACCGATGGCGATGACCATGGCCACCCAGGCCAGGGGCGGCAGGGTTTCGCCCAGCAGCAGCCAGGCGCTCAGGGCGGCGCCCGGCGGCACGCAGAAGAACAGCGCACTGACCCGCGCCGCCTCGCCGGCGCGGATCATCCACACCAGCAGGCTGATGGCCAAGAGCGAGTTGGCCAGCACCAGATAGGCCAGGGCACCGATGAAGGCCGGCGCCCAGTGCACCGGGCTGTGCTCGAACAGCAGCGCCAGGGGCGCGCAACACACCAGGCCGACGCTGTACTGCACCAGGTTGTTGGTGACCGGATGCTGGGCCACGCCCAGGCGCTTTTCGTAGAGCACGGCACTGGTCATGCCCAGCAAGGCGCCTACCGCCAGGCAGATGCCGAACAGGGATTCCACGGCGACGCTGGCGCGCGCCACGATCACCCCGATGGCGCCGAGCAGTCCCAGGGCCAGTCCCAGCCACTGCAGCGGCGCCACCCGCTCGCCCACCAGCAGGGGCGCGCCCAGAGCCACCAGGATGGGTTGCAACGAGGCGACCATGGCCACCACGTTGGCCGAGGCGCCCATCACCAGGGCGCCATAGCTCATACCGAAATAGACGCCCTGGATGAGAAAGCCCACCACCGCCAGATTTGCCCATTCCCGCCGGGTGCGCGGCAGCGGCGGACGCAGGACTAGGAAGGCGATCAGCAGCACGCTGAACGCCAGGGCATAGCGCATCGCCAACAGGGTGAAGGGGGGCGCATAGGCCAGGCCCACCTTGGACACGGCGAATCCGGCGGACCACAGGGCCAGGAACACCAGGGGGATGAGGCGCAGCAACCAGGGATTCAGCGGAGTGGACGACATCGGACGCTCAGGGCCAGGCGAGTCAGCGGGACGCGACTCGCGAGCGGGAAGGATAGCTGACGATCAGCAGGCCGCTGAGCACCAGGGCCGCGCCGGCGAGAAATCCCGGTCCCGGGGTCTCGCCCAGCAGCCAGACGCCCATCAGTACACCGAACAGCGGCGTCAGCAGGGTCAGCACACCCAGGGGCGCCGCGCGATAGCGACTGAGCAGCACGAACCAGCCGAGCAGGCTGATGCCGGCGACGATGAACACCTGGAAGGCCAGACTCGACCAGGCCAGGGAGTCCAGCCCGGCCAGATCCAGGCGCTTGCCGAGCGGCAGGGCCAGCGCCAGCAGCACCACCCCGGTCACCCCGAGTTGATAGAACAGGGTGCGCAGCGGCGGCGCCTCGGCCAGGGCGCTGCGGCGGATCAGCACCGTGGTGGCGCCCCAGGCGGCACCGCCGACCAGGCCGATCAGGTCGCCCTGCCAGCTGGTGCCGCCGCTCGGTTTGCCGATCAGGAAGGCGCAGGCCACGCCACTGGCCGCCAGCAGTATGCCCAGCCACTGGCGCCCCGACAGCCGCTCGCCGGGCACCAGCCAGTGCAGGCCACAGGCGGCGAACAGCGGCGCCGTGTAGATGAACACCACCATGTGCGCGGCGCTGGTGTACTTCAGGCCCACCGCCATGCAGAGGAACTCCAGGGCGAACAGCGAACCGGCGAGCAGCCCGGGAATCAGCGTCCGGTCACGGCCCAGGCAGCGGATGCCGCGCCAGCGCGCCAGGCCATAGAGCAGCCCGGCCGCCAGCAGCGAACGCCAGCCGATCTGCAGCAAGGGGTCCACCTGCTCGGCGATGGCCTTGATCGCCGTCTGCTGCAGGCCCCAGACCAAGCAGAGCACCAGCATGACCAGCACGGCGGGGAGGTCGAGCTCCTTGCGCATGGGCATCGTTCCAGGAAAAAAGTGAGCCTGCAGGATGACCGTGGCTGAACAGGTCGGACAAACGATGTTTAATGGGCGTCAGGCTCAGGAAAACTAAGGCTCAGCAGTGACCACTGCCCTCCCCCTCAACGCCCTGCGCGCCTTTGCCGCCGCTGCGCGACACCAGCACTTCGCCAAGGCCGCGGACGAGTTGCATGTCACGGCCGGTGCCATCAGCCGGCAGATCCGCCTGCTCGAAGCCGAACTGGGACAGCCGTTGTTCGAACGCCTGCCCCAGGGCGTACGGCTCACCGCCCAGGGTCGCGCCCTGGCCGGGGAGATCGCGCCGCACCTCGATGGCCTGACCCGCGCGGTCGCCCGGGCACGGATCAAGAGCTGCGTCCTGACCGTCAGCGCGCCCCCTACCTTTGGTCAGGAATGGCTGTTGCCGCGGCTGGAAGACTTCCAGCGCCAGCATCCGGATATCGAGGTCTTTCTCGACGCCTCGTCCGCCATCGTGCCCCTTGGCACCGAGGGCGGTGCCCAGGCGGCGATCCGCTATGGCCGCGGCGACTGGCAGGACGGCGAGACGCGCCTGCTGCTGCGCGAATGGATCTTTCCGGTGTGCAGCCCGGCGCTGATCCCGGCGCCGCTGGCAGGGCCCGCCGCCTTGCTGGACTATCCGCTGCTGCATGCCGAATGGCCCGGCGGCTGGCGTTCGGGTCGCCCCAGCAGCCGGTCCAACGCCTGGCAGGACTGGTTCGCCAGCCAGCAGGTGCCCCTGGGCGACAGTCTGCGCGGTCCGCGCTATTCACTGAGCGGCATGGCCCTGCAACAGGCAGCCGCCGGCAAGGGCGTGGCGCTCGGCGGCGGCGTGCTGGCCCAGCGCCTGCTGGCCAGCGGAGCCCTGATCCGCCCGCTGCCGGATCGGTTCGACCAGCTGTCGGCCCAGGCCTACTTCCTGGTGTTGCCCAAGGGCGCGGTGGACGCGCCGGTACAGCGCTGGATCGACTGGCTGCTGGTGCAGATCCGTCAATTCCGCGAGACCCAGGGCGAACCGCAGGAGACCGGCGGCGCCTGGTGAGCGCCGGGCTTTTACGGCAGTCTAGGCGGCCTGCCCTTGCAATAGTCAGCCTGCATGATCACCTGTCGCCTGTCCGCCCTGCTCGCCCTGCTGCTCTCGACCGCTGCCCTGGCCGCCGAACAGGCCCCGGGCACCTGCGATCGCCAGGGCAGCGAGGCGCAGCTGGCGGCCTGCGCCAGCCAGGACCTGGCCGTGGCCGAAGCCCGGCTGGCCGACGTCTACGGGCGCCGGCTGGCGGGCCTCTCCACTGAACAACGACCTGCCTTCGAACGCCTGCAACGACTCTGGCAGGACGATCGCGCCCCCCGCTGCGCCACCGCGGCGCGGGGTTTCCAGGGCGCCATGCAGCAGCTGCAGTATCTGAGTTGTCTGAAGTCGGTGACCCTGCTGCGGCTGGACGATCTGCAACGGCAACTACCGCGGCGCGACTGACGCTTCGTCCCCACTGCTGCTGTCCGGCGCCGGAACTCACTATCATGGCGCCCCGCTGTTGGAGTTCGAGATGTACGAGCGTTACCTGCCCCTGCTGGTCCCGGCCGGACTGCTGCTTCTGGGGGCGCTGTGGTGGTGGCAGCGCCGGCGCCAGGCCGCCTTTCCCTATCGCCAGGTCGAAGCCCTCTTCACTCCCGCCGAACAGGCCTTTCTCGCGGTGCTCGACGAAGCCGTGGGCGACGACTACCGGGTGTTCGGCAAGGTGCGCATCGCCGATGTGGTCCAGACCCTGCCGCTGCGCGACCGCCGCCGCTATCTGATCGCGCAGAACCGTATCAACTGCAAGCACTTCGACTTCGCCATCTGCCGGCGTGACGACCTCGCCGTGCACGCCGTGGTCGAACTCAACGACAGGTCGCACCTGCAGCGCCATCGCCAGCAGCGCGATCGCTTCGTGAGGTCGGTGTGCGAGGCCGCCCAGTTGCGCCTGGTGGAGATTCCCGCGGCGGCGCGCTATTCCGCCACCGCCGTACGCGATGCCGTGTTCGGCGGGCGCCGTCCGCGCACCCGGGTAGCGCCCCCCAGCCAGGCGCTGACGCCGGAATGCCCGGAGTGCCAGGCGCCCATGGTCCGCCGTCGAGCGCGCAGCGGTCGCCACCAGGGGCGGGAATTCTGGGCCTGCTCGAACTACCCGGATTGCCGCGCCCTGCTTGACATCGACGACTGACCAAGGGATTCCTGCCATGCGCTATCCCACCACCCCGGACGGACGCTACTTCGTGGTCAGGGGCCGGCTCTGGCGCTGCACTGATCCCAGCCTGCCCGCCGATCGCCGCGACGCCCTGACCCATGAGCTGATGGATGCGCGCCGCCAGGTGGGCGCAGCCAAGCGCCAGGGTGACGAGGCCGCCCTGCGCAGCGCACGCGCCGCGGTGGACGCCGCCAAGCACGCCCTGGGCGAGCGCGGACCGGTCTGGTGGACCGATGGCGCCCCCGACTACAACCGGCGGATTGCCCGGAACACCCCCTATGCCGACTGGTACCGGCAGCTGGATGTCGAGACTTCCTGAGCCGCACCGTGCGGCGTAAGGTGAACGGCTGAATCCTCTTGCGAGCACCGCTCTTGCGTATCCGCCCCGCCTTCGTCACCGACCTCGCCGCCATCTGCCGGCTGGCCGAACAACTCGCCGAGCAGCATCATCTGCAGGCGCCGGCGACCTTCGCCAAGCCCTCCGGCGGCTGGCGCGACCAGGACTACTGGGCTGCCCAGCTGGAGCCGGAAGACGGGGTGCAGTTCGTCGCTGACGCCAGCGACGAACTGGTCGGCTTCGTCACCGCTCGACTGTCCGATACCCGCTCGATTTCCTTTCTGCAGCCGCTGATCCTCTGCCGGATCGGCACCCTGGTGGTGTCTGCCAGCCACAGACGGCAGGGCGTGGGTGCGCGGCTGCTGGAAGCCGTGGAAGCCTGGGCCCGCGACAACGACGTCGACGAATTGCGCCTGGAGGTGATGGAGTTCAACGAGGACGCCCAGGCCTTCTATGCCCGCCAGGACTTCCAGGGGCAGTCGCGGATTCTGGCCAAGGCGTTGCGATAGGGTTGGCTGCCGCGCGATCGCGGCCATGAGTGCGATAGACCAGCACCCTCACCCCCGCCCTCTCCCTGGGGGAGAGGGGGTTAGCGGAGCGGTCGGCGGCCACCGCGCAGGCCCCTGTAGGTTGGGCTGAGGGCAGTGAAGCCCAACAGACCCCATCGCCGACCTGAAGCTTCAACGAGGGTCCCTACACGCTCTCGCGGCTCACCAACTCGAATCCCAGATCCACGCAGCGCCGTAGCGTGGAAAACGGCGTAGCCTTTTCCACGAGGACTTGCCTCACACCCGCCCTTCCCAGGAGGGAGAGCAGGCGCTTGGAGCGGATGCTCGTTTTCGATGGCTCAGGCGATAGGAAAGCTGCTCCCAATGGAGACATCGACACCTACTGCGAGTAACTGTCCTATCGCGGCCATGGGCCGCTCCCACAGGAGAGATCGGTACCTGTAGAAGCGGCCCATGGCCGCGATGATCCGACGCGAGCGACTAGCCCTACACACTCTCGCGACTCACCAGCTCGAATCCCAGATCCACGCAGGTCGGTTGGCTGCGGCCGTCGAGCAGCCCCAGCAACAGGGTCGCGGCCTGGCGCCCTACCGCGGCGCGGGGGGTCTGGATGGAGGTGAGCCGGGGCACGGTATGCGCCGAGCCGGGCAGGTCGTTGAAGCCCAGCACCGAGATCCGTTGAGGTATGGCAATGCCCAGCCGCTGGGCTTCGAACAGCGCGCCCTGGGCCAGGTCATCGTTGCAGAAGAACAGGCCGTCGACCTCAGGCCGCCGGGCCAGCAGTTTGCGGAACTGGCGGGCGCCCAGGCCCACGGATGACGGCTGTGGATCCAGCACATCCAGACTCGGGTCATAGCAGCCCGCCGCGCGCAGCACCTCGCGAAAGCCCTCGCCCCGGGCCAGCGCCCGCGGGTCGAGCTGGGCAGCGACATAACCCAGGCATTTGCGCCCCGCCGCCAGCAGATGCCGCGCCGCCGCGGCGCCGGCGGCGTGCTGGGAAAATCCGACGCTGGGCACCGACCCCGCCGGATCCAGCTCCATCATGTGCACTCGCGGCACCCCGCTAGCAGCCAGCAGCTGGCGTGCGGCGTCGGTACGGTCGAAGCCGGTCAGCAGCAGTCCCCGGGGCTGATAGGCCAGGTAGTTGCGGATCAGCTTCTCCTCTTCCACGGGATCGTAGTGGTAGTTGCCGATCAGCACTTCCAGGCCACGGGGACGCAGCACCTCGTGGATGGCCTCCAGCGGCTCGATGAACAGATGGTTGGACAGCGAGGGGACCAGCACCACCACCGAATGCCCCTGGGCGGAGGCCAGGGCGCGGGCGGCCGGATTGGTGACATAGCCAAGGCGCGCGGCAGCTTCTTGCACGCGGGTGACCAGCTCGGGCGCCACGCTGGCGACACCGCGCAGGGCACGCGAGGCCGTGATGGGGGAAACACCGGCCTGCAGCGCCACCTCGGTAAGGGTGGGCCGACCGGAACTACGAGAACCCGTTCGATTCATTGTTATGGTTTCAGGCTTGTCAGAGACGGAGAACGCGCCTAAGGTAGCGCTGTCTCACCAGACACTACAAGCCTGGCGTGCCCTTCCAGGACACGTCGGCATTCGGCCTAACAAGATCGACAAGAACTGGAAGCCGCTACCTTTTTCCTTTTTCGAGGTAGCGCTGTCTCCAGACCGGAGGTGACGATGGACACTCCCATTCCCGCGCTGGTGGTCATGGGCGTCGCAGGCTGCGGCAAGAGCAGCGTCGGCGCGGCCATTGCCGAGCAGGACGGTGGCCGCCTGATCGAAGGCGATGCCTTCCACCCCGCCGCCAACATCGCCAAGATGAGCGCCGGCATTCCCCTCGACGATGAAGATCGCGCTGGCTGGCTGACCCGCCTCGGTGAGGAACTGGCCGCCGCCGTGGCCGCGGGCGAACGCCCGGTACTCACCTGCTCCGCGCTCAAGCGCCGCTACCGTGACCAGTTGCGCCAGGCCGTGCCCGGTCTCGGCTTCGTCTTTCTCGAACTGACCCGCGAGACCGCGGCCCAGCGCGTCGCCAATCGTCCGGGGCACTTCATGCCCGCCAGCCTGATCGACAGCCAGTTCGCCGCCCTCGAAGCACCCCACGGTGAACCGGCTACGCTGGTAGTGGATGCACGCGACAGCCTGCCCGCCATCGGCACCCAGGTGTCGGCCTGGTGGACCACCTCGGCGCGCCTGGCCCAGCCGGCCTGACGAGACAGCGCTATCCATTCCAACCCTTGGAGTCTGTTCAAAGTCTCGCGAGCTAGAGACAAACAAGGCGAAAAGGGCTGAGGAAGCGGAGTTTACGAATGGTAAATGAGCATTCCGAAGGCCTTTTCAACGCAGTTTGGCCGACGCGCAGCAGACCTTGAATAGGCTCTTACAACGCCCACAACAACAATAGGAGAGGCGCCATGTTCGGCATGGACCACAACAGCTTCCTTCTGCTCGACGCCCTGGTCACCATCATCGGCCTGGTGCTGCTGATCACCAAGTTCAAGGTCCATCCCTTCATCGCCCTGACCATCGCCTCGGGTTTTCTCGGCCTGACCTCCGGCATGCCGGTGGAAAAGGTCATGAAATCCTTCCAGGACGGCTTCGGCGGCGTACTCGGCTTCGTCGGCATCCTGCTCGGCCTGGGCACCATGCTCGGCAAGCTGATGGCCGATTCCGGCGGCGCCGACCAGATCGCCCAGACGCTGATCCGCGCCTTCGGCATCAAGCGCGTGCACTGGGCGATGATGTTCGCCGCCTTCCTGGTGGGCATCCCGCTGTTCTTCGAGATCGGCTTCGTGCTGCTGGCACCCCTGGTGTTCATCGTCGCCCGCCGTACCGGGCTGTCGCTGGTCAAGCTGGGCATCCCGCTGCTGGCCGGCCTGTCCGCCGTGCATGGCCTGGTGCCGCCGCACCCGGGTCCGCTGCTGGCGGTCGGGGTGTTCGGTGCCGACATCGGCAAGACCATCTTCTATGGCCTGCTGGTCGGCCTGCCCACCGCCATGATCGCCGGTCCCCTCTTCGGTGCCTGGATCTCCAAGCGTATCCCCGGTTCGGCCAACCCCGAACTGGTCGCCCAGATCGCCCAGGAGACCGACAACCGCAATCTGCCGGGCTTCGGCATCACCGTCTTCACCGTGCTGCTGCCGGTGATCCTGATGCTGCTCAAGGCCTTCGCCGACATCTTCTTCGCCGCCGACAATCACTTCCGCATCTGGATGGACTTCATCGGCCACCCCATCACCGCCCTGCTCGCCGCCCTGCTGCTGAGCTTCTACAGCTTCGGCACCGCCTGCGGCTTCTCTCGCGAGAAGATCGTCAAGCTGCTCGACCAGAGCCTGGCGCCAGTGGCGGCCATCGTGCTGATCGTCGGCGCCGGCGGTGGTTTCAAGCAGATGCTGGTGGCCAGCGGCGTGGGTGAGGTGATCGGCAACCTGGCGGTGCAGACGCAGATCTCGCCGATCCTGCTGACCTGGCTGGTGGCGGCGGTGATCCGCGTGGCCACCGGTTCCGCCACCGTGGCGACCATCACCGGCGCCGGCATCGTCGCCCCCGTGGTGGCGCTGATCCCCGGTGTGAACAAGGAATTGCTGGTACTGGCCGCCGGTGCCGGTTCGGTGATCCTCTCCCACGTCAACGACGCCGGCTTCTGGCTGGTGAAGCAGTACTTCAACATGACCGTGGCCGAAACCTTCAAGACCTGGTCGATGATGGAAACCATCCTCTCGGTGGTGGCCCTGGCCTTCATCATGCTGCTGTCGCTGTTCGTCTGAGCCCCGCAGAGCCTGTTCCAAGGCTAGCGAGCTAGAGCCAAGCAAGGCCTAGGCGGCCCCGCGAAAATAGCTGAGGAAGCGGAGTTTATGTAGGGTAAATGAGCATTCCGAAGCCATTTTCAACGCAGATTGGCCGACGCGCAGCAGCTTTGGAGCAGGCTCTCAGGCAGGGACGGCCCCTGGCCGCCCCGCCTCCACCACAAAGCTTGCCCGGGTGCCGCGTCCGGCATCCGGGCGCGTTCGATCACTGATGGTGCGCAGGTCCACCTGCAACCGTTCCCGCGTCAGCTCCAGGGCCAGATAGCCACGCTCCCGGCTGTCGAAGAAGCGCACCTGGGGATTCTCCGGCAACAGCGCCTGGAAACGGCGGTAGTCCGGTCCGTCCGAGGTGATGGAGGTGCCGACGAATTCGCTCGCCACTACAGGACTCCGCTCGTCTTCCGGCTCGCGGTGCAGGTCCGTCACCCAGAAGGAATGGATGTCCCCGCCCAGGGTTACCGGATTAGCCAGGCGGCTGTCAGCCATGGCCGCGAGCAGCCGCTCGCGAGTCGCCGGGTAGCCGTCCCAGCCATCGGTCCAGCGCGCCGGATCGCCCTCCGGCAGGCGCTGCCGCAGGGGTGCCAGCAGGAGATCCTGGGCGATCAGATTCCAGCGGGTGGCATTGTGGCGAAAGCCATCCAGCAGCCAGCGCTCCTGCGCCTGCCCGAGCATGCTGCGCGCGGCGTCGCGCAGACCCGGGCAATCCGGGGCGACCAGCTGGCCACCGCGGGTCCTGGGCGTCGTGCAGGCCGGTTCGCTGCGGTATTGCCGACCATCGAGCAGATGGATCTCCGCCAGGTCACCGAAGCGCCACCGGTCATAGAGGCGCAGCGCGCTGCCCTGGGTCCGCCACCCGCGCAGCGGCGAATGTTCGCGAAAAGCCTGGTAGGCAGCCTGCCGCCGCGCGGCGAAGGCAGCCAGACTGACCCTGGGGTCCGCCGCCCAGGGACCGGAATAGTCGTTCTGCACCTCGTGGTCGTCCCAGGTCATGAGACTGGTGACATTGGCGTGCAGGTACTGCAGATCGGGATCGGTGCGGTACAGCGCATGGCGCCGGCGGTAACTGGCCAGGTCCCGGGCTTCCGGCAGGCCATGCCGACGCACCGCCGGCAGCAGCAGGGGCACGTTGGCCTCGTAGATATAGTCCCCGAGGAACAGCGCCAGATCCGCCTGTTCGTCCGCCATGTGCCGATAGGCGCTGAAGAAGCCCTTCTCATAGTGGGAGCAGGAAGCGGCCACCAGCTTCAGCCGCTGCGGAGCGCTGGCTGACGGCGGTAGCGTAGTGGCGCGCCCAATACGACTCTGGTGGTCCAGCGCGGTGAAACGGTACCAGTAGGGCCGTCCAGGCAGCAGACCGGTCAGGGGGATGGACAGGCGGAAAGCAGACTGTGGCTGCGTCTGGATCACTCCGCGCTGCACCACCTGGCGCAGCCCCGGATCCAGGGCCACTTCCCAACCGGCCTCGACCGGACCATGCAGACCGCCCAGGCCGTCCTCGGCCAGCGGATCGGGCGCCAGGCGGGTCCAGATGACGAAGCCGTCGGTAGCAGGATCACCACTGGCGACGCCCAGGGTGAAGGGATCCGGCTGTGGCGTGCGAGCGCTGCAACCGGCGAACCAGGGTGCGCTCAGACCCAGGCCGAGCAGGCCCAGCGCTTGACGTCGAGAGGTACTCATCCTGGCCTCCAGGAAAAGAGGCCAGGGTGGCTCAGGCAGGTGACAACGGCATGTCGGCGGCTCAGGCCAGCGGCAATTCCTCGAGGATCATGACCTGCGGCGCGTCGACGAGCAGACCGTCCAGATCGCTCAGCAACTGCTTGAAGTGAGGGGTTTGCTCGTGCTCGGCCAGGGCTTCGCGACTGGCCCAGCGTTCGACGAAGACATAGCGACCTGCATGGCTCGGATCGCGGTGCGGGGTATAGAAGTGACAGGCGGCTTCGGCGCGGGACGGCGCGACGATGGCACGCATGGCGTTTTCGACAGCCTCGGCCTGACCGGGTTTGGCCTGCAGGATGGCGACGACACGGATTTCACTGGTCATGCAAAAACTCCAGAAGGGGTGCTTCAGCCTGGCGACTGGACACCCCGAATGCCACCGGGGCCGAGGGCCGGCCCCGGTCATGGTGGATCACTGTTTGGCTTTGACGATCTTGTCGATCACCGCATTGCTGCGCTTGATCAGTACATAGTCGGAGCCGATCTTGACCCATTGGCTGTCTTCGCCCGGCTGCTCCAGACCATGCTTCTTGAAATCCTTGATCACGTACTCGTCACGAATGTACTTGCGCGGCGCCCGGCCACCCTCTTCGAGTTCAAAGGTAGGATGATCAGGGTCGTGGGTGACCGCCTCATCGCTCTGACTGGCGTCCTTCTTGTTGACCTTGTTCTGGTACTGCGAGCTGGTGGGCTCCGAAGCGGCCTTGTCGGCGGCCGGCTTGGTCGGGGTCATGGATTCGGGCGCGGCCTGGACATGCAGGGCTCCGGTCAGGACGACGGCGCCCAGCGCCAGGGAGAGCAGTGATTGCTTGGTCATGGGGTGTTTCTCCTCTGCGTTCGAGGTTTTGACCCCGGGGCCGGAGAAAAAGCTCCACGAATACCTACGGTTGCGCTGCTGGCCTTACAACCGTTCGTCCCGGTTGGCCTTTACCAGGGTCAGCACCCGCGGCAACTGGCGCGAGCGCTCGGTGGAAAAGGCGTCCAGCGCGCAGCTCAGCCGATAGGACTGCTGACTGAGTCGCGAGGCTTCCTGGCGCAAGGTGAGGAAGTTGAGGAAATAGCGCTGGTGCTGACGCTTGGCCTGGCTACCCCGTTCAAGCAGGCGCCGGGCTTCCGCCATGGCCACGATGTGGCTGTCGGTCACGTCCTTCATGCAACGGTTTCCTCGTGGCGATGACAATTATCGAACCTGTTTCTTCTCGACTTTAGCAGCCCGTCCGAACAGGGTGGTGAATCCTTTGACTTTTTATCGGCAAGCCAGGGCTGGCGCGCCTTGCGACACCTCAGGCAGAGTAGCCCACCCCCCTGCCCAGAGGTGCAGCCCTTGGAACGCTGGAAGCTTCTCGCCGGCCTGGTGAGCTTCACCTTTTTCATGGAAAACCTGGACGCCACGGTGATCGCCACGGCGCTGCCGCAGATGGCCCTGTCCTTCGGCCGCGATCCGGTGGACCTCAACCTGGGCATCAGCGCCTATCTGCTGGCGATCGCCGTGGGCATCCCGGTGAGTGGCTGGATCGCCGAGCGCTTCGGTCCCCGCCCGGTCTTCACCCTGGCCATCGGCGTCTTCACCCTGGCCTCGCTGCTCTGCGGCATGGCCCTGTCCCTCGAACACTTCATCGCCGCGCGTATCCTCCAGGGGCTCGGCGGCGCCCTGATGGTGCCCGTGGGGCGTCTGGTGGTCCTGCAGGTCACCGAAAAGCACGAGTTGGTGCGCGCCATCGCCCTCATCACCTGGCCGGGCCTGGTGGCCCCTGTGCTCGGCCCGCCCCTGGGCGGCCTGATCACCACCTATGCCGACTGGCGCTGGATCTTCTACCTCAACCTGCCGCTGGGCTTGATCGCCCTGCTGCTGGCCTGGCGCCTGGTGCCCGCCGACCTGCCGACCCAGCGCCATCCGCTGGACTGGCGCGGCTTCCTGCTGCTGGGCGGCGCCTGCGTGGCCTTCATGTGGGGCGTGGAGCGCCTCGGCCAGAACCATGGCAGCCTGGGCGCCAACCTGGCCTGGATGGGCATAGGGCTGATCCTCGGCACCAAGGCGGTGCGCCACATGACCCGGATCGAACGCCCGCTGATCGATTTTGGCACACTGCGCATCCCCACCTACCGCGCGGCCATCCTCGGTGGCGGCCTGTTCCGCGTCACCATCGCCACGGCGCCCTTCCTGCTGCCCCTGCTGTTCCAGCTGGCCTTTGGCCTGGACGCCTTCCAGGCCGGCCTGCTGCTCCTGGCACTGTTCGCCGGCAACCTGGCGGCCAAGCCCTTCACCACCGCCACCATGCGCCGCTTCGGCCTGCGCACCATCCTGACCGTCAACGGCCTGCTCAGCGCGTTCAGCCTGCTGGCCTGTGGCCTGCTCACTCCGGACTGGCCCTTGCCGGCGATCCTGCTCCTGCTGTTCTTCAGCGGGGTGTTCCGCTCGCTGCAGTTCACCGCCAGCAATGCCCTGGCCTTCGCCGACATCCCCAAGTCGCGGCTGAGCCATGCCTCCACCCTGTTCAGCACCAATTTCCAGCTGGCCATGGGCCTGGGCGTGGCCATCGCCGCCCTGCTGCTACGCGCCTCGATGGACTGGCACGGCCACCTCGACCCGCAACTGGCGGACTTTCGGCTAGCCTTTTGCATAGTGGCCGTGCTCGGCATCCTGAGCACCCTGGATGCCTTCCGCCTGGCCCGCAACGCAGGCGATTCGGTCAGCGGCCATACCTCTGGAAGTTGACCAGGCGGACAGGGCTCCAGGCGATGTCGATTGGGGGTTAGGGCTTAGCGTCTTACCCGTGTTTACCGACCTGTTATGATGCGCGCCTTTTTCCGATCAGACCGGCGCGCACGAGGCATCCCATGCTGGAAAGACTCTTCCAACTCAAGGCTCACAACACCTCTGTCCGCACCGAACTGCTGGCCGGGGTCACCACCTTCCTGGCCATGGCCTACATCCTGTTCGTCAACCCGAGCATCCTCGGCGCCACCGGCATGGACAAGGGCGCGATCTTCATCGCCACCTGCCTGGCCGCCGCCATAGGCTCGGCGCTCATGGGACTCATCGCCAACTACCCCATCGCCCTCGCCCCGGGCATGGGCCTCAACGCCTTCTTCACCTACACCGTGGTCCTGCACCTGGGCCATACCTGGCAGGTGGCCCTGGGCGCGGTATTCCTCTCGGCGCTGATGTTCTTCCTGCTGTCGATCTTTCGCATCCGCGAATGGATCATCAACAGCATCCCGCTCCCGCTGCGCTCGGGCATCGCCGCCGGCATCGGCCTGTTCCTGGCGCTGATCGCCCTGCAGACCGCCGGCATCGTGGTGGGTAACCCGGCGACCCTGGTGGGCCTGGGCGACCTGTCCAAGCCGGGTCCGCTGCTGGCCATCCTCGGCTTCTTCCTGATCGTCGTGCTCGAAGCGCGCAAGGTCACCGGCGCGGTGCTGATCGGCATCCTGGTGGTCACCGTGATCGCCATCGCCCTGGGCGTCAGCGCCTTCGGCGGCCTGGTCTCCATGCCGCCGTCGCTGGCACCGACCTTCCTGCAGCTGGACATCCGGGGCGCCCTGGACGTCGGCCTGATCAGCGTCATCTTCGCCTTCCTGTTCGTCGACCTGTTCGACAACTCCGGCACCCTGATCGGCGTGGCCAAGCGCGCCGGCCTGATGGGCAAGGACGGCCACCTGCCGAAGATGGGCCGCGCCCTGATCGCCGACAGCTCCGCCGCCATGTTCGGCTCGCTGCTGGGCACCTCCACCACCACCAGCTACATCGAATCCGCCGCGGGCGTTTCCGCGGGGGGGCGTACCGGCCTCACCGCCGTGGTGGTCGCGGTGCTGTTCCTGCTGGCGCTGTTCTTCGCTCCCCTGGCCGGTAGCGTGCCAGCCTTCGCCACCGCCCCGGCGCTGTTCTTCATCGCCGTGCTGATGACCTCGGGCCTGGCCGAGATCGAGTGGGACGACCTGACCACCGCCGCCCCGGTGCTGGTCACCGCCCTGGCCATGCCGCTGACCTATTCCATCGCCAACGGCATCGCCTTCGGCTTCATCACCTGGACGGTCATCAAGCTGCTCTCCGGCCGTACCCGCGAGCTGAATTCGGCGCTGATCGTGCTGTCGATCCTGTTCGTCATCAAGCTGGGCTGGTTCAACGCCTGACCCCTCCCCTCGGGGCTCCGGCCCCGAGGTCTCCCCCGCCCCACCCTGCTCCGGATCTACCATGTCCCAACCCTCCTTCGTTCCCGCCGACTACCAGGCTCAACTCGACGCCAAGGCCGACCGCCTGCGCGAACTGCTGGCGCCTTTCCAGGCCCCCGAGCCGGAAGTCTTCGCCTCGCCGCTGCAGCACTACCGGCTGCGCGCCGAATTCCGCCTGTGGCGGGAGAACGAGGAACGCCACTACGCCATGTTCGCCCCGGGCGACAAGCGCACGCCGATCCTCATCGAAGCCTTTCCCATCGCCAGCCAGCGCATCAATGACCTGATGCCGCGCCTCAAGGCCGGCTGGCAGGCGGACGTGTCGCTGTCGTTCAAGCTGTTCCAGGTGGAATTCCTCACCACCCTGAGTGGCGACGCCCTGATCACCCTGGCCTACCACCGCCCCCTGGACGCCGCCTGGCAAGCCGCCGCCGAGCGCCTGGCCGCCGACCTGGGCGTCAGCCTGATCGGTCGCTCCCGCGGCCAGCGCCTGGTGATCGGGCGCGACCATGTGCTCGAAGAACTGGAGGTGGCCGGGACGACCTACCGCTATCTGCAACCCGAGGGCGGCTTCACCCAGCCCAATGGCACCGTCAACCAGAAGATGCTGAGCTGGGCCCACACCGCCCTGGGCGAGCGCGACGACGATCTGCTGGAGCTCTATTGCGGCAACGGCAACTTCACCCTGCCGCTGGCCAGCCGGGTCCGTAAGGTACTGGCCACCGAGGTGAGCAAGACCTCGGTCAACGCCGCCCTGCACAACCTGGCCAGCAATGGCGTGGACAACGTCACCCTGGTGCGTCTCTCCGCCGAAGAACTGACCCAGGCGCTCAACGAGGTCCGTCCCTTCCGCCGCCTGGCCGGCGTGGATCTCAAGAGCTACCAGTTCGGCACCGTCTTCGTCGACCCGCCCCGCGCCGGCATGGACCCCGACACCTGCGAGCTGACCCGCCGCTTCGAGCGCATCCTCTATATTTCCTGCAATCCGGAGACCCTGGCCGAGAACATCGCCCAGTTGCAGGACACCCACCGCATCACCTGCTGCGCCCTGTTCGACCAGTTCCCCTGGACGCACCATATGGAAAGTGGGGTATTGCTGGAGCGGCGTTGAGCATCGAGCTAGCCCGCGTGGAAAAGGCTGCGCCGTTTTCCACCCTACACCTGGTCCAAGCGCACTCTCTCCCTCGAGGATCAGGTTGGAGTGAGGGGGCCGCCAACCCGTAGGTTGGGCTGAGACGGCTCCATCGTCGAAGCCCAACAGGCCCAGGCTGCGTTGGGCTTCGCTGCGCTCAGCCCAACCTACGAGATACCGCAGGCGGAAAAGGCTGCGCCGTTTTCCACCCTTGTATCTCGACGACAGCCTCCTCAGGGGGCATAGTCCCCGACTGATCATCGGGGGAGGATGGCAGGCCGTGTCCACCCTTAAGCCTTTGAGCTTGCAACGTAGATAGGCTGCCTCCTCCACACCCATCCCCGAGTCCGAACGGTATCTAGAGCCTCCAGAGCTCGTATTGCACAAGGTTGGACGGGATGACGTGATCGTGTCGCATCTGAAGGAGGAGACATCATGGCCGTAATCGGTGTTGATATCGCCAAGCGCAGCTTCGATCTGGCGGTCCTGCAATCCAATGGCAAGCACCGGACCAAGGGCAGGCTGAGCAACGATCCGTCAGGCTTCGCGGTCTTTGCCGACTGGCTGCAACAGCATGCCGAGCCAGGCGCTTGGATCGTGATGGAGGCCACGGGCACCTATCACGAAGCGCTCGCCGAGCATTTCCATGCGCTGGGCTACCGAATCGCCGTGCTCAATCCGGCACAGATCGCTCGCTATGCGCAAAGCCAGTTGCAGCGCAGCAAGACGGACAAACTCGACGCCAAGCTGATCGCCACCTATGGCCAGCGGCATGAAGACAGCCTGCGGGCCTGGCACCCCGAGCCTGTGTCCATCCGCACGCTTCGCGCGCTGACCCGGCGCCTGGAGGATCTCCAATCGCTACGGCAGATGGA
>NZ_JAQYZY010000020.1:0-66546 GCF_028640825.1 Pseudomonas sp. LA5
CGTCCGCAAGAGCCCAAGAGCCACAACAGCCCGGCTGCGCCGGGCTGTTGGGTTTGAAGCGCGGCACAGAATCATCGTAGGTTGGCGCTGAGCGTAGCGAAGCCCAACAATCAGCTCCGCTGCAGGGATCAAGCGAACGGCGGCGGCGCGGTGAGGGGGGCAAGGCTGGAGTATGGATGTTGGGCTTCGCTATGCTCAGCCCAACCTACCGCAGCACCTAAGGCGGCGTTACGTGAGCAAGAAAAAGCCCGGCATTGGCCGGGCTTTTTGCGTTCTGGAAGGTGCCGAAGATTACTCCCGGTCACGTTCCAGCAAGGGCTTGAGGAAGTGGCCGGTATAGGACTTCTTGTTCGCCGCGACCTCCTCGGGTGTACCTGTCGCGATGATCTGACCACCCTTCGAACCGCCTTCCGGGCCCAGGTCCACCAGCCAGTCGGCGGTCTTGATGACATCGAGGTTGTGCTCGATCACCACCACGGTATTGCCGTGATCCCGCAGGCGATGCAGAACGTCCAACAGCTGCTGGATATCGGCGAAGTGCAGACCGGTAGTAGGCTCGTCAAGAATATAGAGTGTCTTGCCGGTATCACGCTTGGACAACTCCCGCGCCAGCTTCACACGCTGGGCCTCGCCGCCTGACAGGGTCGTAGCGCTCTGGCCGAGACGGATATAGGACAGGCCGACATCCATCAGCGTCTGCAGCTTGCGCGCCAGGGCCGGGATGGACTCGAAGAAGGCATGGGCCTCTTCGATAGTCATGTCCAGGACCTCGGTGATGGTCTTGCCCTTGTACTTCACCTCCAAGGTCTCGCGGTTGTATCTCTTGCCCTTGCAGACGTCACAGGCGACATAGACGTCCGGCAGGAAGTGCATCTCCACCTTGATGACGCCGTCGCCCTGGCAGGCCTCGCAGCGGCCGCCCTTGACGTTGAAGGAGAAGCGCCCCGGGGTGTAGCCGCGGGAGCGGGATTCCGGGACGCCGGAGAACAATTCGCGAATCGGGGTGAAAAGACCGGTGTACGTCGCGGGGTTGGAACGTGGCGTCCGGCCGATGGGGCTCTGGTCGATGTCCACCACCTTGTCCAGGTGCTGCATGCCGTCGAAGCTGTCATGGGCGGCGACTTCCAGGGTCGTCGCGCCATTGAGCGCCGTGGCGGTCAGCGGGAAGAGGGTGTTGTTGATCAGAGTCGACTTGCCGGAGCCGGATACCCCGGTCACACAGGTCAGCAGCCCAACGGGAATCTCCAGATTGACGTTCTGCAGGTTGTTGCCGCGGGCACCCTTTAGCTTCAGCAGCTTCTTCTTGTCCCGCGGCGTGCGCTTGGCGGGGACTGCGATCTTCTTGCGACCCGACAGGTACTGCCCGGTCACCGAGTCGGGGTGCTGCATAACCTGGTCGGGCGTACCTTCCGCAATGATCTGGCCGCCGTGCACGCCGGCGCCCGGACCTATGTCGATGACATAGTCCGCCAGGCGGATGGCGTCCTCGTCGTGCTCGACGACGATGACGGTGTTGCCCAGGTCGCGTAGATGGGTCAGGGTACCCAGCAGGCGCTCGTTGTCGCGCTGGTGGAGGCCGATGGAAGGCTCGTCGAGGATGTACATGACGCCCACCAGACCCGCACCGATCTGGCTGGCCAGGCGGATACGCTGCGCCTCGCCGCCGGACAGGGTGTCCGCGCTGCGATCCAGGGTCAGGTAGTCCAGGCCGACGTTGACCAGGAACTGCAGTCGCTCGCGGATCTCCTTGAGGATCTTGTCGGCGATCTGCTGCCGCTGGCCCTTGAGGGTGAGGTCCTGGAAGTACTGGGTGGCATCGCCCACGGGCAGGCGGGTGACCGCCGGCAGGGTCTTGTCGCCGACCCACACATGCCGGGCTTCGCGGCGCAGACGGGTGCCATTGCAGTCCGGGCAATGCTGGGTGCTCAGATACTTCGCCAGCTCTTCGCGTACGCTCTGGGATTCGGTCTCGCGATAACGCCGCTCCAGATTCGGCAGGATGCCTTCGAAGGGGTGGGCACGCTTGACGATGTCGCCGCGGTCATTCAGATAGCGGAAGTTGACGCTCTCGCGTCCGGAGCCGCTGAGGACCGCCTTGCGGTGCTTGTCATCGAGACCCTTGAAGGGCTCGTCCAGGCTGAAGCCATAGTGGCTCGCCAATGAGCCGAGCATCTGGAAGTAGTAGACGTTGCGCCTGTCCCAGCCGCGGATGGCGCCCTCGCTGAGACTGAGCTCCTCGTTGACCACCCGGCGGGCATCGAAGAACTGCTTCACGCCCAGGCCGTCGCAGGTCGGACAGGCACCGGCAGGGTTGTTGAAGGAAAACAGCTTGGGCTCCAGCTCGCCGATGGAAAAGCCGCAGATCGGACAGGCGAAACGCGCGGAGAAGACGATCTCCTCACCCTTCCCGCCTTCCATGGGCGCGATGATGGCGATGTCGTCGGCCAGCTTCAGCGCCGTCTCGAAGGATTCCGCCAGGCGTTGCTGGAGGTCTTCGCGCACCTTGAAGCGATCCACGACCACCTCGATGGTGTGCTTCTTCTGCTTGTCGAGCTTGGGCAGTTCGTCCATCTCGTGCAGACGACCATTGACGCGGACGCGGACGAAGCCCTGGGCGCGCAATTCCTCGAATACCGAGAGGTGTTCACCCTTGCGCTCGCGCACGATGGGGGCGAGCAGCATCAGTCGCTCGCCTTCCGGCATGGCCAGCACCTGATCGACCATCTGGCTGACGGTCTGGGCTTCCAGGGGCACGTCGTGTTCCGGGCAGCGGGGCGTACCGACGCGCGCATAGAGCAGACGAAGGTAGTCGTAGATCTCGGTGATGGTACCCACGGTGGAGCGCGGGTTGTGCGAGGTGGATTTCTGCTCGATGGAGATCGCCGGGGACAGGCCTTCGATGGTGTCCACGTCGGGCTTTTCCATCATCGACAGGAACTGCCGGGCATAGGCCGACAAGGATTCCACGTAGCGGCGCTGGCCTTCGGCATAGAGGGTGTCGAACGCCAGCGAAGACTTGCCGGAACCGGACAGGCCGGTAATGACGATGAGCTTGTCCCGGGGGAGGGTAAGGTCGATGTTCTTCAGATTATGGGTGCGGGCCCCACGGATGAGGATTTTATCCACGTAGACTTCTGCCTCGTTTTGGCGGCGCTTCAATAGGAAAGAGGTCTCGTCCCGGGCTGCGGCTATCTGCCGCGCCTGTGAGAGAGGGGGTAAGGCTGGTAAAATTGGTGGCCCGACAGCGGTGATCGGGCGTTCGTGATCCTGGCGGTCGGGAACGTTCGGACGAGCGCTCGGCTATCTTCACCGCTTCCTCCCTAAATGGTCATTGTCACGACTGTTTTAAAGCTGTGTGGCGACGTAAAAGCCTGTCGCCGACGAGAGGATTATCAATGCTCGACAAGCGCAGTGAAGCCATGAACGGCGTCGAACGCCGTGCCGCCCTAGGGCTGGCTCTGGTCTTCGCCTTTCGTATGCTCGGTATGTTCATGGTGCTCCCGGTCCTGGCGACCTATGGTCAGGAGTTGGCTGATGCCACCCCGGCGCTGATTGGCCTGGCCATAGGTGCCTATGGTTTGACCCAAGCGGTTCTGCAAATTCCCCTGGGGACGCTGTCCGATCGCATCGGTCGACGCCCCATCATCATTGGTGGACTGCTGGTGTTCGCCCTTGGTGCCGCCATTGCCGCCAATGCCCACTCGATCTGGGGCGTCATCGCCGGTCGTATCGTGCAGGGCGGTGGTGCCATTTCGGCCGCCATCATGGCACTGCTGTCGGATCAGACCCGCGAGCAGCATCGCACCAAGGCCATGGCTACCATCGGCATGAGCATCGGCGTGTCCTTTGCCGTGGCGATGGTGGCCGGACCGCTGCTGACCCGTGCCTATGGTCTGGCCGGTCTGTTCTGGGCGACCTGCGGACTGGCACTGATCGGCTTGCTGATCGTGCTGTTCCTGGTTCCTCACCAGGCTTCGCCCTTTGCCCATCGGGAGTCGAATCTGGCGCGCCAGGCGCTGGGCGCCACCCTGCGCAATCGCGATCTGCTGCGGCTGGACTTCGGTATCCTGGCGCTGCACGCTGTGCTGATGGCCAGTTTCGTCGTCCTGCCGCTGGCCCTCGCCGAACACGCCGGCCTGCCCAAGGAAGAGCACTGGTGGGTTTACCTGACCGCACTGGTGGTCGGCTTCTTCGCCATGGTTCCCTTCATCATCTATGGTGAAAAGAAGCGACGGATGAAGCGCGTGCTGGTGGGTGCCATCAGTGTGCTGGTGCTCTGCGAGCTGTACTTCTTCTTTTTCAGCGACAGCCTGGTGGCCCTGGTCATTGGCATCGTGGTGTTCTTTACCGCCTTCAACCTGCTGGAGGCCTCGCTGCCGTCACTGGTGAGCAAGGTGGCACCTGCAGGCGGCAAGGGCACCGCCATGGGGATCTATTCCACCAGTCAGTTCCTTGGTTCCGCATTGGGCGGTATCCTCGGTGGCTGGCTGTTCCAGCATGGTGGCCTGTCCACCGTCTTCCTGGGTTGTGCGGCGCTTTGCCTGGGATGGGCGGTGGTAGCTGGCACGATGCGAGAACCGCCCTATGTCACCAGTCTGCGTTTGCCGGTTACGCCCGCGCTAGTCAACGACCAGGGATTGGTCGGACGCCTGTTGGCCCTGGCCGGAGTGACCGACGCGGTAATGGTGGCGGAAGAACAAGCCGTCTACATCAAGATCGATACTAAAATCGTCGATCGGGCGCAATTGGAGCGACTGGTAAGCCAAACGCCAGTCGCCGCTTGATCGACAGCCCTATCAGGAGATTCATATGGCCCGTGGCGTCAACAAAGTCATCCTCGTCGGCAATGCCGGCGCCGATCCCGAAACCCGCTACATGCCCAATGGCAATGCGGTGACCAATGTCACCCTGGCCACCAGCGAAAGCTGGAAGGACAAGCAGACCGGCCAGCAGCAGGATCGCACCGAATGGCACCGTGTGGTGTTCTTCGGTCGTCTGGCAGAGATCGCCGGCGAGTACATCCGCAAGGGCTCCCAGGTCTATGTCGAAGGCAGCCTGCGTACCCGCAAGTGGCAGGGTCAGGACGGTCAGGATCGCTACACCACCGAAATCGTGGTCGATATCAACGGCAACATGCAGTTGCTGGGTGGCCGCGGTGGCAATGCCGGTGGCAACGATGAATACAACCAGAGCGCCCCTGCGCCCCAGCAGCAGCGTGCCCCTCGTCCGCAGCAGTCGGCTCCGCAGTACGACAACGGTGGCAATGCCGGCTCTGGCAACAGTCGTCCTCAGCAGCAGCCCAAGCCCCAGCAGCAGCCGGCTCAGCAGGACTACGACAGCTTCGACGACGACATTCCCTTCTAGGGCCTCGTTGATCAGGCAAAGAAAAAGGGCAGCCAGTGGCTGCCCTTTCTTTTTGGTGGAGGCGGGGGGATTTGAACCCCCGTCCGCCAGCTCTCCGCTATCGGTTCTACATGCTTAGCCCTGTCTACTGAGTTAACCCATTGCGGCCCGACGGGCAGGGTGCTTTGGGCGAGCTGTATAAGTTTTAGCCGTTACGTCTACAGCGAACTTGGCGGCGATCCTGTTCTATCTGACAGTCGTTTCGGGTTTACAGGCATCCCCTAGCGACTGCTAGCCGCGTTAAGCAGCTAGAGCGTAGTTGTCGTCGTTGGCAACTATAAGTTTGCAGCAGCGAATTTACGAGTTCTGCTACCAGCTCGGCATGCCCCTCAAGTTTCGTTACCGGCGTCGAATCCTAATCGCCCCCAAAACTTGCTGGTCGTTCACTATAGGAATTCCAGCCGTCCTGCGCAAGTCATTGCTGACGAAACGTTTTTTTAGCCGCTTGGCTACTTGGCGTCCTTGCGGATGGCGCGCTGGATCTCACGGTCGGAATCGCGCTCGCGTTCAGTGGCACGCTTGTCGAATTCCTTCTTGCCCTTGGCCAGGGCGATCTCGCACTTGACCAGGTGTTTTTTCCAGTAGAGCGACAGCGCTACGCAGGCGTAGCCCTTCTGCTGCACCGCGCCGAACAGCTTGCCCAGCTCGCGCTTGTTCAGCAGTAGCTTGCGGGTGCGGGTGGGGTCGGCGATGACGTGGGTACTGGCAGTCTGTAGCGGGGTGATGTGGCTACCGAGCAGCCAGGCTTCGCCGTCCTTGAGCAGCACATAGCTGTCGGTCAGCTGCGCCTTGCCGGCTCTTAGGCTCTTGACCTCCCAGCCTGCCAGGGAAACACCTGCCTCGAAGCGGGTGTCGACGAAGTATTCGTGTAGCGCTTTCTTGTTCTGCGCGATGCTACCGGGGGAGACTTTCTTTTGCTTGGCCATGATTCCAGGGTACAGCGAGTCGGGGGAAATGTCGCCACGCGCTTGAGCGGGTATGAGCAAACACGGACAATACCGCGGTTCTGGACCGTGGCAGGCTGGTGCGGGAGTAAAATGCGAGCGCCGCCCTCAAATTCAAGGTCCGACACCGATATCGCTATTCTACGAGGTTCCGATGAGCTCGCACATCCAACGTTCGGCGTTGCTTCCCTATCCTGCTTCAGCGCTCTATGCGCTGGTTAATGACGTGGACCGTTATCCGGAGTTCCTGCCGTGGTGCTCGTCCGCCCAGATTCTGGAGCAGAACGAAGGGCTGATGCGCGCCGGTCTCACCGTGGCCAAGGGCGGCCTCAGTCAGCAGTTCACGACCCGCAATACCCTGGTGCCGGACGAGTCCATCACCATGGATCTGGAGAAGGGGCCCTTCAAGCAGCTGCATGGCGTCTGGACATTCAAGGCACTGGGCGACAAGGCCTGCAAGATCTCGCTGGATCTGTCCTTCGAATACGACAGCGCCATCGTGCGCGCGACCCTGGGCCCGCTGTTCAATCAGGCGGCCAATACCATGGTGGATGCCTTCTGCCAGCGTGCCCGAGCCCTCTATGGCTGAGCGTCTCGCCATCGAGGTGGCACTGGCGCTGCCGGAGCGGCAATGGCTATTGAGGCTGGAGCTGGAGGAGGGCGCCACGGTCGCGCAGGCCGTGCTGGCTTCGGGTCTGCTCGACCAGCTGACGCCAGAGCAGCGCGAAGGCTATCGGGTCGGCATCTTTGGCAAGCAGGTCGCCAAGCCGGAAGAAAGGAAGCTGCTGGAAGGCGAACGGGTCGAGATCTACCGCCCGCTGCTTGCGGATCCCAAGGAGAGTCGCAAGCGGCGGGCCGAAAAGGCCAGAGCCAAGACTGGCCTCTAGCTGGAGATCACTGACCGTCGGTACGGATGCGGTCGGGAGTCGGGATGGCAGCCGGCCGAGCGCTATCGATCTCTTTCTGGATAGTGTCTTCGGTCGAGCCGGGCACGGCGGGCGTTTCCGGTGTCGCAGCAGGCGCAGCAGCGGGTTGCGCCGGCGCGGTGGGATCCATGCTGGTACCACTGTCGGTACCCATGATCTGCTGTTCACGGCTGGTGCCGGGCATGAAATCGCCAGCCAGGCTACTCAACTGGTTGTCACCGTTGAACACCAGGCTGACACGCTCTTGTTTCCGCTGACCACCGGCGGCCTGCAGGCTGTACAGATAGTCCCAGCGATTGGGATGGAAGGTGTCCTGGATCAGCGGCGAGCCCATGATAAACCGGACCTGTTGTCGGGTCATTCCGGGGCGCAACTGGTCTATCATGTCCTGGGTGACGACGTTGCCCTGCTGGATGTCGATCTTGTAAACCCCCGGCAGAGAGCAGCCGGCGAGCATGGCTAGGCCCATCAGAGAGAGCCCGGTCAGCGTTTGCTTGAGGTTTTGCATCGGTGGGAGACTTCCACTATCTTGCTGGGCAACGAAGCACCGATCATACCCGTATTCCCGAGGGCTGCGAAAGCACTCGGCACCGAGAAAGAGCATGGTAGAGAACAACGAACTCCGCAAAGCGGGTCTGAAAGTGACCCTGCCGCGCGTCAAGATATTGCAGATGCTGGACACCACCGAGCAGCGCCACATGAGCGCTGAAGACGTTTACAAGGCGCTGATGGAAGCAGGCGAGGACGTGGGGCTGGCAACGGTCTATCGGGTCCTTACCCAGTTCGAAGCGGCCGGCCTGGTGGTGCGCCACAATTTCGATGGCGGTCACGCCGTGTTCGAGTTGGCCGACACCGGACATCACGATCACATGGTGGATGTGGATACCGGCGAAGTCATCGAGTTCACCGATGCCTCGATCGAAAAGCGTCAGCGCGAGATCGTCGAAGAGCATGGTTTCGAGCTGGTCGATCACAACCTCGTGCTGTACATCCGTCAGCGCAAGTGAAGATCCAGACATGAAAAAGGCGACTCCGAGTCGCCTTTTTCATGTCTGTTGCCAGCCCGCATCTAGCGGCTGACCACCAGCTTGCGGGCATGGGCGAGGGATTCGCGGGTAAGGTCGACGCCGCCGAGCATGCGCGCCACTTCCTCCACACGGCGCGCCCGGTCCAGTTTTGCAACCGCCGTACGGGTCTCGTCGGTGCCGCGTTCCTTGTGCACGAAAAGATGCTGATGCCCCTGGGCCGCTACCTGGGGCAGGTGGGTGACCGTCAGTACCTGGCCGCGCTCGCCCAGCTGCCGTAGCAGCTGGCCGACCACCTCGGCAGTCGGGCCGCCGATGCCGACGTCTACTTCGTCGAACACCAGCGTGGGCGTGCGCGAGGTCTGGGCGGTGATGACCTGGATGGCCAGGCTGATCCGTGACAGTTCGCCACCGGAAGCGACCTTGGCCAGTGGGCGCAGGGGCTGGCCCGGGTTGGCGCTGACGCGGAATTCGACCCCCTCGTTGCCCACCGGCTGGGGTTCGCCGGTGCTGCCCGGCGTGAGAGTGATGCTGAAGCGGCCACCTGGCATGCCCAGGCGCTGCATCTCGGTTTCGACCGCTGCGGCCAGCTCCGGCGCCCGTTGCTCGCGCAGACGGCTCAATTCGCCGGCCTTTTCCTGGTAGTGGCGCTCGAAGGCGGCCAGCTCTTCCTGCAGGCGCTCCAGAGCGACGTCGTCGGCATCCAGCGATTGCAGTTCGTTGCGCAGCTGTTCGTGCAGCTCCAGCAGGGCTTCGGGTTGCACGCGATGCTTGCGGGCGAGGCTGTAGACGCTGTCGAGACGCTCCTGTACCGCCTGCTGGCGCTCCGGGTCGGCTTCGAAATGATCGACGAAGCGATTGAGTTCGTTCATCGCCTCCTCGATCTGGATCTGCGCGGAGGCGAGCAGGTTGCTGGCTTCCTGGATCTGCGCAGGCGGGCGGTCGAAGGCAGTCAGGCGTGCCACGCTGGCATTGAGCGCTGACTGGGCATTGCCCTGCTCGTTCTCGGTACAGAGGTCCATGGCCTGGCGGCAGGCCAGCAGGATGTGCTCGGCACTCGCCAGATCGCTCTGCTCCTGCTCCAGGGCCTGCAGCTCGCCCTCGACCAGGGCGAGGTTGTCGAGTTCTTCCAGCTGATAGCTGAGCAGCTGATGGCGGGCGCGTTGCTCGTCACCGTTGCGGGTCAGGCGCTCCAGGGTCTGGCGCACCTGGCGCCAGCGCTGGGCGGCGAGTTGCACCTGGCGCACCAGCTCGCCCGCGCCGGCGTATTCGTCCAGCAGGCGGCGATGGGTATCGAGACCGAGCAGCGATTGGTGTTCGTGCTGGTTGTGGATGTCGATCAGCAGACCGCCGAGGGTCTTGAGGTCGGCCAGCGGGCAGGGCGAGCCATTGATATAGCCGCGCGAGCGTCCTTCGCGGGTGATGACGCGGCGCAGCAGGCAGGGCCCGTCCTGCTCCAGGTCTCGCTCGGCGAGCCATTGGCGCGCCTCGGGTATGTCGGTGGTATCGAAGCTGGCCAGGACATCGGCCTTGTCGGCGCCAGGCCTTACCGCATCGCTGTCGGCGCGGTCGCCCAGGGTGAGGCCGAGGGCATCGAGCATGATGGACTTGCCGGCGCCGGTTTCGCCGGTGATCACGGTCATGCCGCGCTCGAGGTCGAGGTCGAGGTGTTCGACGATGGCGTAGTTGCGGACGGACAGATGCACCAGCATGCGACGATCTCCGAAAGCGGTTTTCTGGTTGTTTATACAGTGCCTCTCGGGCACTGGCAATCCATACAGCTCTTGAAGCGCCGGCCGGCGGCCCCATATAGGCGCCATCGATCAAGGCATCGTCCATTAGCGGGCGCGCCCACCGGCATTATCACAGGAGGACTCCATGGCCGACGAACAGAACTCCCAGACCCCCGAGCACGAAGCAGCCGTTAAGGGCGACGTCCAGCACGAGGATCTCGCCACCCGCGTCGCCACGCTCGAAGAGCAGCTCGCTGCTGCCCAGGATCAGTCGCTGCGCAGCGTCGCCGAACTGCAGAACGTGCGTCGTCGCGCCGAGCAGGATGTGGAGAAGGCGCACAAGTTCGCGCTGGAAAAATTCGCCGGCGATCTCCTGCCGGTGCTCGACAGCCTGGAGCGTGGCCTGGAGTTGTCCAACGCCAGCGACGAGGTCCTCAAGCCCATGCGTGAAGGCATGGAGCTGACCTTGAAGATGCTGCAGGACACCCTCAAGCGCTATCAGGTCGAGGCCGTCGATCCCCACGGCGCGCCCTTCAACCCGGAGCACCACCAGGCCATGGCCATGGAGGAGAGCGCTACCGCCGAGCCGGGCAGCGTGCTCAAGGTGTTTCAAAAGGGCTATCTGCTCAATGGTCGCCTGCTGCGGCCGGCGATGGTGGTAGTCAGCAAGGCACCTGCGGCGCAGCAGCCGAGCATCGACGAAAAGGCTTGAAATTCTTTCGCTCGGCCCCATCTGGTAGGCAAGCGAACATCAAAGGCCCCCTGAGCGGGCCGCGCGGAATCTGAGATTTCTGGAGAAGACTACATGGGCAAGATCATCGGTATCGACCTGGGGACGACCAACTCCTGCGTCGCGATCCTCGAAAACGGTAACGTCAAGGTACTGGAAAACGCCGAAGGCACCCGTACCACGCCGTCCATCATCGCCTACACCAACGATGGCGAGACCCTGGTCGGCCAGCCGGCCAAGCGCCAGGCGGTGACCAATCCGCAGAACACCCTGTACGCGGTCAAGCGTCTGATCGGTCGGCGTTATGAAGAAAACGTCGTGCAGAAAGACATCGAGATGGTCCCCTACAAGATCGTCAAGGCCGACAACGGTGACGCCTGGGTCGAGGCCAAGGGCCAGAAGATGGCGCCGCCCCAGGTGTCTGCCGAAGTCCTGAAAAAGATGAAGAAGACCGCCGAGGACTACCTGGGCGAAGCCGTGACCGAGGCGGTCATCACCGTACCGGCCTACTTCAACGACAGCCAGCGCCAGGCCACCAAGGATGCCGGTCGCATCGCCGGTCTGGACGTCAAGCGCATCATCAACGAGCCCACCGCGGCTGCCCTGGCCTATGGCCTGGACAAGGCCAAGGGCGACCACACCGTGATCGTCTATGACCTGGGCGGCGGCACCTTCGACGTCTCGGTCATCGAGATCGCCGAGGTAGATGGTGAGCATCAGTTCGAGGTGCTGGCCACCAATGGCGACACCTTCCTGGGTGGCGAAGACTTCGACATCCGCCTCATCGACTATCTCGTCGAAGAATTCAAGAAAGAAAGCGGCATGAACCTCAAGGGTGACCCGCTGGCCATGCAGCGCCTGAAGGAAGCTGCCGAGAAGGCCAAGATCGAGTTGTCCTCGGCTACCCAGACCGACGTCAACCTGCCGTACATCACCGCCGATGCCAGCGGTCCCAAGCACCTGAACGTCAAGGTCTCCCGCGCCAAGCTGGAGTCCCTGGTGGAAGAGCTGGTCGAGCGCACCATCGAGCCGTGCCGCACTGCGCTGAAGGACTCCGGCCTGGACGTCTCCGACATCCACGAGGTCATCCTGGTGGGCGGTCAGACCCGCATGCCGCTGGTGCAGAAGCGCGTAGCCGACTTCTTCGGCAAGGAAGCGCGCAAGGACGTCAACCCGGATGAAGCCGTCGCCATCGGTGCCGCCATCCAGGGCGCCGTGCTGGCCGGCGACGTCAAGGACGTGCTGCTGCTGGACGTCACTCCGCTGACCCTGGGCATCGAGACCATGGGTGGTGTGATGACCGCGCTGATCGAGAAGAACACCACCATCCCGACCAAGAAGTCGCAGGTGTTCTCCACCGCCGACGACAACCAGGGCGCCGTGACCATCCACGTGCTGCAGGGCGAGCGCAAGCAGGCCGCGCAGAACAAGTCGCTGGGCAAGTTCGACCTGGCCGAGATCCCGCCGGCGCCGCGTGGCGTGCCGCAGATCGAGGTGACCTTCGACATCGACGCCAACGGCATCCTCAACGTGTCCGCCAAGGACAAGGCCACCGGCAAGCAGCAGTCCATCGTCATCAAGGCGTCCTCCGGTCTGTCCGAGGACGAGATTCAGCAGATGGTGCGTGACGCCGAGGCCAATGCCGACGAGGATCGCAAGTTCGAAGAGCTGGCTGCCGCCCGCAACCAGGGTGATGCTCTGGTGCACGGCACCCGCAAGATGCTGACCGAGGCCGGCGACAAGGCCACCGCGGAAGAGAAGAGCACCATCGAGAAGGCCATCGGCGAACTGGAAACCGCGGTACGCGGCGACGACAAGGATGCCATCGAAGCCAAGATGAATGCCCTGTCCCAGGCCTCCGCGCCGCTGGCCCAGAAGCTCTATTCCGAGCAGGGTGCTGCCGCGGGTGCCGAAGGCGCCTCGGCCAAGGCGGACGGTGATGCCAAGAAGCCCGGCGACGACGTGGTCGATGCCGAGTTCGAGGAAGTGAAGGACAACAAGTAAGCCGCGTGCTTACCGCACCTGACGGGCTTCGGCCCGTCGGATCCGCCACGCGGGAGCCTGCTCCCGCGTTGGCGTGTCTGGAGGGTGAGAAAATTTAAGGTGCAGAAAGTCTATGGCCAAACGTGATTACTATGAGGTGCTCGGGGTCGAGCGCGGCGCCAGCGAAGCCGAGCTCAAGAAGGCCTACCGACGCCTGGCGATGAAATACCACCCGGATCGCAATCCGGGTGACGCGGCTGCCGAGGAGCAGTTCAAGGAGGCCGCCGAGGCCTACGAAGTGCTGTCCGATGCGGGCAAGCGCTCGGCCTACGACCAGTACGGCCATGCTGGCGTCGATCCGAGCATGGGTGGCGGCGGTTTCGGTGGTGCGGCGGGTGGCGCGAGCTTCTCCGACATCTTCGGCGACGTCTTCAGCGACTTCTTCGGTGGGCGCGGTGGTGCCGGTGGGCGTGGCGGTCCGCAGCGCGGCGCCGATCTGCGCTACACCCTGGACTTGGATCTGGAAGAGGCGGTGCGCGGGACCACGGTCACCATTCGCGTGCCCACCCTGGTCGAGTGCAAGGTCTGCGACGGCAACGGCGCCAAGCCGGGTACCTCGGCGTCCACCTGCCCTACCTGCGGCGGCATCGGTCAGGTGCGCATGCAGCAGGGCTTCTTCTCGGTGCAGCAGACCTGCCCACGCTGCCACGGCAGCGGCAAGATCATTCCCGAGCCTTGCAACGCCTGCCATGGTCAGGGACGTGTGGAAGAGCAGAAGACCCTGTCGGTCAAGGTGCCGGCGGGCGTCGACACTGGCGACCGCATCCGCCTGACCGGCGAGGGCGAGGCCGGGACCCTGGGTGGTCCGAGCGGCGATCTCTACGTGGTGGTCAATGTGCGCGAGCACTCGATCTTCCAGCGCGACGGCAAGCATCTCTATTGCGAGGTGCCGATCAACTTCACCGATGCCGCCCTGGGTGGCGAGCTGGAAGTGCCGACCCTGGATGGCCGCGTCAAGCTGAAGATCCCCGAGGGTACCCAGACCGGCAAAATGTTCCGCCTGCGTGGCAAGGGCGTGACGCCCGTGCGTGGCGGTGGCGCCGGCGACCTGATGTGCAAGGTGGTGGTGGAGACTCCGGTCAACCTGAGCCGGCGGCAGCGCGAGCTGCTCGAGGAATTCCGCAACACCCTGCAGAGCGACAGTTCCCATTCGCCCCGGGCCAGTGGCTGGTTCGACGGCATGAAGCGCTTCTTCGACGACCTCTAAACCGGCAGGGGCGTCGTCGCGAGGCGGCGCCCGGCCAGCAGCCTGGAGCTGATGATGCGACGTATAGCTGTAATGGGCGCCGCGGGGCGCATGGGCAAGACCCTGATCGAAGCGGTCCAGCAGACCCAGGGCGCTGCCGGCCTTACCGCCGCGGTGGATCGTCCCGAGAGCAGCCTAGTGGGTGCCGACGCGGGCGAGCTCGCCGGCATCGGCCGTAACGGGGTGATGCTGTCGGGTGACCTGGCGCGGGTGCTGGATGATTTCGATGTCGTCATCGACTTCACCCACCCCAATGTGACTCTGCAGAATCTGGCGCTCTGCCGCAAGGCGAAGAAGGCCATGGTGATCGGCACCACCGGCTTCACCGCCGAGCAGAAGCTGACCCTGCTGGAGGCCAGCAAGGAAATCCCCATCGTCTTCGCGGCCAACTTCAGCGTCGGCGTCAATCTCTGTCTCAAGTTGCTGGATACCGCTGCCCGGGTGCTGGGTGACGAGGTCGATATCGAGATCATCGAGGCGCACCACAGGCACAAGGTCGATGCGCCCTCGGGTACTGCCCTGCGCATGGGCGAGGTCGTTGCCCAGGCGCTGGGTCGTGATCTGGAAGAAGTGGCCGTCTATGGCCGGGAAGGCCAGACCGGTGCCCGCGATCGCCAGACCATCGGCTTCGCCACCGTACGTGCCGGCGACGTGGTGGGCGATCACACGGTGCTGTTCGCCAGTGAAGGCGAGCGGGTCGAGATCACCCACAAGGCGTCCAGTCGCATGACCTTCGCCAAGGGCGCCGTACGCGCAGCCCTCTGGCTCAAGGACAAACAACCGGCGCTATATGACATGCAGGACGTGCTGGAGTTGCGCTGAACCGCTCGCGGGGGTGCCAGCCGTGATCAATTCCTGTACAATGCAGCTTTAGTGTATCCACTAAAAGCTAGCGCAGAATGAAATAACAACATTAAAACGGGATGACTCTTCGAGATGTCATCCCGTTTTTTTGCACCCTGCGTTTGCCCGCCAAGGCTTGATTTTCGGAGGTCTTCTTGACTAAGCCAGCCATACTCGCACTTGCCGATGGCAGCATCTTTCGCGGTGAATCCATCGGTGCCGACGGCCACACGGTCGGCGAAGTGGTGTTCAACACCGCCATGACCGGCTACCAGGAAATCCTGACCGATCCTTCCTATGCGAAGCAGATCGTCACCCTGACCTATCCGCACATCGGCAACACCGGCACCACGCCGCAGGATGGCGAGGCCGCCCAGGTCTGGTCCGCCGGACTGATCATCCGTGACCTGCCGCTGCTGGCCAGCAACTGGCGCAACAAGCAGTTGCTGCCGGACTATCTCAGGGAAAACGGCACCATCGCCATCGCCGGCATCGACACCCGTCGACTGACCCGCATCCTCCGCGAGAAGGGCGCCCAGGATGGCTGCATCCTCACCGGCGAAGACGCCACCGAAGAGCGCGCCCTGGAACTGGCCCGCGCCTTCCCCGGCCTCAAGGGCATGGACCTGGCCAAGGAAGTCAGCGTCAAGGAACGCTACGAATGGCGTTCCAGCGTCTGGTCGCTGGAGACCGACAGCCACGCCGAGATCCCGGCCGAACAGCTGCCCTATCACGTGGTGGCCTTCGACTACGGCGTCAAGCTGAACATCCTGCGCATGCTGGTGGCCCGCGGCTGTCGCATCACCGTGCTGCCGGCCCAGACCCCGGCCAGCGAAGCCCTGGCGCTGCAGCCCGACGGTGTCTTCCTGGCCAATGGCCCGGGCGATCCCGAGCCCTGCGACTACGCCATCAAGGCGATCCAGGACGTCCTGGAAACCGAGATTCCGGTGTTCGGCATCTGCCTGGGCCACCAGTTGCTGGCCCTGGCTTCCGGCGCCAAGACGGTGAAGATGCCCAATGGTCACCACGGCGCCAACCATCCGGTGCAGGATCTCGACAGCGGCGTGGTGATGATCACCAGCCAGAACCACGGTTTCGCCGTGGACGAGGCCAGTCTGCCGGCCAATGTGCGGGCCACCCACAAGTCGCTGTTCGACGGCACCCTGCAGGGCATCGAGCGTACCGACAAGGTCGCCTTCAGCTTCCAGGGTCACCCCGAGGCGAGCCCTGGTCCGCACGACGTGGCACCGCTGTTCGACAAGTTCATCCAGGCCATGGCGGCACGCCGCTAAGACGGAAGGAGGGTAAGGCTCATGCTGGCGAATCTGGGTGTCATCGACTTCTGGACCTACGTGGTCGGGACCCTGTTCGTCATCCTGCTGCCCGGCCCCAACTCCTTCTTCGTGCTTGCCACCAGCGCCCAGCGCGGTATCCGCAGCGGTTACCAGGCGGCTTCCGCGGTGTTCCTCGGTGACGCCGTGCTGATGCTGCTCTCCGCCCTGGGCGTCGCCTCGCTGCTCAAGGCCGAGCCACTGTTCTTCCAGATCCTCAAGTATCTGGGCGCGGCCTATCTGTTCTACCTCGGCTGGGGCATGTTGCGCGGCGGACTCAAGTCCTGGCGCAGCCCGGCCCAGGGCCAGGCCGAGGCGACCCTGCGCGAAGACGTCCACCAGCCGTTCCGCAAGGCCCTGCTGCTGAGTCTGTCGAACCCGAAGGCGATCCTGTTCTTCGTCTCCTTCTTCATCCAGTTCGTGGACCCCGGTTACGCCCATCCGGCGCTGTCCTTTCTGGTGCTGGGCGCGGTCCTGGAAGCCATCAGCTTCTGCTACCTGTCGTTCCTGATTTTCTGCGGCGTTCGCCTGGCGGCCTGGTTCCGTCAGCGGCGTCGCCTCAGCGCGGGCGCCACCGGTGGCGTCGGCGCCCTGTTCGTGGGGTTCGGTGTGAAGTTGGCCACCGCGACCCTGACCTGATTACCTGCATTCGAGAAGCCCATGCCTAAGCGTACAGACATCAAGAGCATCCTGATCCTCGGGGCCGGCCCCATCGTCATCGGCCAGGCCTGCGAATTCGACTATTCCGGCGCCCAGGCCTGCAAGGCCCTGCGCGAGGAAGGCTTCCGCGTCATCCTGGTGAACTCCAATCCGGCCACCATCATGACCGACCCGTCGATGGCCGACGCCACCTACATCGAGCCGATCAAGTGGGCCACCGTGGCCAAGATCATCGAGAAGGAGCGCCCCGACGCCCTGCTGCCGACCATGGGTGGCCAGACCGCACTGAACTGCGCCCTGGATCTGGAGCGCCATGGCGTGCTGGCGAAGTTCGGCGTCGAGATGATCGGCGCCAACGCCGATACCATCGACAAGGCCGAGGATCGCTCGCGCTTCGACAAGGCCATGAAGGACATCGGTCTGGCCTGTCCGGTCTCGGGCATCGCCCACAGCATGGAAGAAGCCTACGGCGTGCTGGAGAAGGTCGGCTTCCCCTGCATCATTCGGCCGTCCTTCACCATGGGCGGCACCGGTGGCGGCATTGCCTACAACCGGGAGGAATTCGAAGAGATCTGCAATCGCGGTCTGGACCTGTCGCCGACCAACGAGCTGCTGATCGACGAATCCCTGATCGGCTGGAAGGAATACGAGATGGAGGTTGTCCGTGACAAGAAGGACAACTGCATCATCGTCTGCTCCATCGAGAACTTCGATCCCATGGGCGTGCACACCGGTGACTCCATCACCGTGGCGCCGGCGCAGACGCTGACCGACAAGGAATACCAGATCCTGCGCAACGCCTCCCTGGCGGTGCTGCGCGAGATCGGCGTCGAGACCGGCGGCTCCAACGTCCAGTTCGGCATCTGCCCGGACACCGGGCGCATGGTGGTGATCGAGATGAATCCGCGGGTGTCGCGTTCCTCGGCGCTGGCCTCCAAGGCCACCGGCTTCCCCATCGCCAAGATCGCCGCCAAGCTGGCGGTCGGCTACACCCTGGACGAGCTGCAGAACGACATCACCGGCGGTCGTACCCCGGCGTCCTTCGAGCCGGCCATCGACTACGTGGTCACCAAGATCCCGCGCTTCGCCTTCGAGAAATTCCCCAAGGCCGACGCCCGTCTGACCACCCAGATGAAATCCGTGGGCGAGGTCATGTCCATCGGCCGTACCTTCCAGGAATCCCTGCAGAAAGCCCTGCGCGGTCTGGAAGTGGGCGTGGTCGGCTTCGATCCCAAGCTGGACCCGACCGATCCCGAGGCCGACAGCACCCTCAAGCGCGAGCTGACCGTGCCCGGTGCCGATCGCATCTGGTACATCGGCGACGCCTTCCGTCAGGGCTACAGCCTGGACAAGGTCTTCGAACTGACGCGTATCGATCCCTGGTTCCTGGTGCAGATCGAAGACCTGATCAAGGACGAGGAGCGCATCAAGACCCTGGGCCTGGCCGACCTCGACTACGACCTGATGCGCAAGCTCAAGCGCAAGGGCTTCTCCGATGCGCGGCTGGCCAAGCTGCTCGGCGTCACCGAGAAGAACCTGCGGGCCCATCGCCACAAGCTCAAGGTGCTGCCGGTATACAAGCGGGTGGACACCTGCGCCGCCGAATTCGCCACCGACACCGCCTACCTCTACTCCACCTACGAGGAAGAGTGCGAGGCCAAGCCCAGCGGTCGCGACAAGATCATGATCCTCGGCGGCGGTCCCAACCGCATCGGCCAGGGCATCGAGTTCGACTACTGCTGCGTGCACGCGGCCCTGGCCATGCGTGAAGACGGCTACGAGACCATCATGGTCAACTGCAACCCGGAAACCGTCTCCACCGACTACGACACCTCCGACCGCCTGTTCTTCGAGCCGGTGACCCTGGAGGACGTGCTGGAGATCGTTCGCGTCGAGCAGCCCAAGGGCGTCATCGTCCAGTACGGCGGCCAGACCCCGCTCAAGCTCTGCCGCGCCCTGGAAGAAGCCGGCGTGCCCATCATCGGCACCAGCCCCGACGCCATCGACCGCGCCGAAGACCGCGAGCGCTTCCAGCAGATGGTGCAGCGTCTGAATCTGCGTCAGCCGGCCAACGCCACCGCGCGCAGTGAAGACGAGGCCCTGGCCCTGTCCAAGAACATCGGCTATCCGATGGTGGTCCGTCCCTCCTACGTGCTGGGCGGCCGGGCGATGGAAATCGTCTACCAGGAAGAAGAGCTCAAGCGCTACATGCGCGAAGCGGTGAAGGTGTCCAACGACAGTCCCGTGCTGCTCGACCACTTCCTCAACTGCGCCATCGAGGTGGACGTGGATGCGGTGTGCGACGGCAAGACCGTGGTGATCGGCGCCATCATGCAGCACATCGAACAGGCCGGCGTGCACTCCGGTGACTCCGCCTGTTCGCTGCCGCCCTATTCGCTGCCCAAGCACATCCAGGACGAGATCCGCGAGCAGGTCAAAAAGATGGCCCTGGAACTTGGCGTAATCGGTCTGATGAACGTGCAGATGGCCGTGCAGGGTGAAGACATCTACGTCATCGAGGTCAACCCGCGCGCTTCCCGTACCGTGCCCTTCGTCTCCAAGTGCATCGGCGAGTCCCTGGCCAAGGTGGCCGCCCGGGTCATGGCTGGCAAGACCCTGGCCGAGGTGGGCTTCACCCAGGAGATCATCCCGCCGTTCTTCAGCGTCAAGGAAGCGGTGTTCCCCTTCAACAAGTTCCCCGGCGTCGACCCCATCCTCGGCCCGGAAATGAAGTCCACCGGCGAGGTGATGGGGGTCGGCGACAGCTTCGGCGAAGCCTTCGCCAAGGCCCAGCTGGGCGCCAACGAGATCCTGCCGAATTCCGGTTGCGCCTTCATCAGTGTGCGGGACGATGACAAGCCCGAAGCCGTGCAGGTCGCCCGCGATCTGGTCGGCCTCGGCTTCGAGGTCGTGGCCACCGCCGGTACCGCGCGGGTGATCGAGGCAGCCGGCCTGCCGGTGCGCCGCGTGAACAAGGTGACCGAAGGCCGTCCCCACGTGGTCGACATGATCAAGAATGACGAGGTCACCCTGATCATCAACACCACCGAAGGCCGGCAGTCCATCGCCGATTCCTATTCGATCCGCCGCAACGCGCTGCAGCACAAGCTCTGCTGCACCACCACCATTGCCGGCGGCCAGGCCATTTGCGAAGCTTTGAAATTCGGCGCCGAGAAGACCGTGCGCCGTCTGCAAGATCTGCATGCAGGAGTGAAGGCATGACCAAGTACCCGATGACCGTCCAGGGCGCTCGCGCCCTGGAAGACGAACTCAAGCATCTCAAGACCGAGCTACGCCCGCAGATCACCCAGGCCATCGCCGAGGCGCGCGAGCTGGGTGACCTCAAGGAGAACGCCGAATACCATGCCGCCCGTGAGCAGCAGGGTATGGTCGAGGCGCGTATCCGCGATATCGAAGGTCGCCTGCAGAACGCTCAGGTGATCGACGTGGCCGCCTTGCCGCACACCGGCAAGGTGATCTTCGGCACCACCGTGGAAATCGCTAACACCGAGACTGACGAGACGGTGACCTACCAGATCGTTGGTGACGACGAGGCGGATATCAAGCAGAGCAAGCTGTCGGTGGGTTCGCCCATCGCGCGCGCGCTGATCGGCAAGGAAGAAGGGGATGTGGTGGTGGTGAAGACCCCGGGTGGCAATGTCGAATACGAAATTGTCGCCGTCCGTCACGTCTGATCACCGCGCCGGCGGCTGGCTCGCCAGGCTGCTCGCCGCCGCCTGGCAGCTGGCCCAGGTGTTCTGGGTCGGCCCGCTGGTCGCCCTGCACCTGTGCATCCCCGTGGCGCTGGCCCAGGCGGGCTGGGCGCCGCTGCTGATCCAGTCCGGACGCGAAGAATTGCTACGCATGATGCTCAGCGCCGCAGGCGGTGGGGTCTTTACCCAGATCGTGGTGCTGGTGTGGTGGGCAGGTGTGGGCGCCTTGTGGCGTGACCTGCGCGGCCAGCTGCTGCTGGCCAGTGCACTGGCGGTGCTGCTGCAGAACGAACTGGCACGCTTCTGGACCGGGCCGACCGCCTTGGCCGGCTACCTGGTTCTGCTGCTCTGCGGACTGATCCTGGTGCTGCAGCCCGTTCCCGGGCGCGCGCCGGGCAATCAGGCGGTGTAGCGCACCACGTTGGACAGATTGCGATTCTGCTCGCGGGCCTTGCGATAGATCAGCGCCATCTTGCCGATCACCTGCACCAGCTCCGCCTTGCTCGACGCGCACAGCTCGTCGATCAGGGCCCGGCGGTCATCACGCTCGGTGACGGCCAGCTTGATCTTGATCAGTTCGTGATCGTTCAGCGCGCGGTCGAGTTCACCCAGTACGCCTTCGCTCAGGCCGTTCTCGCTGATGGTGACCACCGGCTTGAGTTGATGACCGATCGCCTTGAACCGCTTTTTGAGCTCGTTGTTGAGCGCCATAATTCACCCCGGATAAAAGCCGAACAGTTTATCCCAGCTGCCCGGTGCCGCCCAGCGATACGCGACAACGTGACGGTGGCCCCCGACAGAACCGGTCTCGCCGGCTCAAGGGATACCGCCAAGAGCGCAGGCGTCAGGTCACTGTGAGGCATGACCGTAGTGGATGGACTCGCGGCTGGAAGCAAGCCACCCGGGGGACCTGCCTGGGCAGTTCGCAGGGCCAGATACCAGGTGTCCGGCGGGAGGCCTTGTTATTTCCGTCCTGGCCCCCATATGAGCGAGCGGAGTACGGCGGGCTGATCCAAGGCTCTCCGTGTCGCGGGACCAGATCGCGCCAGCAATAGCTATTGGGTCGCGGTTTTAGGGGCAATTGAGAGAATTGATGGCCGCAACGTCTGCCTTGCCCTAGAGTCAAAGGCAGAAGACTCATATAGCGTTACAGACGATGTCTGCCGTGGGCCAGGCTTTGTGTAGTAACTTACCGGTCACTGCCGGTTTCGCTTCGAACGGTTTACCCACGAAACCGGCGCAGAGGGTAGTCAATTGAACGACATGGCAAAGAATCTGATCCTGTGGCTGATCATCGCCGCGGTGCTCGTCACCGTGATGAACAACTTCTCCAGCCCCAACGAACCCCAGACGCTCAACTATTCCGACTTCATCCAGCAGGTGAAGGACGGGCAGATCGAGAGCGTGACCGTGGATGGCTATGTCATCACCGGCAAGCATCGTGACGGCGATCCCTTCAAGACCATCCGTCCGGCGATCCAGGACAATGGCCTGATCGGCGATCTGGTGAACAACAGCGTCACCATCACCGGCAAGCAGCCCGAGCAGCAGAGCATCTGGACTCAGCTGCTGGTGGCCAGCTTCCCGATCCTGGTGATCATCGCGGTCTTCATGTTCTTCATGCGCCAGATGCAGGGGGGCGCTGGTGGTCGCGGCGGCCCCATGAGCTTTGGCAAGAGCAAGGCGCGGCTGTTGTCGGAAGACCAGGTCAAGACCACCTTCGCCGACGTCGCCGGGTGCGACGAAGCCAAGGAAGAAGTCACCGAGCTGGTCGAATTCCTGCGTGATCCGGGCAAGTTCCAGCGCCTCGGCGGGCGTATTCCCCGCGGTGTGCTGATGGTCGGTTCGCCGGGTACCGGCAAGACGCTGCTGGCCAAGGCCGTGGCAGGCGAGGCCAAGGTGCCGTTCTTCACCATTTCCGGCTCGGACTTCGTCGAGATGTTCGTCGGTGTCGGCGCCAGCCGTGTCCGCGACATGTTCGACCAGGCCAAGAAGCATGCCCCCTGCATCATCTTCATCGACGAGATCGATGCGGTCGGTCGCCATCGTGGCAATGGCATGGGCGGTGGTCACGACGAGCGCGAGCAGACCCTGAACCAGCTGCTGGTCGAGATGGACGGCTTCGAAATGAACGATGGCATCATCGTCATCGCAGCCACCAACCGGCCTGACGTACTGGACCCGGCACTGCTGCGTCCCGGTCGTTTCGACCGCCAGGTCGTGGTCGGTCTGCCGGACATCCGCGGCCGCGAGCAGATCCTCAAGGTGCACATGCGCAAGGTGCCGATTGGCGAGCGCGTCGACGCGGGCGTCATCGCGCGGGGTACCCCGGGTTTCTCCGGTGCCGACCTTGCCAACCTGGTCAATGAGGCCTCCCTGTTCGCCGCTCGTTCCAACAAGCGCACCGTTGATATGCGCGAGTTCGAGCTGGCCAAGGACAAGATCATGATGGGCGCCGAGCGCAAGACCATGGTCATGTCCGAGAAGGAGAAGCGCAACACTGCCTATCACGAAGCGGGCCATGCCATCGTGGGTCGCCTGGTGCCCGAGCACGATCCGGTCTACAAGGTCTCCATCATTCCCCGTGGCCGGGCCCTGGGCGTGACCATGTTCCTGCCCGAGGAAGATCGCTACAGCCTGTCCAAGCGGGCGCTGGAAAGCCAGATCTGTTCGCTGTTCGGTGGCCGTATCGCCGAAGAGATGACCCTGGGCTTCGAAGGCGTCACCACGGGCGCTTCCAACGACATCATGCGGGCGACCTCCCTGGCGCGAAACATGGTGACCAAGTGGGGCCTGTCCGAGAAGCTCGGTCCGCTGCTGTATGGTGAGGAAGAGAACGAAGGCTACCTGGGTCGTTCGGGGGGTAGTGGCGCCGGCAACATGTCGGGAGAGACCGCCAAGCTGATCGATCTGGAGATTCGTCGCATCATCGACGACTGCTATAACACTGCCAAGCGCCTGCTGGACGAGAATCGCGACAAGCTCGAACTCATGTCCGATGCCCTGATGAAGTACGAGACCATCGATTCGGACCAGATCGACGACATCATGGCGGGCAAGGTGCCGCGTGAGCCGCGCGACTGGCATGACCGGGGTGGTCCTACCGGTGATTCGCCGGCACCGCAAAGCGGTAGCGATCGTCCTGAAACACCCATCGGTGGTCCGGCCGGAGAACACTGAAACACCCATGTTCAATCCGTTCCCTTCGACCCGATTGCCTTGCGGCAATCGGGTTCTTGTTTTTGACGCGCCCAAAGTCATGGGCATCCTCAACGTGACGCCAGATTCCTTCTCCGACGGCGGTCGCTATACGGCTGTCGACAGCGCGTTGCGCCATGCCGAGGCGATGATGACGGCCGGTGCTGCCATCATCGATGTGGGTGGAGAGTCCACGCGACCAGGGGCGCCCCCAGTGTCCGAGGTCGAGGAGCTCGAGCGTGTCGTGCCGGTGGTCGAGGCGATCGCCCGAGAGCTGGATGTCGTCATCTCCATGGACACCTCCTCGCCGGTAGTCATGCGGGAAGGTGCTCAGGCAGGGGCCGGTCTGATCAATGATGTCCGCTCGCTGCGCCGGCCCGGCGCCCTGGAAGCTGCCGCCGCGACCGATCTGGCGGTCTGCCTGATGCACATGCGGGGCGAGCCCGGCACCATGCAGCAGGCGCCCGTCTATGCTGACGTCGCCGGCGAAGTCGGCGCCTTTCTCGCCGAGCAGATTGCCCGTTGCGAAGCGGCCGGGATCTGCCGCGGGCGGCTGGTGCTGGATCCGGGCTATGGCTTTGCCAAGACCCTGGAGCACAACCTCGAGCTGTTCAGACGACAAACCGAGTTGCTCGCCTTTGGGCTACCCTTGCTGGTGGGCGTTTCTCGCAAGAGCATGATCGGCGCGGTTACCGGGCGACCCGTAGAGGGACGCCTGGCAGGCGGTCTGGCTCTGGCGGCGCTGGCGCTGGCCAAGGGTGCGCAGATCCTCAGGGTCCATGATGTGGCGGAAACGGTGGACGCGGTGAAGATGATCACCGCGGTCGAAGGCTTCAGGCAGGAACAGAACTGATGGCAAGAAAGTATTTTGGAACCGATGGTATTCGCGGCAAGGTCGGAACGTATCCCATCACCCCCGAGTTCATGCTCAAGCTGGGCTGGGCGGCGGGTATCGCCTTTCGCAGTCGCGGCGGTTGTCGAGTGCTGGTGGGCAAGGACACCCGCAACTCCGGCTACATGTTCGAATCGGCACTGGAAGCCGGTCTTTCCGCTGCCGGTGCCGACGTTATGCTGCTGGGTCCCATGCCGACGCCGGGTATCGCCTATCTGACGCGGACCTTCCAGGCCAGCGCCGGCATCGTTATCAGTGCTTCGCACAATCCCTACTACGACAATGGCATCAAGTTCTTTTCCGGCGCCGGCACCAAGCTGCCCGATGAACTGGAAACCATGATCGAGGAGCTGCTCGACACGCCCATGACCGTGGTCGACTCGGCGCGTATCGGCAAGGTCTCGCGCATCAACGATGCCGCGGGTCGTTACATCGAATTCTGCAAGAGCAGCGTGCCGACCGGGACCAGTTTCGCCGGTATGAAGATCGTGCTGGACTGCGCCAATGGCGCTACCTACAAGATCGCACCCAGCGTCTTCCGTGAGCTCGGAGCTGATGTCAGCGTGCTCGGGGTGCAGCCGGACGGTCTCAATATCAACAAGGATTGCGGTTCCACCCATCTGGAGGGGCTGCAACAGGCGGTGCTCGACCAGCACGCCGACATCGGCATCGCCTTCGACGGCGACGGTGATCGAGTGCTGATGGTGGATCACACCGGAGCGGCAGTGGATGGCGATGAGCTGCTCTATCTGATCGCCCGCGATCTCAAGCGTCGTGGTCGCCTCGAGGGTGGGGTGGTCGGTACCCTGATGAGCAATCTCGGTCTCGAGCTGGGGCTGGCCGAACTGGATATTCCCTTCGTGCGCGCCAAGGTAGGCGATCGCTATGTGATGGCCGAGCTGCTGGAGCGCAACTGGGTGCTGGGCGGCGAGAATTCCGGGCATGTGGTCTGTTGCCAGTACACCACCACCGGCGACGCCACCATCGCCGCGCTGCAGGTGCTCATCGCCCTGCGCAATGCCGGCCAGACCCTGGCCCAGGCGCGCATGGCGCTGCGCAAGTGCCCACAGGTGCTGATAAACGTGAGGTTCGGTGGCGGCCAGGATCCCTTGGAGAACCCGCGGGTCAAGCAGGCCAGTGCCGAGGTCACCGAGAAGATGGCCGGCAAGGGACGGGTACTGCTGCGCAAATCCGGTACCGAGCCGCTGCTGCGCGTCATGGTCGAAGGCGAGAACGAGCGCGAGGTGCGCGCCCATGCCGAGGCCCTCGCCGAGCTGATAAGCGAGGTATGTGCTTGATTTGCTTGCATGCCTGTTTTCGATTGAGTAACATCTGCGCCCACTTCGCTCCCTGAGGTAAAACGCATGCGTCGTTCCCTGGTTGCCGGTAACTGGAAAATGCATGGCTCGCTGCAAGGCGTGTCGGCGCTGGTCGCAGGCTTGAAAGGGTTGGATGGCGCAGCGGGTGTTGATGTCGTGGTGATTCCGACATTGGTGCATCTGCCGGGGGTGGCTGAAGCGCTGGCGGCAACGTCGCTGATGGTGGGGGCTCAGACTTGTGCCTCCGTCGCGGGTGAGAGGGCTCTGACTGGCGAGGTGTCCTCGACCCAGTTGGCAGAATTCGGTTGCCGTTACGTACTGGTGGGGCACTCCGAGCGGCGTGCACTGCTGGGCGAGGATGATGCGGTGGTGGCGAAGAAATTCGCGGCCATTCAGGAGGGCGGGATGATTCCCGTGCTCTGCGTCGGCGAAACCCGTGAAGAGCGGGAGGCTGAGCGCACTTTGGACGTGGTAGGTGGCCAGCTGAAGGCGGTCATCGAGGTGGTTGGAGTGGCAGCTTTTGCCAATGCCGTCGTGGCCTACGAGCCGGTCTGGGCGATAGGTACGGGGCTCACGGCAACGCCGGAGCAGGCGCAAGAGGTTCATGCGGCGATTCGTGCCTTGGTGCGCGAAGCCGATGCTGAGGTCGCTGATGGCCTTCAGCTGCTGTATGGCGGCAGTGTCAAGGCTGCCAGTGCTGCCGAGTTGTTCGGCATGCCGGATATTGATGGGGGGTTGGTGGGTGGAGCCTCCCTGAATGCTGAAGAGTTCAGTGCGATTTGCCGCGCTGCAGGACGTGGATAATGTTGGAAACTGCAGTAGTTGTGATCCACTTGCTGATGGCGCTTGGCCTGATCGTGCTGGTATTGATGCAGCAGGGCAAGGGTGCCGAAGCCGGTGCATCCTTTGGTGCGGGCGCCTCGGGTACCGTGTTTGGTAGTCAAGGTTCTGCTACCTTTCTGAGTCGTTTTACTGCTATACTAGCCGCGGTTTTTTTCGCGACTAGCCTGGGTCTGGGGTATTACGCCAAAGACCGTGCGCTGGGTCTGCGTGAGGTGGGTCTGCCCACTCAGCCAGTCCAGCAGGCTCCTCAGCCGAAGCAGGATGGTAACGATGTTCCTCTGAGCCAGCCACGTGCTGCCCAGGGTGGTACTTCCGGGGACGTGCCCCAGGAGTCCAAGTAGGTTTAAACGGTTTCATGCCGAAGTGGTGGAATTGGTAGACACGCTATCTTGAGGGGGTAGTGGCCATAGGCTGTATGGGTTCGAGTCCCATCTTCGGCACCAAATAGCAAAGACGTCCTGCAGGACGCGGCGAGAATAGAGTAGGTTGACTCCTAGAGTTCAGTTGAATATAATCTCGCTCCAGCTTTGACGCGGGGTGGAGCAGTCTGGTAGCTCGTCGGGCTCATAACCCGAAGGTCGTTGGTTCAAATCCAGCCCCCGCAACCAGTTATTTAAAGCCCCTTTTTAGGGGCTTTTTGTTGGCTGGACAGTTCGGGTCGCGCTTTCTTGCGCAGACCTCTTAGGGATGGGCGTAATGCCCATTTTTTATTCTCAAAAAACGCGAGGCAACCAGGTGTCGAGCAAGCTAGAACAGTTGCAGGCCTTGCTGGCCCCCGTCGTCGAGGCGCTTGGCTATGTCTGCTGGGGTGTCGAGTACATCTCCCAAGGGCGGCATTCGCTACTGCGTGTCTACATCGATCATCCCAACGGCATTCTCGTCGAAGATTGCGAGGCTGTCAGTCGCCAGGTAAGTGGCGTACTCGATGTGGAAGATCCGATCACCAATGAATACACCCTTGAGGTGTCTTCCCCCGGTATGGATAGACCGCTGTTTACCCTGGAGCAATTCGCTGCCCACCTCGGTGAACAGGTCAAGGTCAAACTTCGGTCGCCCTTCGAAGGGCGACGTAATTTCCAGGGTTTGCTGCGCGGTGTGGAAGACCAGGACGTCGTGGTGCAGGTGGACGAGCATGAGTATCTGCTGCCCATCGAGATGATCGACAAGGCCAACGTCGTTCCCCGTTTCGAGTGATTTGAGCGCGAGACCGCGGATCCCAAGGATTGCGAATACGAGGCGTAAGATGAGCAAAGAAGTTCTGCTGGTAGTGGAATCTGTTTCGAACGAGAAGGGTGTTCCACCCGGCGTCATCTTCGAGGCACTGGAGTTGGCTCTCGCCACGGCTACCAAGAAGCGCTACGAAGAAGATGTGGATCTGCGGGTGTCGATCAACAGACACAACGGCAGCTACGAAACCTTCCGCCGCTGGACCGTGGTGGAAGACCAAGACTATCAGTTGCCCGATTCGCATCTGACGGTGGAAGACGCCCAGGAAGAGCATCCCGGCGTCAAGGCCGGTGAAGTGATCGAAGAGAAGATCGAGTCCATCGAGTTCGGTCGGATTGCCGCCCAGACCGCCAAGCAGGTGATCGTGCAGAAGGTGCGCGAGGCCGAGCGGGCTCAGGTGGTGGACGCCTATCGCGAGAAGGTCGGCGAGATCATCTCGGGTACCGTCAAGAAGGTCACCCGTGACAGCGTGATCGTCGACCTGGGCAACAATGCCGAGGCGCTGCTGCCGCGCGAGCACATCATTCCCCGCGAGACCTTCCGCATGGGCGTGCGTCTGCGTGCCCTGCTCAAGGAAATCCGTACGGAAAACCGCGGTCCGCAGCTGATGCTGTCGCGTACCGATCCGCAGATGCTGATCGAGCTGTTCCGCATCGAAGTACCGGAAATTTCCGAACAGCTGATCGATGTCATGGCGGCTGCCCGGGATCCGGGTTCGCGGGCCAAGATCGCCGTCCGTTCCAAGGACAAGCGCATCGATCCCCAGGGTGCCTGCATCGGCATGCGCGGTTCGCGTGTCCAGGCGGTATCCGGTGAACTGGGTGGCGAGCGGGTCGACATCGTCCTCTGGGACGACAACCCTGCGCAGTTCGTCATCAATGCCATGGCCCCGGCCGAAGTCGCTTCGATCATCGTCGACGAAGACAGCCGTACCATGGATATCGCCGTCGCCGAGGACAACCTGGCCCAGGCCATCGGTCGTGGCGGTCAGAACGTGCGCCTGGCCAGTCAACTGACCGGCTGGACGCTCAACGTGATGACCGAGGCGGATATCAACGCCAAGCAGCAGGCGGAGACCGGCGACATCATCCAGCGCTTCATCGACGAGCTGGATGTCGACGAGGAGCTGGCTCAGGTACTGGTGGAAGAAGGCTTCACCTCCCTCGAGGAAGTGGCCTACGTGCCCATGGAAGAGATGCTCAACATCGATGGCTTCGACGAAGACATCGTCAACGAGCTGCGTACCCGGGCCAAGGATCGCCTGCTTACCCGGGCCATCGCGACCGAAGAACAGAAGAGCCCCAGCGAAGATCTGCTGACCCTCGACGGCATGGATCCCCAGCTCGCCAGCGCGCTGGCCCAGCGTGGCGTGGTCAATCGCGAAGAGCTCGCCGAGCAGTCGATCGACGACCTGCTCGAAATCAACGGCATGACCGAAGAGCGTGCCGGCAAGCTGATCATGGCTGCCCGTGCCCATTGGTTCGAGTAAGCGGCGCAGTCTGAGGAGAGAAGTGCATGACGCAAGTCACGGTGAAAGAACTGGCCCAAACGGTCAATACGCCGGTGGAACGTCTGCTACAGCAGATGCGCGAGGCAGGTCTGACGCACAGCAGTGCTGAGCAGTTGGTGAGCGATGCGGAAAAGCAGGCCCTGCTGACGCACCTGAAGGGGACCGCGCAGCTCGACGAGCCAAGCAAGATCACCCTGCAGCGCAAGACCCAGACCACGCTGAAAGTGGCCGGCAGCAAGACAGTCAGCGTCGAAGTGCGCAAGAAGAAGACCTTCGTCAAGCGCAGCACCGCTGAACTCGAGGCCGAACAGCGCCGCGAGCAGGAAGCCCAGCGCGCCGCCGAAGAGGCCGCTGTCCAGGCACGTGCCGAGGAAGAAGCCCAGCGCGCTGCCGAGGCCGCTGCCCAGCAGCAGGCCGAAGCCGCGGCTCAGGCCACGCAGCAGGCGGTCCCCGCCGAGGCTGCAGCCCCTGCCGCGCCGGAAGCCCCGGCCGTGGTGGCCGAGCAGCAACCCGCTGCCGCGCCTGCCGCCGAGGTCAAGAAAGCCGACCCGGCTGGTGAGCGCAAGCGCGAAGAACCGCGTCGTCCCGTGCATCCTGCCCCGAGCAGCAAGCGCGAAGAAGACGAGCGCCGTGAGCGCAAGAATGCCCAGCATCGCCCGTCGATCAAGGACAAGGTCGCAGCTCCCCGTACCGTGCGCAGTGGCGACGACGAGGAAGAGGGCTTTGGCCGGCGTGGCGGTCGCGGTGGCAAATCGCGACTCAAGAAGCGAAACCAACACGGGTTCCAGAGCCCGACAGGACCTGTAGTGCGCGAAGTCAATCTAGGTGAGACCATCACCGTCTCTGAGCTAGCTCAGCAGATGTCGGTGAAGGCCGCCGAAGTCATCAAGTTCATGTTCAAGATGGGGTCTCCCGCCACCATCAACCAGGTGCTCGACCGCGAGACGGCGCAGCTGGTGGCCGAAGAGCTGGGCCACAAGGTCAAGCTGGTCAACGAGAACGCCCTGGAAGACCAGCTGGCCGAGTCCCTCAAGTTCGAGGGTGGCAAGGCCCTGCACCGTGCGCCGGTGGTGACCGTCATGGGTCACGTCGACCACGGCAAGACCTCGCTGCTGGACTACATCCGTCGCGCCAAGGTCGCGTCGGGCGAAGCCGGTGGCATCACCCAGCACATCGGTGCCTACCACGTCGAAACCGAGCGTGGCATGGTGACCTTCCTGGATACCCCTGGCCACGCCGCGTTCACCGCGATGCGTGCCCGTGGTGCCAAGGCCACCGACATCGTCATCCTGGTCGTCGCGGCCGATGACGGCGTCATGCCGCAGACCGAGGAAGCCATCCAGCACGCCAAGGCGGCGGGTGTCCCCATCGTCGTGGCGGTCAACAAGATCGACAAGCCCGATGCCGATCCGGATCGCGTCAAGCACGATCTGGCCGGTCGTCAGGTCATCCCGGAAGAGTGGGGCGGCGATACCCAGTTCGTGCACGTCTCGGCCAAGGCCGGTACCGGTGTGGACGAGCTGCTCGAAGCCATCCTGCTGCAGGCCGAAGTCCTGGAGCTGACCGCTACGCCGGAAGCACCCGGTCGCGGTGTGGTCATCGAATCGCGCCTGGACAAGGGTCGTGGTCCGGTCGCTACCGTGCTGGTCCAGAACGGTACCCTGCGGCAGGGCGACATGGCGCTGGTCGGCGTCAACTTCGGCCGCATCCGTGCCATGCTCGACGAGAACGGCAAGCCGATCAAGGAAGCCGGCCCGTCCATCCCGGTCGAGATTCTCGGCCTGGACGGCACCCCGGATGCCGGTGACGAACTCACCGTGCTGACCGACGAGAAGAAGGCCCGCGAAGTGGCGCTGTTCCGTCAGGGCAAGTTCCGCGAGATCAAGCTGGCCCGCGCTCACGCCGGCAAGCTCGAGAACATCTTCGAGAACATGGGCCAGGACGAGAAAAAGACCCTCAACATCGTGCTCAAGTCCGATGTGCGCGGCTCCCTCGAGGCGCTGCAGGGTTCGCTGTCCGGTCTGGGCAACGACGAAGTCCAGGTACGGGTAGTCGGCGGTGGCGTCGGTGGTATTACCGAGAGCGATGCCAACCTGGCGCTGGCGTCCAATGCCGTGCTGTTCGGCTTCAACGTCCGGGCCGATGCCGGGGCGCGGAAGATCGTCGAGCAGGAAGGCCTCGACATGCGCTACTACAACGTCATCTACGACATCATCGAAGATGTGAAGAAGGCGCTGACCGGCATGCTGGGCAGTGACGTCCGGGAGAACATCCTGGGTATCGCTGAAGTACGTGACGTCTTCCGTTCGCCCAAGTTCGGCGCCGTCGCCGGCTGCATGGTCACCGAGGGCATGGTGCACCGCAACCGTCCGATCCGCGTCCTGCGCGAAGACGTGGTCATCTTCGAAGGCGAGCTGGAATCCCTGCGTCGCTTCAAGGATGACGTGGCCGAAGTGCGTGCCGGCATGGAATGCGGTATCGGCGTGAAGAGCTACAACGACGTCCGCGTCGGCGACAAGATCGAAGTGTTCGAGAAGGTTCAGGTCGCCCGTTCGCTGTAACGACGACTCTGCACCAGGACGGCAGGTCGCGGACCTGGCAGAACCCTGCCAGGTCCGGACTTGCCGTTCGCGTTTCCAAGGTTCATGGCTGGCAGGCCTGACGTCTGCGGCCTTTTGTACGAGAGTTTCGACATGGCCAAAGAATTCAGCCGTACCCAGCGTATCGGTGATCAGATACAGCGCGAACTGGCGCTGTTGATCCATCGCGAAATCAAAGATCCACGGCTGGGCATGGTGACCATCACCGGCGTGGACGTGGCCCGTGATCTGTCCCATGCCAAGGTGCACATCACCGTGCTGGGCAAGGACGATGACCCCGAGGCGATCAAGCAGAATATCGCCATCCTCAAGGATGCCTCCGGCTTCCTGCGGCAGCAGTTGGGTCGGGCGATGAAACTGCGGACCGTTCCGCAACTGGGTTTCCAGTATGACGAGAGCATCCGTCGCGGCGCCCAGCTGTCGGCGCTGATCGAGCGGGCGGTCGCCGAAGACCGTCGGCAGGACGGGGAGGAGTAGGGTGGCCCAGGTCAAGCGAATTCGCCGGCAGGTGCATGGCGTGCTGGTGCTGGACAAGCCGCGCGGCTTTTCCTCCAATGCCGCCCTGCAAAAGGTCCGCTGGCTGCTCAATGCCGAAAAGGCCGGGCACACCGGTAGCCTGGATCCCCTGGCCACCGGCGTACTGCCGCTGTGCTTTGGCGAGGCGACCAAGTTTTCCCAGTACCTGCTGGATGCCGACAAGGGCTACAGCACCGTGGCGCAACTCGGCGTCACCACCACCACCGGCGATGCCGAAGGTGAGGTGCTGGAGCGACGAGCGGTCGCGGTCGACGAAGCGGCCATCCAGGCGGCGCTACCGGCCTTCCGGGGCCAGATAGAGCAGATTCCGCCGATGTATTCGGCGCTGAAGCGCGACGGTCAGCCGCTCTACAAGCTGGCGCGTGCGGGCGAAGTAGTGGAGCGCGAGCCGCGTTCTGTTACTATTGCCCGGCTGGAACTGCTGGCGTTGCAGGAAGATCGCGCGACGCTGGAAGTGGCCTGCAGCAAGGGCACCTATGTGCGCACCCTGGTCGAAGACCTCGGCGCCCTGCTCGGCTGCGGTGCCCATGTGGCCGAGTTGCGCCGTACCCAGGCCGGCCCCTTCGGTCTGGCGCAGGCCATCAGCCTGGAAGAGCTGGAGGCGGTGCACGCCGAAGGCGGTTCCGCAGCGCTGGATCGCTTCCTGCTGCCGGTCGACAGTGGCCTGGAGCACTGGCCGCTGGTGCAGTTGACTCAGCACAGCGCCTACTACTGGTTGCACGGTCAGCCCGTCCGGGCGGCCAATGCACCGAAATTCGGCTTGATGCGGGTGCAGGACGACCAGGGTCGTTTCATCGGCATCGGCGAGATTGATGACGAGGGGCAGGTTGCCCCCCGTAGACTGATTCGGTCCTAGACCGATACCGAGGGTGGCTGTCAGCAGGCACGGTCACACCTCTTTCCTAAGCACGGGACCTATCCCGGCCTGTTCCTCAGAGGAGCCCTATCATGGCACTGAGCGTTGAAGACAAAGCCCAGATCGTAAACGAGTTCAAGCGCGCCGAAGGCGACACCGGTTCGCCGGAAGTGCAGGTTGCCCTGCTGTCCGCCAACATCGACAAGCTGCAAGGTCACTTCAAGATCAACGGCAAGGATCACCACAGCCGTCGTGGTCTGATCCGCATGGTCAACCAGCGTCGTAAGCTGCTGGACTACCTGAAGTCCAAGGACACCTCTCGTTACAGCGCACTGATCGCTCGCCTGGGCCTGCGTCGTTAATACGATGCAGACCTGCTGCAAGCAGTCTGAAGCTGGAGGTCGGCTCGCGCCGGCCTCCGGCTTTTTTGCTTGAAAGGCCGGCAGAATCGGCCTGCGTCACCCCGGAGATCAGCGAGGGTCCGAATCCCTCTGGTCGCCCCTGTTTCCCCCAAGGCAATAAAGAGAAGGAAAGACTGTGAATCCAGTAATCAAGCAATTCAAGTTCGGTGAGCAGAACTTCACCCTGGAAACCGGCCGCATCGCGCGCCAGGCGACCGGTGCCGTGCTGGTCTCCACCGATGACGTCAGCGTGCTGGTCACCGTGGTCGGTGCCAAGCAGCCCGCCGTCGGCAAGGACTTCTTCCCGCTGTCCGTGCACTACCAGGAGAAGACCTACGCCGCTGGCCGTATCCCCGGTGGTTACTTCAAGCGTGAAGGCCGTCCTTCCGAGAAGGAAACCCTGACCTCGCGCCTGATCGATCGTCCGATCCGTCCGCTGTTCCCCGAAGGCTTCCTCAACGAAGTCCAGGTGGTCTGCACCGTGGTCAGCACCAACAAGAAGTCCGATCCGGACATCGCCGCCATGATCGGCACCTCCGCCGCCCTGGCCATTTCCGGTATCCCCTTCGCCGGTCCGATCGCCGCCGCCCGCGTGGGCTACCACAGCGAACTGGGCTACCTGCTGAACCCCAGCTACGAGCAGCTGCAGAGCTCCAGCCTGGACATGGTCGTGGCCGGCACCCGTGACGCCGTGCTGATGGTGGAATCCGAAGCCGACGAGCTGACCGAAGACCAGATGCTGGGCGGCGTGCTGTTCGCCCACGAAGAATTCCAGGTGGCCATCGAGGCCATCAGCCAGTTCGCTGCCGAAGCCGGCAAGCCGACCTGGAACTGGCAGGCGCCTGCCGAGAACACCGCCCTGATCGAAGCCGTCAAGGCCGAAGTCGGCGACGCCGTGTCCCGTGCCTACACCATCACCATCAAGCAGGATCGCTATGCGGCCCTGGGTGCCCTGCGTGACCAGGCCATCGCCAAGCTGGCCGGTGAGAACGGTCAGTACAGCGAAGCCGAGGTCAAGGAGACCTTCGGTCTGCTGGAATACCGCACCGTGCGCCAGAACATCGTCGACGGCAAGCCGCGTATCGATGGTCGCGACACCCGCACCGTTCGCCCGCTGCAGATCGAAGTCGGTCCGCTGAAGAAGACCCACGGTTCGGCACTGTTCACCCGTGGCGAAACCCAGGCCCTGGTCACCGCGACCCTGGGTACCGCCCGTGACTCGCAGCTGCTGGACACCCTGGAAGGCGAGCGCCGTGACAGCTTCATGCTGCACTACAACTTCCCGCCCTTCTCGGTCGGCGAGTGCGGCCGCATGGGCAGCCCGGGCCGTCGCGAGATCGGTCACGGCCGTCTGGCCCGTCGTGGCATCCAGGCCATGCTGCCGACCCAGGACGCCTTCCCCTACAGCATCCGCGTGGTCTCCGAGATCACCGAATCCAACGGCTCCAGCTCCATGGCCTCGGTCTGCGGTGCCTCTCTGGCGCTGATGGATGCCGGTGTGCCGGTCAAGGCCCCGGTTGCCGGTATCGCCATGGGTCTGGTCAAGGAAGGCGAGAAGTTCGCCGTCCTGACCGACATCCTGGGTGACGAAGATCACCTCGGCGACATGGACTTCAAGGTGGCCGGTACTGCCAAGGGCGTCACCGCCCTGCAGATGGACATCAAGATCAACGGCATCACCGAAGAGATCATGGAGATCGCTCTGGAGCAGGCGCTGGAAGCGCGTCTGAACATCCTGGGTCAGATGAACCAGGTGATCTCCGAGTCGCGTGCCGAGCTGTCCGAAAATGCCCCGACCATGCTGGCGATGAAGATCGACCAGGACAAGATCCGCGACGTGATCGGCAAGGGTGGCGCCACCATCCGTGGTATCTGCGAAGAGACCAAGGCGTCGATCGACATCGAAGACGACGGCACCATCAAGATCTACGGCGAGACTCGCGAAGCCGCTGAAGCGGCCAAGCAGCGCGTCCTGGGCATCACTGCCGAGGCCGAGATCGGCAAGATCTATGTCGGCAAGGTGGAGCGCATCGTCGACTTCGGCGCCTTCGTCAGCATCCTGCCTGGCAAGGATGGCCTGGTGCACATCTCGCAGCTGAGCGATCAGCGCATCGAGAAGGTCACCGACGTGCTGAAAGAAGGTCAGGAAGTGAAGGTGCTGGTGCTGGACGTGGACAACCGCGGTCGCATCAAGCTGTCGATCAAGGATGTGGCGGCGGCGGAAGCCTCCGGCGTCTAAGACGACCCTGAATAAAAAACCCGGCCTCGGCCGGGTTTTTCGTTTCTGGTGCGGGATGAAGTTCGCGGTGGACATCCTCATCGCGGCCGTGGCGGTCCGCCGATGCGGCCGCTCCTACAGAGAGTGATGTTTTGTAGGAGCGGCCCATGGCCGCGATCAGCAAACGGCAAGCGGTCGCACCTGCGAACCGCCATGGTCACGATTGGCCAGTGCATCAAGCCTTCTCGCGGATCCACTCGATAAAGCTGCGCACCTTGGGCACCTCGGCCATCTGTTCCGGATAGGCCAGCCAGTAGGCATGTGGGCTGGCCAGGCGATGGGGCCAGGCGAGCACCAGGCGACCGGAAGCCAGTTCTTCGGCGACCAGGAATTCCGGGAGCAGGGCTACCCCGCAGCCTTCCTGGGCGGCGCGGGCGCAGAGGGTGAAGGTGTCGAAGCGCGGGCCGTGGTGGCTGTGCACCTCGTCGCGCCCGAGGCTGGCGTACCAGTCGTGCCAGGATTCCGGGCGGGTGGTGTTCTGCAGCAGGACGAAGTCCACCAGTTGCTCGGGTCCGGCGATGCCCTCGGCGGGTAGCAGGTCCGGCGCGCAGACCGCGACCATGTGCTCGTGCAGCAGCAGTTCGCACTCGGCGCCCGGCCAGCTGCCGTGGCCGTAGAACAGCGCCACGTCATGCCGGGGGTCGCGGAAGTCCACCGGTTCCAGCGCACTGGAGACATCCAGGTGGATGTTGGGAAAGCGCAGGCGCCAGCCCTTGAGCCGCGGCACCAGCCAGCGCTCGCCAAAGGTCGGCGGGGTGGCCACGCGCAGCACCTCGGTCTCGCCGCCATAGGACCTCAGATAGCGCGCCGACATCTCCAGCTGATTGAGGATCTTGTCCACCTCGGCGAGGTAGAGGGCGCCCGCCGGGGTAAGCTGCAGGCGGCGACGGACCCGGCGAAACAAACTGTGCTGCAGCAGGTCCTCGAGCTGGGCGACCTGTTTGCTGACGGCGCTCTGGGTCAGCGCCAGTTCGTCGGCCGCGCGGGTGAAGCTCAGATGACGCGCGACCGCCTCGAAGCACTGCATGGCGGTGATGGACGGCAGGTGGCGGCGTTGCATGAGCGGACTCGCGGCATGAAAAAAGGGAATGATATGCCGAGCAAAGGTCGGTTGTCCGGCGCCGCTGGGCTGACCATACTCAGGGACGATTCCCTTTCCGCGGAGACCTCAGCATGAGCAAGGCCCTGTTGGAACGCCTCGGCGTTTCTGCCCAGCACTACACCCAAGGCGAGCACCGGGTGCATTCCCCCATCGATGGCAGCCAACTGGGCAGCGTCGCCCTGGAAAGCGCCGCCGAAGTGGAGCAGAAGATCTCCCGTGCCGAGCGCGCCTTCCAGGCCTGGCGCGCGGTGCCGGCGCCGCGCCGGGGCGAACTGGTGCGGCTGCTGGGTGAAGAACTGCGCGCGCACAAGACCGATCTCGGCGAGCTGGTGTCCTGGGAAGCCGGCAAGATCACCCAGGAGGGCCTGGGTGAAGTCCAGGAGATGATCGACATCTGCGACTTCGCCGTTGGCCTGTCGCGCCAGCTCTATGGTCTGACCATCGCCTCCGAGCGGCCCGGTCACCACATGCGCGAATCCTGGCAGCCGCTGGGCGTGGTGGGCATCATCAGTGCCTTCAACTTCCCGGTGGCGGTCTGGTCGTGGAACGCCGCCCTGGCCCTGGTCTGCGGCAATCCGGTGATCTGGAAGCCTTCGGAAAAGACCCCGCTGACCGCCCTGGCCTGCCAGGCGCTGTTCGAGAAGGCCCTGGCGCGCTTTGGCGATGCCCCGGCCGATCTGAGTCAGGTCATCGTCGGTGATCGCGCCGCCGGTGAGGCTCTGGTGGACGATCCGCGGGTGGCGCTGGTGAGCGCCACGGGTAGCACCCGCATGGGTCGCGAGGTAGGACCGCGGGTTGCAGCGCGCTTCGGCCGCAGCATCCTCGAGCTGGGTGGCAACAATGCCATGATCCTCGCGCCGAGCGCCGATCTGGACATGGCGGTACGCGCCATCCTGTTCAGCGCCGTCGGTACCGCCGGCCAGCGCTGCACCACCCTGCGCCGGCTGATCGCCCACCGTTCGGTGAAGGACGAGATCGTCGCCCGGCTGAAGACCGCCTATGCCAAAGTCCGCATCGGCCATCCGCTGGAAGGCAACCTGATCGGTCCGCTGATCGATGCGGCCAGTTTCCAGGCCATGCAGGGTGCACTGGAACAGGCGCGTGGCGAGGGCGGCGTGGTCTACGGCGGCGAGCGTCAGCTGGCTGAGCAGTATCCCGAGGCCTACTACGTGGCGCCGGCCATCGTCGAGATGCCCGAGCAGAGCGAGGCGGTGCGCCATGAGACCTTCGCCCCCATCCTCTATGTGCTGACCTATGACGATTTCGACGAGGCGGTGGCGCTGAACAACGCCGTACCCCAGGGCCTGTCGTCCTGCATCTTCACCACCGACGTGCGCGAGGCCGAGGCCTTCATGTCGGCGACCGGCAGCGACTGCGGCATCGCCAACGTCAACATCGGACCGAGCGGTGCCGAGATCGGTGGCGCCTTCGGTGGCGAGAAGGAAACCGGTGGCGGTCGCGAATCCGGCTCCGACGCCTGGAAGGCCTACATGCGCCGCCAGACCAACACCGTCAACTATTCCCGCGAACTGCCGCTGGCCCAGGGCATCGTCTTCGACTGAGTGGGTCCGCCAGGAGCGCAGAGAATGCAGTTGCGTGAAGAGTGCCTGTGGGAGCGGTTGTATCCGGCGGTGCCGGGGGCGTCGTTGCAGGGCGAGCGTGACACCGAGGTCTGCGTTATCGGCGGTGGCTATACCGGCCTGTCCACCGGCCTGCACCTGGCGCAGGCCGGGCGGCGGGTGGTGCTGCTGGAAGCCCATGGCGTCGGCCATGGCGGCTCCGGACGCAATGTCGGACTGGTCAATGCCGGCATGTGGATCCCGCCGGACGAAGCCGTGGCGACCCTGGGGCCGGAGGTCGGAGAGCGCCTGCTGGGCGTGATGGGCGATGCGCCGAGTCAGGTATTCGGTCTCATCGAGCGCTATGGCATCGATTGCCAGCCGCGCCGCGCCGGCACTCTGCACATGGCGCACAGCGCCAAGGGCCTGGCCGATCTGGGGCAGCGTGCCGAGCAATGGCAGCGGCGCGGTGCCCGGGTCGAGCTGCTGGAGGGGGAAGCCTGTTACAGCGCCTGCGGCACGCGCGACATCAGTGGCGCACTGCTCGATCATCGCGCCGGCACCCTGGTGCCCATGGGTTATGCCCTGGGCCTGGCCAGGGCGCTGCGTCAGGAAGGCGGCGAGCTGTTCGAGCGGAGCGCGGTACAGCGCCTGCAGCGGGTCGGCGAACGCTGGCAGGTGGAAACCCCACAGGGACGAGTCACCGCCGACCAGGTGGTGATCGCTTCCAATGCCTACACCGAAGGCGAGTGGACCACTCTGCGGACGCAATTCTTCCCGGGCTACTACTACCAGGTGGCCTCGCGGCCGCTCGGTCCGGAAGCGGATTTCATCCTGCCCCAGGGCCGTGGTTCCTGGGATACCCGCACGGTGCTCAGCAGCATCCGCCGCGATGCCGATGGCCGTCTGCTGCTGGGCAGTCTCGGCAACATGGCGGGGCGGCCGGCCGGCTTCATCCGCGCCTGGGCCGATCGTATCCAGCGGCACTATTTCCCGGCGCTCGGAAAGGTCGAGTGGGAGTGCAGCTGGACGGGCCGTATCGGCTTCACGCCCGATCATCTGATGCGACTGTTCGAGCCGGCGCCGGGGTTGCTGGCGGTGTCCGGCTACAACGGTCGCGGGGTGACCACGGGCACGGTGGTGGGGCAGGCCTTTGCCCGCTATCTGTGCAGCGGCGATCGCCACGACCTGCCGCTGCCCCTGGCGTCGCTGGATGCCAATCCGGTCGGCCAGTGGCGCAGTCTGATGTACGAAGCCGGCTTCACCCTCTATCACGCGGGGCAGTGCCTGCGCGTGGTGCTCTAGCGACCCCGCCATACCCGCTGTCACCGGCCCTCGGGCCGGGCGATAACGCCCCGAAGCGGCCGATTTGCGCATCTAGACCTGTGCAAGTCGGCCGCTTTTTCATGGCTGTTCATAACCGCCAGCAGGCTGAGAGAACGGCGGATTTCCCAGGGGCCTGAGGCCGCAGGATCATGGTTACTTTGGTGGCACAGTGTGGGGACGGTGTTACGTTTTGGTGCGAAACAGGTGCAACCGGGTTGCTATCTGGTAACAAACCGCTGCCTTTTGCCTGTTCCGCTGCTACCGCTTTGCAGAATTATCCAGACTAATGAGCCAGTTAAGACAAAAGTCTAAGGCGTAGTCGAGTCCACTGGCAGCAGCCCTCGCCGCCCGCAAACGAAGGTTTTGGCTCATCGCGGTGGCGGCAAATGGCCTTTGCGCCCGATACACAGCTGGGTGATGGCACAGGCTTTGCTCCGGCGAACAGGCCAACCACCCTCTGGAGCACACCTCCCATGTCGAAGATTTACAGAAAAGGCATTCTGGCTCTCGCTATCGGTTCTGCGTTCACTCTCTCCTCCCTGGCGCATGCCGACATCGTGATCGGTGTCGCCGGTCCCTACACCGGGGCCAGTGCCGCCTATGGCGAGCAGTTCTGGAAGGGGGCTACCCAGGCCGCGGCGGACATCAACGCCGCCGGTGGCATCAATGGCGAGAAGATCAAGCTGGTGCAGGGTGATGACGCCTGCGAGCCCAAGCAGGCCGTGGCCGTGGCCAACCGCCTGGTGGACTCGGAGAAGGTCAAGGCCGTGATCGGCCACTTCTGCTCCTCCAACACCATGCCCGCCTCGGAGATCTACGACGAAGCCGGCATCATCTCCATCACCCCGGCGTCCACCAACCCCAAGATCACCGAGCGTGGCCTGACCGGCGTGTTCCGCATGTGCGGACGTGACGACCAGCAGGGCATCGTGGCCGGCGACTACATCGTCGATACCCTCAAGGCCAAGAAGGTCGCCATCATCCACGACAAGGACACCTACGGTCAGGGCCTGGCCGACGCCACCAAGGCGCAGCTCAACAAGCGCGGCGTGAAAGAGGTGCTCTACGAGGGTCTGACCCGCGGCGAGAAGGACTTCAACTCCCTGGTCACCAAGATCCGTGCCTCCGGCGCCGACGTGGTCTACTTCGGCGGCCTGCACCCCGAAGCCGGTCCGCTGGTACGCCAGATGCGCGAGCAGGGCGTGACCGCCAAGTTCGTCTCCGGCGACGGCATCGTCTCCGCCGACCTGGTCACCACCGCCGGTGGCGCCCAGTACACCAAGGGCGTGCTGATGACCTTCGGCGCCGACCCGCTGCAGAACCCCGCCGGCAAGACCGTGGTGGAAACCCTGCGCAAGTCCGGCTACGAGCCCGAGGGCTATACCCTCTACTCCTACGCCTCGCTGCAGGCCGTGGCCGCCGCCTTCAACGGCATCAAGGGCACCGACGGCGCCAAGGCCGCCGAGTGGCTGAAGTCCCACAGCGTCAACACCGTACTGGGTGAGAAGAGCTGGGACAGCAAGGGCGACCTCAAGGTCTCCGACTACGTGATGTACGAATGGGACGACAAGGGCAAGTACCACCAGCTGCCCTGATCCTCGCGTGAATCCGCCAGCCGCCACCTCGTCTCCGCCCCAGGACGAGGCGGTGGCTGGCGGCCCTCGTCATCCATCCAGCGCGAGACTGCAAACGTGGACGGTATCTTCCTGCAACAACTGGTCAACGGCCTGACCCTGGGCTCGGTCTACGGACTTATCGCCATCGGCTACACCATGGTCTATGGCATCATCGGCATGATCAACTTCGCCCACGGCGACGTGTACATGGTGTCGGCCTATCTCGCCGCCATCGGCATCGCCCTGCTGAGCGTGTTCGGCCTGCATTCCTTCCCGGTGCTGATCCTCGGCACCCTGATCTTCACCGTGGTGGTCACCTCCGTGTACGGCTGGGCCATCGAGCGCATCGCCTACAAGCCGTTGCGCAACTCCACGCGCCTGGCCCCGCTGATCTCGGCCATCGGCATGTCGCTGATCCTGCAGAACTACGTGCAGCTCGCCCAGGGCGCGCGCCAGCAGGGCGTACCGACGCTGCTCGACGGCGCCCTGCGCCTGCACATCGGCGAAGGCTTCGTGATCATCACCTACACCAAGATCTTCATCATCCTGGCCTCCATCATCGGCATGGGGCTGCTCACCTACGTGATCCAGAAGACCACCCTCGGTCGCATGTGCCGGGCCACCCAGCAGGATCGCAAGATGGCGCAGATCCTCGGCATCAACACCGACCGGGTGATCTCCTACGTCTTCATCATCGGCGCGGCCATGGCGGCGCTGGCCGGGGTGCTGATCACTCTCAACTACGGCACCTTCGACTTCTATGCCGGCTTCATCATCGGCATCAAGGCCTTTACCGCGGCGGTGCTCGGCGGCATCGGTTCGCTGCCCGGCGCCATGCTCGGCGGGATCATCCTCGGCATCTCCGAAGCCCAGTTCGCCAGCCTGGTGAACTCGGACTACAAGGACGTCTTCAGCTTTTCGCTGCTGGTGGCGATCCTGATCTTTAGGCCCCAGGGGCTGCTCGGCAAACCCCAGGTCACGAAGGTGTGAATCCATGAGTCAGACGTCTTCCTCCTTCGATCTCAAGGTCGTGCTGCGCGACACCTTCATGGTCGGCCTGGTCTCGCTGATCCTGTTCGGCCCCATCGTCGGCATCGTGCTCGACGGCTATGGCTACAACGTCCAGCCCGGCCGCGTCGGCATCATGGTCGCGGTAGTCATGGCCGGTCGTTTCCTGCTCAGCCTGTTTGGCCAGACCGCCAAGGGCCGCGACTGGATCGAGTCCTTCAAGCGCAACGACGGTGGCGTCCACGTGCTGCCGCCGGGACACAAGTCCAACCTCAGATTCATCCTGCCCATCATCATCCTGGTGGCCATCGCCTTTCCCTTCCTGGCCACCAAGTACTGGCTGACGGTGATCATCCTCTGCCTGATCTATGTGCTGCTGGGCCTTGGCCTGAACATCGTGGTGGGCCTGGCCGGTCTGCTCGACCTCGGCTACGTCGGCTTCTATGCCATCGGCGCCTACGGCCTGGCGCTGGGTTACCAGTACCTCGGCCTGGGCTTCTGGACCATGCTGCCGCTCGCTGCGGTGCTGGCCGCGGTAGCGGGGGCGATACTGGGGTTCCCGGTGTTGCGCATGCACGGGGACTACCTGGCCATCGTTACCCTCGGCTTCGGCGAGATCATCCGCCTGGTGCTCAACAACTGGCTGGAAGTGACCAAGGGCCCCAACGGCATCGCCGCGCCTTCGCCGACCTTCTTCGGCATCGAATTTGGGCGTCGGGCGAAGGAGGGCGGGGTACCCATCCATGAGCTGCTGGGCATCAGCTACAACCCCAACGCGACGATGATCTTCATCTACACCGTGCTGTTCCTGGTGGTGCTGCTGGTGCTCTACATCAAGCACCGCCTGACCCGCATGCCGGTCGGTCGCGCCTGGGAAGCCCTGCGCGAAGACGAGATCGCCTGCCGCGCCATGGGCCTGAACCATGTGCTGGTCAAGCTCTCGGCCTTCATGATCGGTGCCTCCACCGCCGGCCTGGCCGGGGTGTTCTTCGCCACCTACCAGGGCTTCATCAACCCGGCCTCGTTCAACTTCTTCGAGTCGGTGCTGGTGCTGGCCATCGTGGTGCTGGGCGGCTTGGGTTCCACCGTCGGGGTGGTGGTCTCAGCCTTCGTCATGACCCTGCTGTTCGAACTGCTGCGTGAATTCGGCGACATCCGCATGCTGGTGTTCGGTGTGCTCATGGTGGTGATGATGATGTGGCGGCCGCGTGGCCTGATCCGTATCGCCCGCAGTGGCTTCGCGATTCGCAAGGGAGTGGCGCCGTGAGCGACAGCATTCTGACCGTAAAGGGTCTGGGCATGAGATTCGGCGGCATCAAGGCCCTCTCGGACGTGAGCTTCGAGATCCAGCGCCAGTCCATCACCGCGCTGATCGGCCCCAACGGCGCCGGCAAGACCACGGTGTTCAACTGCCTGACCGGCTTCTACAAGGCCACCGATGGCGAGATCCGCCTGGACACCGCCAACGGTCGCTCGACCCGCGTCGGCAAAATCATGGGCGAGCGCTTCCAGGCGGCCGACTTCGTCAATCCGGTGCAGTTCGGCAGCCGGCTCTGGTACAAGATGTTCGGCGGCACTCACCTGGTGAACCGCGCCGGTCTCGCCCGCACCTTCCAGAACATCCGCCTGTTTAAGGAGATGTCGGTGGTGGAGAACCTGCTGGTGGCGCAGCACATGCAGTGCAACCGCAACCTCATCACCGGCATCCTCAACACCCCTGGCTATCGCCGCGCCGAGGAAAAGGCGCTGGACACGGCCTTCTACTGGCTGGAGGTAGTGGACCTGGTGGATCACGCCAACCGCCTGGCCGGCGAACTCTCCTACGGTCAGCAGCGCCGTCTGGAAATCGCCCGCGCCATGTGTACCCGTCCGGAGATCGTCTGCCTGGACGAACCCGCCGCCGGCCTCAACCCGGCCGAGACCGAAGCCCTGGCCGGGATGATCCGCCTGTTGCGCGACCAGCACCGCATCACCGTGGTGCTGATCGAGCACGACATGGGCATGGTGATGAACATCTCCGACCACATCGTGGTGCTGGATCATGGCCAGGTCATCGCCCGTGGCCTGCCAGCCGACATCCGCAACGATCCCAAGGTCATCGCCGCCTACCTCGGCGCCGAAGAAGAGGAGGTGGCATGACCACGCCGATCCTGGAATTTCGCAACGTCGACGTCTTCTACGGGCCGATCCAGGCCCTGAAGAGCGTCTCCCTGTCCATCAACGAAGGCGAGACGGTGAGCCTGATCGGCTCCAATGGCGCCGGCAAGTCCACCCTGCTGATGTCCATCTTCAGCCAGCCCCAGGCGCGCAATGGGCAGATCCTCTACCGGGGCGAGGACATCACCCGCAAGAACGCCCACTACGTGGCCTCCAACGGCATCGCCCAGTCGCCGGAGGGGCGCCATGTGTTCCCCGACATGACGGTCGAGGAGAATCTGCTGATGGGCACCATCCCCATCGGCACCCGCTGGGTGGACGAGGACATGCAGCGCATGTTCGAGCTCTTCCCGCGCCTCAAGGAGCGCCGCAACCAGCGCGCCATGACCATGTCCGGCGGCGAGCAGCAGATGCTGGCCATCGCCCGGGCGCTGATGGCGCGACCCAAGCTGCTGCTGCTCGACGAGCCCAGCCTGGGCCTGGCGCCCATCGTGGTGAAGCAGATCTTCCAGATCCTGCGCGAGCTGGCGCAGAGCGGCATGACCATCTTCCTGGTAGAGCAGAACGCCAACCATGCCCTGCGCCTGTCCGACCGTGCCTATGTGATGGTCACCGGCGAGATCCGCATGAGCGGCAGTGGCCAGGAATTGCTGGCCAATCCCCAGGTGCGCGAAGCCTACCTGGGCGGCCACTAGCGGTGGCGGCGGTCCGCGGTCGCTGTCTGGTCGCGGGCCAGGCCCGGGGACGCCTGGCCTGGGCGCCCCTGGGGCTGAGTTTCTGGGGTGGCGTCGATCCGGCCAGCGGCCGGGTGATCGATCGCCACCATCCCCTGCACGGCCTGGAACTGGCCGGACGCATCCTGGCCATTCCCAGCGGTCGTGGTTCCTGCACCGGCAGCGCCGTGCTGCTGGAGCTGTTGCTGGCGGGCCGCGGGCCGGCAGCCTTGCTGCTGGCCGAGCCGGACGAGATCCTCAGCCTGGGTGCCATCGTCGCGGAAGAACTCTTCGGTCGCTCCCTGCCGGTCGTCAGCCTGGGCGCCGAGGCCTTCGCGGCCCTCGCCGGGCAGGACGAGATCGCGGTAAACGATGGCTGGGTCGGCGCGCCCGGAGAGCGCTTTCCCGGCACCGCTACCGAAGCCCCTGCCGCTTTGCAGCTCAGCGCGACCGACCGGGCCAAGCTGGCGGGCGCCGAGGGCCAGGCCGTGCAGGCGGCGATGAAGATCCTGGTGCGCATGGCGCACCTGCAGGGCGCTCGCGAATTGCTCGACATCACCCAGGCCCATATCGACGGCTGCATCTACACCGGCCCGGCCAGCCTGGCCTTCGCCCAGCGCCTGGTGGAGTGGGGCGGTCGGGTACGGGTGCCCACCAGCCTCAATGCGGTATCGGTGGATCAGCGTCGCTGGCGTGCGCAGGGCGTGGCGCCAGCGTTGGGCGAACCGGCCAGCGCCCTGGCCGAGGCCTATGTGGCCCTGGGCTGCCGTCCCACCTTCACCTGTGCGCCCTATCTGCTGGACAGCGCTCCGACCCTGGGCGAGCAGGTGGTCTGGGCCGAATCCAATGCCGTGGTCTTCGCCAACAGCGTGCTGGGGGCGCGCACCCAGAAGTACGCCGACTTCCTCGATATCTGCACCGCCCTGACCGGTCGAGCACCCCTGGCCGGCTGCCATCTGGACAGCGGCCGCCGCGCGGGCAAGGTCTTCCGGATCAGCGTACCCGAGGGCCATGACGACGCCTTCTATCCGCTGCTCGGCTACTGCATCGGCCTGCGTTCGCCCACCCGGATCCCCGCGGTGCTCGGGCTGGAACAGGCCCAGCCCAGCCGCGACGATCTCAAGGCCTTTGGCGCCGCCTTCGCCACCACCTCGGCGGCGCCGCTGTTCCATCTGGTCGGGGTGACGCCCGAGGCGCCGATCCTGGCCGCGGTCGCGGCGCCCGAGCTGGAGGTCGAGGACATAGATCTGGCGGACCTGCGCCAGGCCTGGGCCGAACTGGACAGCGCCGCTGCGCGCGAGGTGCAGCTGGTGGCCCTGGGCAATCCACATTTTACCGCCGAGGAATGCCAGCGCCTGGCCGAGCTCTGCCGCGGCCGGCAGCGGCATCCCGCGGTGGCCCTGGTGATCACCCTGGGGCGAGACGTGCGCGCCGCGGCCGAACGGGCCGGTAGCCTGGCCGAGCTGGAAGCCTTCGGCGCCCAGCTGGTAGGGGACACCTGCTGGTGCATGCTCGGCGAGCCCCTGGTGCCGCCCGCGGCCCGTACCCTGCTGACCAATTCCGGCAAGTTCGCCCACTACGGCCCGGGCCTTACCGGTCGCGAGCTGCGCTTCGCCGGCCTCGCCGCCTGTGTCGAGGCGGCCTGCACCGGACTGGCGCCGGCCGAGCCGCCCGCCTGGCTGGTACGCGCGGACTTATCCACCTGAAGCCCGGTCCGGGTTCTGTACAGGAATTCCGTGGATCGTCCTGTGGATAAGCTTGGCATAGCCGGGCGTGAGGCCCGGCGCACCTGGCCTGGCGGAAACTGTTCAAAAATTCGCCAATGCGCGGAAAACCGTGCAATTCCAAGGCGTTATAACTGATCTGCTGGATTCCCGGTGATCTGAGTATTCGCCTGACCAATGACCCTGAGCTATCGTGGGCCTCGGCCAAACTCCCTCGCAGAAGGAATCTTTCATGTCTTCGATCTTCATCACCGGCGCCACCTCCGGCTTCGGCGCCGCCACCGCTCGCCGCTTCGCCAAGGACGGCTGGTCGATCGTCATCACCGGCCGCCGCGAGGATCGCCTGCACGCCCTGGCCGAGGAACTGTCCGGCCAGGCCAAGGTGCTGCCGCTGGTGCTGGACGTCCAGGATCGCGCGGCCGTGGAAGCGGCGGTCGCCGGCCTGCCGGAGGAATTCAACCAGTTGCGCGCCCTGGTCAACAATGCCGGTCTGGCGCTGGGCAACACGCCGGCGCAGAGCTGCGACCTGGACGACTGGGACACCATGGTCGATACCAACATCAAGGGCATGCTCTATTGCACCCGTCTGCTGTTGCCGCGACTGATCGCCCATGGCGCCGGCGCCGGCATCGTCAACCTGGGCTCGGTCGCGGGTGACTATCCCTATCCGGGCAGCCACGTCTATGGCGCCACCAAGGCCTTCCTCAAGCAGTTCAGCCTGAGCCTGAGATCCGACCTGCTCGGTACCGGGGTGCGGGTGACCAACATCGAGCCCGGGCTGTCGGAAAGCGAGTTCTCGGTGGTGCGCTTCGGTGGCGACAAGGCCAAGGCCGATGCCGTCTATGCCGGCACCGAGCCCCTGACGCCGGACGACATCGCCGAATCCATCCACTGGACGCTGAACCAGCCCAGACACGTCAACATCAACCGCATCCAGTTGATGGCGACCTGCCAGGCGTTCAACAACTTCAACATCCACCGCCAGAGTTAAGGGCGCTCGCTAGAGCACCTTCACTGCCCGGCCGATGAACTGGATCGGCCCGGTGGGTCGGCCGGTGGGCGAGCCGCCCTGGTCTTCCAGGGTGAGTTCGAACAACTGGTTGGCTTCCAGCGGCGGCAGCCGGTCCAGCGGTACCTGCAGAGTACGCCCAGGCTGGACCAGACCCAGAGATACCGGGCCCTGCCAGGCATCGGCCTTGGTCCAGAATTGCAGGGTCTTGCCGCTCGGCACGGCATCGCGCCCCAGCGGAATCAACTGCAGGTCATGGGCGCTGGCAGTCTGGATCACCCAGCCGGGCGTGCGATCGCTGGGCGCCGCCAGCACCACCAGGTAGCTTGGCGTGGGTACCGGGCGCAGCAGTAGCAGCACCGCGAGCACCAGACTGGCGGCCAGCCCTGCCGCACTCAGACCCTGCCAGAGCGCCAGCCGTTGCCACAGCGACTCGCGCCGGATGACGACCCGGGTGTCGGCCTCACCCAGACTGCGCTCGATGCGCGGCCAGAGATTCGCGCCGGGCTCGACGGGTGGCACCCGCTCGGCCAGCGGCTGCAGGCGCGCCTCCCAGCGCGCCACGGCGGCGGCCAGCAGGGCGTCCGTCGCCAGCGCAGACTCCACGCGACGACGCTCTTCGGCGTCCAGGGTACCGAGCACGTATTCGCCGGCCAGGCGTTCGCGTTTTTCGTCCGGGGGCAGGGTGGCGTCGCTGTTCATGTCATGCACTCCCTGAGCGCCTTGAGACCACGCGTGATCCAGCTCTTCACCGTACCCAGGGGTGCCTGCAGGCGCTGGGCGATCTCGCCATGGGAGCAGCCGTCCAGGTAGGCGGCCAGGATGGCCTCCCGCCGCGGTGCTTCCAGGTTCTGCAGGCAGCCCTCCAGGCGGCGGCCGTCGGCCTCTCGCGCCGGATCGGCAGACTCGGCCAGGGGTTCCCAGCTGTCCGCCAGGGGCACGAGGCGCTGCCGATCGCGCAAGGCGTTGAGCGCCAGGTTGCGGGCCACGCTGCACATCCAGCCACGCGCCGAACCGCGCTCCGGGGCGAACCCGGCGGCGCCGCGCCAGATGCGCAGAAAGGCATCGTGGAGGATGTCCTCGGCCAGCCCGCGATCGCGCACCAGGCGCAGGACGATACCCAGCAACAGCGGCGCCTCGTTCTGATAGAGGCGCTGCAGGGCGGCGCGCTCGCCCCGGGCACAGGCGGCGAGCAGGGTGGCTGGATCGGGGGAACGTTCGGTCACGAGGGCGCGCGCCAGGCTGGGGACGCCAGGGTGGCGACCGGATCAGCCGAGCCTAGCCGATCCGCTCCTGGCTGTCCCCCGGACCTCAGCCCTTCTTCCAGAACAGATAGTCGGCCTGGTAGTTCACGGTCTGCTGTTCGCCCTTGTTGGCCGAGGTGCAGGCCTTCGCCGGCGCGACGCCACCCTTGAGCGCGGTGCGCTGGATGTAGGTGGTGCCCTGGAAGGCGCCCTTGCCTTCGGCGGGCGCGGCCTCCACCAGCTGATAGGGCAGGTTGCCGGCGCCGGCGGGAGCGACGGCCAGTTGCTTGCCGACCACCTTGGAGCCATCGCTTGCTTCCCAGGTCGCGGGCGGACCGTAGTAGCGCCCCACCTGCTTGCCCTGGCGATCATGCAGGTCGGCCTTGGGGCCGACAAAGAACCACTCGGTCTGGCCGGGCATGTCCTTCTTGTCGCGGCATTCGTAGACGATGGTGCCCTTGCCCACGGTTTCCAGCATCAGGCTGTTGCCGGCGGGCACGCGGACGGCCTCGGGCAACTCGCCCTGGGCCAGCAGCGGGGTGCTCAGCAGGGCGGTCAGGACCAGGATGCTGCAACGGCTGGAGGTGTTGTTCATGCGCTTGCTCCGGATTGAGAGGGGGCACAGTCGGTTGGACTGTAGGGGCTATACCCGGCAGCCGGCGCTTTGGATGCAGCTGTCATGAAAAATCTTCAATTCATCGGCATAGTCGCGACCGCCTCATCGCCGAACCGCTCTGTCCTGGGGTTCCTGTCAGCCTGCCGTCAGCCTGGTTTCAGCGATCCCTAAGGTTGTTCGGCGATAGTGGCGCCGAGGCGCGAGCCCGTCCTTCCCAGCCTGCCGGAGTCCTGCCGCGTGTCGTCCATCCCGAGTCTGGCGCGCCTGCGCCTGGAAAGTCTGGCGCTGTGTCTGCTGGCGGTGCCCCTGTTCACCCTGGGGCTGTGGGAGCAGCCCTTCATTGGCTTCGACGGCCGCTTCGCACTCTTCGCCCAGGAGATGTTTCGCCACGGGGCCAGTGCCTTCCCGACCAGCTACGGACAGCCCTATCCGGACTATCCCGCCACTTCGACGCTGCTGATAGACGTCTTCGCCCAGCTGTTCGGCGAGGTCAATCGCCTGGCCACAGTGATTCCCACCGCGCTGGCCTCGGCGGCCATCGTCGGGCTGCTCTATCGCCTGCTGGCCGAGCGGTCCCGCGCCTGGGGCCTGCTGGCGGTGCTGGTGCTGCTGCTCACCAACGGTTTCCTGGCCAAGGCCCGTTCGATCTGCCTCGATCAGTTCGTCACCCTGGCGGCGCTGGGCTGCTTCTATCTGCTGTGGAGCGCCGACCAGCGCGGCCTGTCCCGGCGGCGCGCCCTGGTGTTCCTGTGCATGGCCGCCGGCTTCGCCGTGCGCGGACCGCTGGGGTTGATCGAGCCCTGTGGCGTGGTCTGCGTCTACTGGCTGGTGCAAGGTGACTGGCGGCGCAGCTTTGGCTACGGGCTGGTGGGCGCCGTGGTGCTGGCGCTGTGCTGCGCCCTGCTGTTCGGCCTGGCCTGGCGTACCGGCGGCCCGGCCTTCGTCGAAGACGTGCTGCGCATGCAGGTTTCCGGGCGGCTGGACGACACCGACGGTGCCGGCTATCCCTGGTGGTACTTCCTGCAACTGGGGCTCTATCGCTATGCGCCGGCCTTTCCCCTGGCACTGCTGGCCTTGCCGACGCTGAGGCACCACTGGCGGCTGCGCCAGACCCAGGCGGACAGCCGCCTGCTGCTCCAGCTGGCCGGCTTCGCCACGCTGATCCTGGTGGCCCTGTCGATACCCACCTTCAAGAAGCCCTATTACATCCTGCCGGCCATCCCGGCCTGCGCCGCCCTCGGCGCCTGGGTGCTGCTGCAGGGGCAGGGTGCCCTGGCCTGGGTACGGCGGCTGTTCCTGCCGCTGCTGGTGATCTTTCCGCTGGTGCTCGGGGTGCTGGTCAAGCTGCAGCAGCCCAAGCTGCAGGCCGCGGGCTGGTGGCCTGAACTGGATTTGCGCTTCCTGCTGGGCGCCTTCGCCATCCTGACGCTGTTCGCCCTGGTGGCCGCCTGGCGCGAGCGCGGCGCCTTCCGCCTGGGCATGCCCCTGGCCGCGGCAGCCCTGGCGCAATGGCTGCTGGTGGTGCTGGCACTGGATCCGATGCAGGCGCTGCGCTACGACACCCGCGCCTTCGTCACCCGTTTGGAAAGCCTGCGCCAGGGGGAGCCCGGGCAACTGGTGTTCCTTGGCCTGGGCCAGGACACCAAGGCCTTTCGCTACCTGATGAATCTGGATTACGACGTGCCCTTGCCGACCTTCCTCGATATCGGCCAGGCGGCGCAGCTCGCCCAGGTCGCCCGACCCGCCTATGTGCTGCTCGACGCCGACAGCCAGGCGGCCCTGGCCGGCACTCCGCTGGCCAACCGCCGACCGGTATTGGAAGGCCGCTTCAACGACAACCGCTGGCAGGCCTACTACCTGCCCTGAGGCCGCTGTGATGACCGATTCACCCGATTTCAAACGTCGCCGGCTGTGCCTGGCGCTGGCCGGTCTGCCGCTGCTGGCCGCCTGCAAGCCCACCCAGCGCTACCGCCTGCCGGAACACCGCGCACTCTGGTTCGAACGGCATACCTTCGCGCCGCTGGCGCCGCTGCCGTCGCGCAGCAGCTTCCTGCTCGGTGTCCTGCCGGATACCCAGTACTACAGCGAGAACAACCACGAGATGCTGCCCAATGGCCGGCGGGTGGAGCGCTATGGGCACCTGGGCTATCCGCCGGCACTGGCCTTTCATGCCCAGACCCATTGGCTGGCGCACAACGCTGCGGCGCTGAACCTGCCGTTCGTGGTGCACCTGGGCGATCTGGTGGAAAACGCCGAGCAGCGTGGCGAATGGGCCCTGGCCAGTCACGCCATGGCACGGCTGGAGCAGGCCGGGGTGCCCTACAGCGTCATGACCGGCGACCATGATGTCGTCGAGCTCTACACCGAGGATCGCCTGCGTGACGGTCGCGAACTCTTCACCCAGTACTTCGGCCGCGAGCGGGCGGCGCGCCAGTCCACCTTCATCGAACGCGATGTCACCGGCCTCAACGAGGCCCATCGTTTCTCGGCACTGGGGCAGGGCTTCCTGCTGCTGACCCTGGACTGGTGTCCCTCGGACCAGAGTCTGGACTGGGCTCAGGGCATGCTGAATCGCTATCCGCACCTGCCGACCATCCTGGCCTCGCACAACATCGTCGATCTGGTGAACGGCCAGGCCGTGCTCTCCACCCGGCGCAACGACACCGGGGTGCGGCTATGGAATCGGCTGATCCGCCGCAACGACCAGATCTTCCTGACCCTCAACGGCCACAACCACGGCAGCGGTCATCTGCGGCTGACCAATGACCTGGGCCATCCGGTGGATCTGCTGCTGATCAACTACCAGACCGAATACGCCGGCGGCAACGGCCTGCTGCGCCTGCTGGAACTGGACCTGGCGCGGGGCCGGCTGGAGGCCTTCACCTATTCGCCCTGGGTCGCCTATCGGCAGCAGAGCGGCGACCTGCCGGTGCGGCTGGGCAGCGATCCGCGCGACACCTATTCAGCCGAGGTGCTGGCACCCCTGGCCTCGCCGCAGTTCGACAACAGATTCGTGCTCGAGGTGGATTTCGCCACACGCTTCGCCGGCTTTGGCGGCTATACCGCGCAGTTGCCGGCGGTGGCGGAAGAGGGTGTGCTGGCGCGACTGCGCCAGCAACTGGGGATCGCCTGACGGATCAGGCGGCGAGCAGCCAGCCCCCGGCCACAGCGGTGGCGACGCCGGCTAGTCGCACCAGCGGCGTGGCCGCCTGGGGCAGGTAGCGCACCACGGCATAGCCCAGGCCATGCAGGGTGGCGGTGGCGGCGACGAAGCCCAGGGCATAGGCCCAGGGATTGCCCATCTCCGGCAGCTCCAGACCATGGGCCACGCCATGGAACAGCGCGAAGGCGGCGGTCAGGCCGACGGCGGCGGCCACCGGCGGACGGGCGGCCAGGGCCACCAGCAGGCCCAGCGCCAGCACCGAGGCGGCGATGCCGGTCTCGAGCAAGGGCAGCTCCAGCCCGGTGAAGCCCAGCAGGCCGCCGATCAGCATGGTGCCGACAAAGGTGCAGGGCAGCGCCAGGCGCGCCTTGCCCTGCTGCTGGGCGGCCCAGAGACCCACGGCGAGCATGGCCAGCAGGTGGTCGAGACCGGTCAGGGGGTGCAGCACCCCGGCGGCCAGGCCATTCTCGGCATGACCCGGATGGGCAAAGGCCAGGGCCGGGGCGAGCAGCAGGGCGGCGGTGGCGAGGATCTTGGCGTGTTTCATGGGGGCTCCTTGAGTGATGAAATCCTGGACTCATAACCTGCTCACGACCTGCTGCGCGTCGGCCAAACGGCGTTGAAAAGTCCTTCGGAATGCTCATTTACCATTTGTAAACTCCGCTTCCTCAGGCCTTTTCGCCTTGTTTGTCTCTAGCTCGCGAGGTCGTGAGCAGGTTCCTAGGCGGCGGTCAGCAGACCCAGCTTCTCGATGAAGGCGATGATCTCTTCCAGGCCCACACCGGTCTTCTGATTGCTGAAGACGAAGGGCTTGTCGCCGCGCATCTTGCGGGTGTCGCGATCCATCACCTCCAGGGAGGCGCCGACCTGCTCCGCCAGGTCGATCTTGTTGATCACCAGCAGATCCGACTTGCAGATGCCGGGGCCACCCTTGCGCGGCAGCTTGTCGCCGGCCGAGACGTCGATGACGTAGAGGGTCAGGTCGGACAGCTCCGGGCTGAAGGTGGCGGACAGGTTGTCGCCGCCGGACTCCACTAGGATCAGGTCCAGGCCGGGAAAGCGGCGGTTGAGCTGATCCACCGCTTCCAGGTTGATGGAGGCGTCTTCGCGGATGGCGGTGTGCGGACAGCCGCCGGTCTCCACGCCCAGGATACGCTCGGGCGCCAGGGCTTCGTTGCGCACCAGGAAATCGGCGTCCTCGCGGGTGTAGATGTCGTTGGTCACCACCGCCAGGTTGTAGCGCTCGCGCAGGGCGCGGCAGAGGGCCAGGGTGAGGGCGGTCTTGCCGGAGCCGACCGGTCCGCCGATACCGACGCGCAGGGGTTGGGTAGTCATCAGGAGATCTCCTAGGAACGGAACAGGCGGCTGTACTGCCGCTCGTGGGCCATGCTGCTGAGGGCCAGGCCGAAGGGGGCGCCGCCCCAGGTCGCTTCGGGCAGGGCCGCGGCGTGCTCGGCCACGGCGGTCAGGGTCGGCAGCAGAAGGGAGGTGAGGCGCTGGGCGGCTTGCTGGCCCAGCGGCAGGGTTTTCATCAGTACCGCCAGCTGATTTTCCAGCCAGGTCCACAGCCAGGCGTCCAGGGCGGCCCGGGGGGCGATGGCCCAGGCCCGGGCGGCCAGCGCCCAACCCAGGGCGAAGGTCGGGGCCAGCTCGCCGAGCAGACGGCGGCTGGCGTCATCCAGCTCCGGCAGTCCGAGCAGCAGCTGCGCCAGGGAATAGCCGGTCTGGCGACTTTCCAGCTGGAATTCCGCGGTCTCGCGACTGGCACGGTGACGCTCGGCCAGCGCGCCCAGGCGAGTCCAGTCGCCCTCCGCGGCGGCTTGGCAATGGGCCAGCAGCAGCGGCGCCTCGAAGCGGGCGAGATTGAGTTCGAGGCTGTCACGCAGCCAAGTCTCGGCCTCCACCGCGCTGCGGATCAGGCCGCTGTCGATGGCCAGTTCCAGTCCCTGGGAATAGCTGTAGCCGCCAATCGGCAGCTGGGGACTGGCCAGGCGCAGCAGGGCGAAGGGCGAATTCACGTGCGCACGCCGAAGTGGTGCAGCTTGGGTGCGTAGTTGAAACCTTCCTCGCCATGGCGCGAGTGATGGTGACCGCCGCCGTAGGCGCCGTGCTCGGGCTGGAAGCCGGCCTCGATCTCGCTGACCCGGGCGCCGAGCTGCTCCAGCATGGCCTTGAGCACATAGTCGTCCAGCAGCCGCAGCCAGCCGTCACCGATCTGCAGGGCGACGTGGCGATTGCCCAGGTGGTAGGCGGCGCGGGTCAGTTCGAAGGCGCTGGCGCAGGTCACATGCAGCAGTTTTTCCGGCCGGGCGACGATGCGCACGATGCGGCCATCGCGGGCTTCCAGACAGTCGCCATCGGCCAGCGGCGGTTGTCCGCGTTCGAGGAACAGGCCGACGTCTTCGCCAGCGCTGGTGGTGGCTCTCAGGCGACTCTTGCTGCGGGCGTCGTAGGTGAGGTGGAGTTCGGCGTCCCAGGTATCCCGGGGTGCGCAGCGGCTTTGGACGACCAGCATGGCAGGACTCTTGGCAGTTTTGCCCAGCTCTACAGCAAGGGGCCTGCCAAGGCGCGCAAGTCGCCTGGTTCTGGGGCGCTGAAAGTTGACCTGGCGATCAGTTTGCTCTTATTTGGTGCGCCATTGCATCGGCTAGCAGGGCGACGCCCTCCTTTGGGGCATTGGTGCGCTCGCCGCGCCGCCAGTGCTTACTACCGATCAGGATCAGCTTGAGTTGCTGCACCATCTTCGCCGCCGGCCACAGCGGTGGCGGTGTGGTCAGCGGCGGCGGATCGATCAGCTCCGGCAGGGTGGCGAATACCGTCTTCACCACCAGGTCGGCCAGGACATCGATCTGCGACGGACTCAGATGGGGCAGCCGACCCAGGGCGAGCAGGTCGCGGGCCAGGTCCTGGGTGATGCGCTGGCGCAACTCGGCAATGGCCTGGCGCACGGCCTGGGAGCCGCCGTATTGCTCACGGGCGAGAAAGAGGAACTGATCGCGGTTGTCGCTCACGGCGCCGAGAAAGATCTCCACCGAGGCCTCGATCATGCCGCGCTGCTGCAATTCGTGATGACGCACCTGGCGCAGGGCGTCGCGGAAGGTGTCGCCCACCTCGGCCACCAGGGCCAGGCCGAAGGTTTCCATGTCGCTGAAGTGGCGATAGAAGCCCGCCGGGACGATGCCGGCCTGGCGACTCACCTCGCGCAGGCTGAGACTGCCGAAGCCGCGGCCGCTGTTCATCAGCAGGCGCGCCGATTCCAGCAGCGCCTGGCGCGTTTGCAGCTTCTGCTGGGCACGGATCGACATGGAGAGATTCCGGAAGAGAAGGCGGCACTGTAGCAAAGGATGCCCCTGCTGACTCCAAGGGTTTTCCACGACCGCCGGGTGGTAGTCTCTGGCCCGAGCCTTGCCTTGAGAGCGTCATGAATCTCGACAACCGCATCAAATTCCGGCATCTGCTGTGTTTCCTGGAGATCGCCCAGCAGCGCAGCTTCGCCAAGGCGGCCGATGCCATCGCTGTATCCCAGCCGGCCATTTCCAAGACCATCCGCGAACTCGAGGAGATTCTCGAGGTGCGCCTGTTCGAGCGTGGCAAGGGCGAGGTGACCCTCACCGAAGCCGGCCTGCTGTTCCTGCGCCATGCCGGTCCCTGCGTCCAGGCCCTGCGTGAGGGAATGGAACTGGTGCGCGGCGGCGAGGCCGGTGGCCTGGTACGGGTCGGGGTCCTGTCGACGGTGGAAAGCCAGGTACTGCCCGAGGTCCTGGCGCGGCTGCACGAGCGGCACCGGCAATTGATCGTCAACGTCGCCACCGGCCCCAGCGCCTACCTGCTGGGTCAGCTGCGAGTCGGCGATCTGGATCTGGTGGTCGGTCGCATGACCGACAGTCCCGACATCCACGGTCTCGACTTCGAGCACCTCTATACCGAGGCCCTGACCCTGGTGGTCCGTCCGGGGCATCCGCTGAGCCAGGCGCTGCCGGCGGACCTGGCGACCCTGGCGCGCTATCCCCTGGTGCTGCCGTTGCCCGGTACCACCATCCGCCGCCACGCCGAGAGTCTCTTCGTGCAATGCGGTATCCCACTCAGTCCCCAGCGGCTGGAAACCCTGTCGCCGACCCTCAGCCGCCAGTATGTCCGCCAGAGCGAGGCCCTGTGGATCGCTCCGCGGGATGCAGTGCGTCGCGACCTGGCCAGCGGCGAGCTGATCGAGGTGGAGCTTGGCGTCCGCGAAGCCGGCGGCTCGGTCGGCATCTGCCGCAATGGCAGCGTGTCCCTGTCGCTGGCCACCCAGAGATTCTGCGACGTCCTGCGCGAGGTGGCCGGCGAGTTGACCCTTAACCATTAGGTTATGGGTCAGGGCGCAGCTTTCAATTCAGCCAGGCGGCGACCTGGGCCACACTGGGACCAGCCAGTCTTGGCCCCGATCCTTCCGTGGAGCATTCCAATGCATAACAAGCCCCACGACGTTCGCTACGTCGCCCGTGATCGCACCTGGCATCCCCAGGCCTATACGCCCGCCTACAAATCCTCGATTCCCCGCTCACCGCGCCAGGCGCTGGTCAGTCTGCAGCACCAGACCGCGTCCGAGCGCAGCGGCCCGGACTTCTCGCGGTTGCCGCTCGGGCCGCACGACAACGACCTGCTGCTCAACTTCGGCACCGGTCAGTTGCCCCAGGGCGAACGCATCATCCTGTTCGGCACCCTGCGTGACCAGTTCGGCAAGCCGGTGCCCAATTCCCTGGTGGAGATCTGGCAGGCCAATGCCGGGGGTCGCTACCGGCACAAGAACGACGTCTACCTGGCACCGCTGGACCCCAACTTCGGTGGCGTCGGCCGCACCCGTACCGACAGCCAGGGCAACTACGTCTTCCGCACCGTCCGCCCGGGTCCCTATCCCTGGCGCAACGGCAGCAACGACTGGCGTCCGGCGCACATCCACGTCTCGGTCATGGGTCCGGCCATCGCCACCCGGCTGATCACCCAGCTCTATTTCGAGGGCGATCCGCTGATCCCGCTGTGCCCCATCGTCAAGTCCATTGCCGATCCTGACGCGGTGCAGACCCTCATCGCCCGCCTGGATATGAGCATGGCCAATCCCATGGACTGCCTGGCCTATCGCTTCGACATCGTCACCCGCGGCGCGCGGCAGACGTTCTTCGAACATCACTGAGGACGCCGACATGACCCCCAACCGCCACGACCTGCTACCGGAAACCCCCTCCCAGACTGCCGGCCCCTATGTGCATATCGGCCTGGCCCTGGCCGCCGCCGGCAATCCCACCCGCGCGGTCGAGATCTGGAACGAGCTGGCCAGTCCCGATGCTCCCGGCGAGCACATCCTGCTCACCGGCCAGGTGTTCGACGGCAACGGCAACCTGGTGCGCGATTCCTTCCTGGAGTTCTGGCAGGCCGACCATGAGGGTCAATACGACCCGGTCTACGACGTGGAAAAGGCCTTCAACGGCTTCGGTCGCACCGCCACCACCTTCGACGCCGGTGACTGGACGCTGCACACCATCAAGCCCGGCCAGGTCGCCGACCAGCGCGGCCAGCCCATGGCGCCGCACATCAACGTCACCCTGTTCGCCCGCGGCATCAACATCCACCTGCAGACCCGCCTCTACTTCGACGATGAAGCCGAGGCCAACGCCCGCTGTCCGGTCTACAACCTGCCGGAGCCGGAGCGCCGCCCCACCCTGCTGGCGCGCCGTTGCGAAATCGATGGCCGCCTGGCCTATCGCTTCGACATCCATCTGCAGGGTCCGCAGGAAACCGTCTTCTTCGATATCTAGCGTTGCAGACAGCAAAAAGCCCTGCCGAGGCAGGGCTTTTTCGTGGGCGCCAACCGCAGGTCAGATGCGGTAGGTGGTCTTGGTCATCACCTTGGACACCAGGCTCATGCCGTATTTGACCGGCGTGGGAAAGCGCCAGCCACCGGCCGCCAGGGCGTGCTCGGCATGTTGCTCTTCGTCGATACGCATCTGTTCCAGCACCGCACGGGACTTGGCGTCGGCTGCCGGCAGCGTGTCCAGGTGCTCGTCCAGATGGCGGCAGACCTGATCCTCGGTGGCGGCGACGAAGCCCAGACTCAGGCGATCGCTGATCAGCCCGGCACCGGCGCCGATCCCGAAGGACAGGCCATAGAACAGCGGATTGAGCAGGCTGGGGCGCTCACCCAGGGCACGGATGCGCTGCTCGCACCAGGCCAGGTGATCAATCTCTTCGTCTGCCGAACGCTCCATTTCCTCCCGGACTTCCGGCAACTTGGCAGTCAGCGCCTGACCCTGGTACAGCGCCTGGGCACAGACCTCGCCGGTGTGGTTGATGCGCATGAGGCCGGCCGCGTGACGACGTTCCTCGTCGCTCAGCTCGGCATCCTTGAGTGGAATGGCCGGCGAGCTGCGCGTGGGAGCGCCACTGAAGGGCGTCAGGGTACGCAGAGCGGTATCGGCCTGGATCAGCAGTCGATCGAGGGGGGAGTAGAGGCGCTTGGATCTCAAGGTGATCTCCTTGGCGGGCGAAGGGAGGAGAGAACGTGGCTCAGCCCGGAGGCCAGGTCATCTGCCGCTTGCCCAGCACATGCATATGGATGTGATAGACCGTCTGGCCCCCCAGGGCGTTGCAATTCATCGCGACGCGGAAGCCTTCTTCGCAGCCCTGCTCCTGCGCCAGGCGCTGGGCGGTGAAGAGGATATGGCCGGCGAGCTGCTTGTCATCGGCCTCGCTGAGGTCGTGCAGGGTCGCGATGTGCTTCTTGGGGATGACCAGAAAGTGCACGGGCGCCTGCGGGGCGATGTCATGGAAGGCCATGACCTGATCATCCTCGTAGAGCACCTTGGCCGGAATGTCCCCGGCGACGATCTTGCAGAACAGACAATCCACGTCGATCTCCTGCTGGCTGAATAGACCTTGAGTGTACCAGCGGCTACCGCCCACCGGCAGGTTCGACTGGCGGGATCACCCTTACGCGGGTTGAAAGAGTTTGCCGACCCGCACCGCGGCCGAACGCACCAGGGCGCGGGGGAAGAAGCGCGGCAACAGGCTGCCCAGGCGATTGCGCCAGCCCGGGACGATCACCGCCTGGCGCCTTTCCAGCCCGCGCACCGCGGCCAGGGCCACCTCCTCGGCGGACATCAGCAGCTTGCCTTGCTCCATGCGCCCGGTGTGCAGCCCGGCATTCTTGAAGAAGGCGGTACGGGTCGGCCCGGGGCAGAGCACCGACACTGAGACGCCGCGCTTCTTGAGCTCCTCGCGCAGGCCCTCGGAAAAGTGCAGCACATAGGCCTTGGTCGCCGCATAGCTGCTCATGTAGGGAATGGGCTGGAAGGCCGCGGTCGAGGCGACATTGAGAATCTGACCGCCACCCTGGATCGCCATGTGCTGGCCCAGGGCATGGCACAGGCGGGTGAGCGCCAGGATGTTCAGTTCCAGCTGCTCCTGCACCCGCGGCCAGTCGGCGGCGAGAAAATCCCCGCCGCTGCCGATCCCGGCGCAATTGACCAGCAGGCCGATGGCTCTCTCGCTCTGCTCCAGCTCGTGCAGCAGACCGGTCAGGTGCAGCGGCTCCGCCAGGTCGCAGACCCGGTACAGCACCTCCACGTCGAAGCGCTGGGCCAGTTCGGCGGCGATGCTTTCCAGCTTGTCCTTGCGCCGCGCCAGCAGGATCAGCGGCTGACCCCGTCTTGCCAGGGCCTCGGCCAGGGCCAGGCCGATCCCGCACGAGGCACCGGTTACCAGGGCATAACGCTGCATACTGCTTTCTCCAGGAAAACGCCGGTCGCCGGCGGATCTGCCGCACTGAGGGTCTGTACGAAAAGTCGCCGAGCGAAGGTCAGGCAAGGCAAAAATCGGCAAGGAAGCGGACCGGGCTCGCGAACGAGTTTACGAGTGGTAAATGAGCATTCCGCGCTGATTTCTAACGCAGCATTGCCGAGCGTAGGCACTTTTCTTACAGAGCCTAGTAGGGTTTGACCACCACCAGAATCACGATGGCGATGAGCACCAGTACCGGCACCTCGTTGAACCAGCGATAGAACACATGACTGCGCTTGTTCTCGCCGCGCTCGAATCTCTTGCGCATGGCGCCGCAGACATGGTGATAGCCGATCAGCACCACCACCAGCGCCAGCTTGGTGTGCATCCAGCCCTGGGTCAGCCAGCTCGGATTGATCACCAGCAGGCCGATGCCGAACAGCAGCGTAAGGATCATCGCCGGCAGCATGATGCCGCGATACAGCTTGCGTTCCATCAGGCAGAAGCGCTCGTGGCTCACGGCGTCGCTGCTCTGGGCGTGATAGACGAACAGACGCGGCAGATAGAACAGGCCGGCGAACCAGCAGACCAGGGCAATCAGGTGGAAGGCTTTCAACCAAAGATAGAGCATCGGGGCGTTCTCCTTATCGGGCGGCGCGATATTAGAGTGGCGCTGCCGGCAAGTCATTCACTCCGGTCGTCTCGGCCGGCAGCCCATGGTCGCGCAATAGTTGACCGTTTTGCTCGGGCAAGCGGATAATTTCCTGACTGAATTGTGTTCGGCGCAAGCCGGGAGACTACGGCAATGACCATTGAAACCTTCACCCCGACCCCCCTGCAGTTCACCCTGGGCGCGGCCAGCAAGGTGAAGAATCTGATCGAGGAAGAGGGCAATCCCCGCCTGAAGCTGCGCGTCTTCGTCACGGGTGGCGGCTGCTCGGGCTTCCAGTACGGCTTCACCTTCGACGAAGATTCCGCCGACGACGACACCGTCATCGAGCGCGATGGTGTGCACCTGGTGGTGGATCCCATGAGCTTCCAGTACCTGGCCGGCGCCGAGGTGGACTACCAGGAAGGCCTGGAAGGCTCGCGTTTCGTCATCAAGAATCCCAACGCCGCCACCACCTGTGGCTGTGGTCAGTCCTTCTCCATCTGACCCGGCAACCTCCTCGGCCCAGCGCGCTGGCTAGTGCGGGTAGAGCGCACCCAGCAAGCGAAGGCCACGGGCGCCGGTGACTTCCGGGCAGTTGCCGGGCAGGCGCTCGCAGAAGCGCTGGGCCAGCCAGGCAAAGGCCATGGCTTCCAGCCAGTCCGGCGAGACGTCATAGGCCGCGGTGCTCTGCACCACGGCTGGCGCCAGCTGCCTGGCCAGACGCGCCATCAAATCCCGGTTGTGCGCCCCGCCGCCGCAGACCAGCACCTCGTCCACCGCCTGGGCGGCCAGGATGCTCTCGGCGATGCTGCGAGCGCTCAGCTCGGCCAGGGTGGCCTGGACATCCGCCGGATCCAGCGCGTCATGCTGGGCGAGCTGTCCCTGTAGCCAGGGCAGATTGAAGTGCTCGCGCCCGGTGCTCTTCGGTCCGCTCTTCATGAAGAAGGGATCGCTCAGCAGCCGTTGCAGCAGCGCCGGCACGACCTGCCCCTGCGCCGCCCAGGCGCCATCGGCATCGAAGAATCGCCCCTGACTGTGGTGGATCCAGGCATCCAGCAGCACATTGCCCGGTCCGCAATCGAAGCCCCGTACGGGCAGACCCGGCGCCAGCAGGGTCACGTTGCTGAAGCCACCGATATTGAGTACCGCACGCGGGCGATCCAGGCCGAAGAGATCGGCATGGAAGGCCGGGACCAGGGGTGCCCCCTGACCCCCGGCGGCCAGGTCGCGACGGCGGAAGTCGGCGACCACGTCGATACCGCTCAACTCGGCCAGCAGGGCGGCATCGCCGATCTGCAGGGTGTAGCCCTGTGCCGGTAGATGGCGGATGGTCTGGCCGTGGCTGCCCACGGCGCGGATATCCGCGGAGGTCAGTCCCTGCTGGGCCAGCAGCTCGGCGATACCCCGGGCGGCCAGCCTGACCCAGGCCTGTTCGGCCCGGGCGATGCGCTCGATCTCGTTGTCGCCGGGCGCGCACAGCGCCAGCAGCTCCTGGCGTAGCGCGTCCGGCATGGGCACGCCCAGGGCGGCGACGAAACGGGTCCGCTCGTCCTGTTCGATCAAGGCAACATCCAGTCCATCCAGACTGGTGCCGGACATTACCCCCAGGTAGCGCTTCATCTCAGCGCTTGTTCATCGCGAGCAGAGAGGCACGTTCCTGGTCCATGCGGGCCATGAGCGGCTGGCTCTGCGCCAGGAAACGCGAAATTTCGTTCTTGGCGATGGGATCGGCCATGGGCAGCTTCACCCCGAGCGGATCGACGTGGTTGCCGTTGATGCGGAATTCATAGTGCAGGTGCGGACCAGTCGCCAGGCCGGTCATGCCCACGTAGCCGATCACCTGGCCCTGCTTCACCGAGGCACCGGCCTGCATGCCCTTGGCGATCCGGCTCATGTGGCCATAGACGGTGGTGTAGGTCTTGCCGTGCTGGATCATCACCACGTTGCCGTAGCCATTCTCGCGACCGGCCTTGGCGATCTTGCCATCGCCGGTAGCATGGATCGGCGTACCCGTGGGCGCGGCATAGTCGACGCCCTTGTGCGCGCGCATCTTGTTCAGCACCGGGTGGAAGCGGCCCATGGTGAAGCGCGAGCTGATCCGCGAGAACTCCACCGGGGTACGGATGAAGGCCTTGCGCATGCTGCCGCCTTCCGCCGTGTAGTAGTTGGTGGTGCCGTTCTTGGCGGTGTAGCGCACGGCCGTGTAGGCCTTGCCCTTGTTGACGAAGCGAGCAGCCAGGATATTGCCGTAGCCGACGTGCTTGCCGTTGACCACCTTGTCCTCGTAGACCACCTCGAATTCGTCGCCTTCCTGGATGTCCAGCGCGAAGTCGATGTCGTAGCCGAAGATGGTGGCCAGCGCCATGGTCATGTCATGGGACAGCCCGGCCTTTTGCGCCGAGGCGAACAGCGAACTGCTGATCCGGCCCTGGGCATAGGCCTTGCGGATGTCCGGGGTGACGGTCTTGTGCTCGACCTCGTAGCCCTGGTCGGACTTGACCAGCGACAGGGTCTGCAACGCGGTGAGCTTGGTGCGCACCGCCAGCAGGTCACCCGAAGTATCACGCTGGAATTCGATCTTCTGGCCCACCCGCAGGCGAGTCAGCTTCTTGGCTTCCTTGCTGCTGGCCAGCACCTCGTGCACCACGGCAGCGGCAAGGCCGGCCCGCTCGAACAGCGTCGAGAGGGTATCGCCCTTGCGCACGGTTTCGGTCTTCCACTGCGGCTCGACGCGTTCCGTGGCGGCAACTTCTTCTTCGGCAGGCGCTTCCTCGGCGGTCTGGGCTTCCGTCTGCTCCGGGGCTACCTGGGCAAAGGGGGAGGGGGACTGGGTGTCCGCGGCTTGAGTATCTGCGAGCACTTGCTCCTTCAGGTCATCCTGACCCTGCACGACGCTCCGGGCGTCCTGTTCAACATCCAGATTGATGGAAGTGCGTTTCGCCTCGACCTGCTGAGAGGGAAACACGAGCAAGGCCAGACTCAAGAGTGCGGCCACCCCGCTGGCGGCCACGAGGTGGCTTTTGGGGTAGAACGGACTTTTGGGGATTGGCTTCGTCATTTAGCTAAAGTGATGATCTGACGTTAAAAGAAGTGAATAACTGCCTAAAATATAATCAAAATCTGGCTGTCACAACCCTTTGGGGTGGTGATCCGACGTGCCGGCTGGCGGCTACTAGGGGCATCTTGATAAGGTTCACGCTTTCGAAATTCAGAGGCGAAGCCCCCATGAAAACGGTCCAGGAGCAGCTGGCGGTCATCAAGCGTGGAGCAGATGAGCTGCTCGTCGAGTCAGAGCTTGTAACAAAACTGGAGCGCGGCACCCCGTTGCGCATCAAGGCAGGCTTCGATCCGACCGCTCCGGATCTGCACCTCGGCCACACCGTGCTGATCAACAAGCTGCGCCAGTTCCAGGAGCTGGGCCATCAGGTCATCTTCCTGATCGGCGACTTCACCGGCATGATCGGCGACCCCAGTGGCAAGAGCGCCACCCGCCCACCACTGACCCGCGAGCAGGTGCTGGAGAATGCCGAGACCTACAAGGCCCAGGTATTCAAGATCCTTGATCCGGCGCGTACCGAAGTGGCCTTCAATGCCACCTGGATGGATCAGCTGTCGCCGGCCGACTTCATTCGTCTGTCTTCCCAGTACACCGTGGCGCGCATGCTCGAGCGCGACGACTTCAGCAAGCGTTACGCGGGCAACCAGCCCATCGCCATCCATGAGTTCCTCTATCCGCTGGTTCAGGGCTATGACTCCGTTGCCCTGCGCGCCGATGTCGAGCTGGGTGGTACCGACCAGAAATTCAACCTGCTCATGGGCCGCGAACTGCAGCGCGCCTACGGCCAGGAAGCTCAGTGCATCCTCACCATGCCGCTGCTCGAAGGTCTGGATGGCGTGAAGAAGATGTCCAAGTCCCTCGGCAACTACGTCGGTATCCAGGAAGCGCCGGGGGTGATGTACAACAAGCTGGTGTCCATTCCCGATACCCTCATGTGGCGCTATTTCGAACTGCTCAGCTTCCGCAGCCTGGAGGAGATCGCCCAGTTCCGTAGCGATGTGGAGCAGGGCGCCAATCCCCGCGACATCAAGATCAAGCTGGCCGAAGAGATCGTCGCCCGCTTCCACGGGGAAGAAGCCGCCCAGACCGCCCACCGCTCCGCAGGCAACCGCATGAAGGATGGCGAGCTGCCGGAAGACCTGCCGGAAGTCGAGCTGGAAACCGATGCGGCGCTGCCGGTCGCTGCTGTCCTCAATAAAGCCGGGCTGGTGAAGAACGCTGCGGCAGCCCGCGATCTGCTGGCCGCGGGTAGCGTCAAGGTGGATGGCGAGGTGGTCGATCGCGGCTTCCTGTTTGAGATCGGCCGTACCTATATATGTCAGGCCGGCAAGAAGGCCTTTGCCCGCATCAGTGTCCGTCGGCAATAAATTTGAAATAACCTGTTGACCTGTCCTGAAACTCCCCTATAATGCGCCCCACTTCCGGCGCAGACGCTGAAGCGGCTTGAAAATCAAGCACTTAGGTCTGAGCCGGGCGAGGGGTCCACGGATTCTTCGCTGTTTGGTCTTCACCTCCGGGTGATGACGAGATGAGGCGGAGGGGGGTTGACAGCGTCTCAGGATGCTGTAGGATTCGCCTCCCGCTGCCGA